>JAVBQU010000015.1:0-41327 GCA_031548675.1 Bacteroidales bacterium
ATAGCCCCCCCTTTACCGTTTTCATTTTGCTTAACTGCTACACGACCGTCTTTACCATCGGGGTCGACAAATCCAATTGGATTATTAAAGCAATACGCATAAGGGCTAATGCCCGGATACCTGTCGGCGTGTGGGTCGACAGATGCAAAGCTTTGTTTGCGGACGCTTACGGCTTGCATGTATGCCAAATTGGCTTGATCTACTGCCGCGATACTTGCCTCCGTATCTGCATACAGTTTTTTAAGTACATTTACTGCCAACATGGGGTTGGCTGGTTTGTAAGCACTGCCGAAGTTCTCGATGTAGCTGATTAACGTGGCTAAATTGCCCAAGTTTTTTACATGTCCGGTTTCTGTTGCCATAAGATTTGTGATTTTGGTATTAATAAATATGCAAACAGGCTTGCCCTGCCCGCGGTGATTTGGTTTGTAGGTTTTAGTCAATATCCATGTTTAAAGATAAAGAAAATTAATAACAAGGGGTAGCTGAAAATGTAAATTCAGCACCTAAGGGTACTTCGAAATCGGATTTTAGTTCCAAATAATCTGTTGCCCTTAATACAATATTTGAACCTTGAGGAATTTTGGTATTGCTGCTTAAAGTAATTGATTTTTTAACGGCATAATAAAAGGTATTGAAATTGGGTATTTCATTAATTACTGTATTACAATCCATTTTTAAACGATAAACATTTGCTTGATCAACATGCATATAATTAGGAAATATAGTACTAGAATTTATTTGATTAGCCCATCCCCAGCTAGGATCAACTTTAGGACTTAATGCAACACCCAGAATAATATACATAGGATTTTGTATGCCAATGCCCTTTATATTGTTAACTTCCTGCCTAACGGGCTTATGATCTACATACCAAGTTAATTTATTTTTATCCCATTCTAAACCATACCAATGGTAGCCATTAGAGTAATCGCAATTGTGTTTCTCTGAGCCTATAGGCCATATAGTATCATTTGCAGGGCATGTAAAATCATAAAAGGCATTACTTGCAACAGTATTTGCAGCATAACCTTGCGTTTCAAAAACATCTACTTCATTATACCAGCAATCGGAAGTTTGCTCGGATGGACATACATTCCAAAGAAAGAAGGCTGCCCAATAGCCACTACTTACAGGTAATTTAGCATAGGTTTCATAATAACCGTACTTGTATGTTGAGTTTGATGCAAAAACACCTGAAGTATAATAATGCCATCCACCATACTGACACTCACCACTAGGCCTTGGGCATGCAATCGGATTGTCCAACTTTTTGGTTTCCACTATAAGTTCATTGTTTGCAATATATACATTAGCACTATTCGATATGGGAGCTTCTTCATTGTATATTCCTTTACTTGGATTATATACTCCGTGAGTATAATTATTATGTTTTACCCATCTGCTTGTATTAAATGTTTCAAAACCATCCTGAAATACTACTTCCCAATTTTTATCTTGTACCGGATTTTGACTAAATGCAGAAAGCATAAGCAATTCCGCTAAAATTATTAGTATAAATTTTTTTTCCATCACTTTTAATTTTTTACTTTTTTCCCTTCAAATGATGAAGATGAAGAAGATGCATGCCCATGCGGATAACTAATATACATATAGAGACTGTCCCCTACAAAATTACCTCCAATACCAAGATCTCCATAACTGGTTGGAGGTCTAGTAAAACTACCTGAGCTACGCACTACTGCTTCATAACTGCTATTATTTCTCTTTACAAAAAATTGGAGTATAGAATCTCCTTTTGCAGTTATTTGTACTGTGTTTTGGTATTGATAATAAATAGTCGTATCTCCAAAGTTACCTAAGGAATCCACAGTCATACGCCAGACAGACAGATATTCTTCACATTGATAAGTTCCTAACCATTTATCCCTATAATCCGGTTCTTCTTCCTCTTTATTATTACAAGAAGAAAATCCCAAAATAAGGAGAAGCGTTACCATTGAAAAATTCCACTTCATTGCTCTCATCATTGTAGTTTTATTTTGTTAAAATCATGTTTTTAGTATCTACGATTTGTCCGTCGCAAGTTAAAGAATAAACATACATTCCTGCTTGCAACTCATTTCCATTGATAGTTATTGCAGCCGTTTTTCCTTTCTCTTGTAAGGTTACTTGTTTTTTTATGTTTCCTTGCAGATCAAACATATATAAAATCGCATTATGTATATTTTCCGGAACAAAATATTTTATTTCTGTACATTCGGAAAATGGATTAGGTGCATTTTGGAATAAAAATGCATTGGTAATATCAATCGTATTTTCTGTTTTGTCATCATTTAGGTTTAATGATTTTTTCTTTGAATCAGAATCTTTTACAGGTATTGTTATGGTTGTATTGATTTTATTCTCCAATTCTTTTATCTTCATACTCTGTGCATCAATTATATTTTGCTGCTCTTTTAAAGCTTCTACTAATAATGCTGTTAAGTCGGTATAGGCTATGGCTTTCATCCCATTCGGCATATCTTTTACAACACCGGGAATTACTTTTTCCATGTCTTGGGCAATAAATCCGAGACGCATACGATTATTATCGTCAGAAGCATTTCCTTTAACTGCATCTTTACTAATAGTGTCATCATTTTTGTAGGAAAACTCTATTCCGTTTATTTTTCGTATCTTTTCTAAGGGCGATTCTATTTTTTTGATATTATTTTTGAGCCGTATATCAGATCCGAAGTATCCTCCTTTTTCAGCCCATAGGTATCCGGATGCATGGACATAAAACCGATCTTTTCCATTATACCAAAGATTGTAGGCACATGAATTTGCGGTTGGTACTTTTACCCTTAATGCAGGCCACCAATCCTGCGTTTGGGCATTAATTTCTACCAATCCATTCTTATCTACTTTCAATTGTGCTTCCACGCTTAGCCCTAATATTAGGCATAGTATTATTAAAATCCATTTGTTTGCTTTTTTCATAATTCTTTTTTTTGATTATTTTAGTTATTGAAATTTAAAATATAAGTCAGCCGAAAAAGACAGGCTGTTCTGTTAACGTTCTTAGATTGTCTGCTATTGTTTAGTATTCTCACTAAATACAATAGCCCTAAACAATATGCTTATTTTTGCAGATATAAGAGATAGAAATAAATGAGATTAACCCTAAAGAAAAGGTCTTAGAAATTTGGCTTCTTATATTTTGCAAATTTCTGTATGCACATGCAACATAAAATATAAATCTAAAATAACTTAGATTTAATGGCAGAGAAAGGGGGGTCTCTGTATATGTACTTAGATGTTTTACAAAAGACGGCATAGCTATAAATATTTGAGAAATGTTTATACAGAATGCTGTAAATGCGAGAGACAAAAGTACGAATATAATTATTAATATTCCAAATTCTTTAGTAATTATTTTTTAATAAATAGCATAAGCTATTTATTTTCAAGGGTAAAATTTTATAGTAGACTTCTTCTGAAGAGGTCTATTCAACATCATCACCAGAAGAAATCCAATTTCGAAAAGCGTTGGTATATAGCACCTTTAATTAAATTGAAAACATTCAGTATCAAGGTCTCCTATTGTAGAAATTGAAAAACTTTTTGCTAAAAATGGTTCAGAAGATTTTATAGTAAATAATGTAATTTCTTCTTTCTTGTTCATATTGTTAATTCTGATTGCATTTAAACCTTGATAAACTTTATAGTTAACATTATTAATAAATACAAAAGAAGAATCTTGTTTGCACTTCGGAATATAAAACTCAAATATAAATTCTTTGTTAGGAGAATAGTAATATACATCAGCTTCATTAGCAGTAATTGCACTAAGCATGGTCTCCTCCTCATTCTTCTTTATGGAATTATTGTTGATTTTGGATAACACCAATAAAACATCTTGGTTCTTAGGAGTATCATATAGGCTAATGTAATAAACATGTTGTAAAGAATCTTGTAATAAATTGTGTTTAAAGTCATCTAATAAGGTATAGATATTTAATTTTTTCCCTGTTTTGAGAAAAACATAATCTTTCCATGAGCTTGGATAACTACAAATCCCTAACCCAAAATCATATAAAGATGGATTCAATTCTCCTGTATATATAGTTGCATTTTTAGGGATTTTATCAAATATTCTTTTCTCTAATACTTTATCCATTATATTAAACTTGTTTTGGCTTTGCTGCCAAGCTCTACTCAGATGCTCATTGGTATATCCCATCATAATTGATAATCCAAAAATTACAACAGAAAACACTCCTATAGTAAGATTTTTTAAATACTTATTGCTGTAAAATGCTTTTATACAGGCATAAATTACAAAGCCAATCAAGGTTGTAATACAAAAATAAGAATAATATGTAGTTACATATCCGCTAACATTTCGCCAATAATCCGAGCCTTGATACTTGTCTGTTAATCCCAACAAGATATGCACTGAAAAAGTAAGTAAAAGTAGTATTAAAAAAGCCATTCCCGCTTTTTTCCATGAAATAGTAGATTTGATTTTCAGAACTATGGAGACAAATAGAAAAGATTGTATAATTGAATTCAGAATTGTTATAAGGGTAGAATTCTGCAAAATGTACCAAAAATTATGCCGATGTCCGCCCTGTAATAAAGAGTACATTTCAATAATACTACGAAATTCATGATACATTTTGGTGGGAAGAGATGCCTTATTGTAATTTATGAGTACTTCCAAAAAATGATGAATATTGAAATCTTGAACAAAAGAACTCCCGCTATAATATCCCCTCTCATTATTTATTTTTTTATATATAAAATAACATGTTAAATATGCAAGGAAAACAAGGATAAAAGGAAGTATCTCTTTATAAAAGGATTTATTTTTAAGAAATCGGAATTTTTGTTCAACGAAATTCTTTAACGCCATGAATCCTAGAATAAATAAAAGAAAAATCAAGAAATTTTCGTAAAAAAGTAATGCCACAGAAAATAATGTAGCGGATACAATCAAACATTTATATTTATTAGTTTCATAATACTTTAAAAGTTGCAACAACGAAATTAAAAATATAGAGAAGCTGAATGTAAAATAAAATGGATAAGCTATTACAGGTATATGGAAATTCGGGGTAACAGATAAAAAAGTAAATAAAAGTAAAAAGATCAGCAATGAAAATTCATTTTGTTTAAATATCCTTTTTATCAATACGGTAAATAGGATAAAAGACCATAATAAAAATGAATATTGAATTATTTTCGTAAAATAAAAATTATCGACAAGATAAGGAATAGAATAAATCGGCTTTACAAAATAAAGGTAAAATCGTCCTGTATTTTCCGCCGATTTTACTGCATCACTAAATACTGTCCCATCTAATGTCCTTAAATAATACCCAAAATCATCGGCAGTAGTAAACCCGATTTTAAAGAATGGAAATAAAGTAAGAAGAATGGTTAGAAAAAATAAAAACCATAAATATGTTTTAGATTCAGAAAAATATTTTTCCTGAATGTTTTTTATAGAATTAGTCATTCTCTTGTTTACTTTCTTTATTTTCAAAGTTATAAATTGCATCGACAATATAAATGGGTCTGCCTTTTATTTCATCAAAAACATAGCTGAGATACTGTCCGATAATACCTGTAATAAATAGTTGAATTCCGGCAAAAGCACTTAAAAATACGACCAATGTGGTGTAACCGGGAACCTGTTTTTCTAAAAACCACATTATTATGGAGAAAATAATTAATATGATGCTAAGGAAAACAAATATTAATCCAATGATAATTCCTAGTTGTAATGGAACTTTTGAAAAGGAAGATATGGCTGTAAATGAAAGTATCAATAGTTTTCCTAAAGAATATTTGCTTTTCCCTGCATATCGTTCTTTTGCAAAATATTCTAACGTGGTTTTCTTAAAACCAACCAATTGTATGATTCCTCTTAAAAATCGGGTTCTTTCCCGAAAATCGCTTCTTAAAACATTTGCCACTTTTTTTGAAATAAGGAAAAAGTCGGAAGCATTTTCAGCTAAATTTATAGAGGAAATATTGTTGATAAATTTATAGAAAAATTTCGAACTCATTTTTTGTAATAATCCGCCATCTTCCCTATCTGTTCTTACCATATTTATTACATCGAAACCTTCTGATTTCTTTTGCAACATTTTAGGAATCATCTCGGTTGGATGCTGTAAGTCACTATCCATGCAAATAATAACTTCTCCACAAGCATAGTCTATCCCTGCAATCATAGCTGCTTCATGTCCAAAATTCCTTGAAAAACTTATGATTTTTACTGTTCCATTTTGCCCTGCAATTTCTTCTAATAACTCAAGGCTGTTGTCTGTACTTCCATCATTTACAAAAATAATTTCGTAAGAAATCTGCAATGAAGATAATATTGATGATAATGAAGTGAAAAATGCGTTTATCCCTTCACTTTCATTGAATACAGAAGCAATAACAGTGCAATCTACAGATTTTTTTTTATTGATATCGTTCATTATTTTGCATGATTAAATATTATCTCAAAGGTAATACTCCCTTTGCAAAGATAACTAATTCTAATTATATACCTTTCATATTTTTCTCTTTACAATAGCATGATTATGAAATATATTCAAGATATTTTTCAGCTAATTTTATATCAGGCTCCGAACATTCATAAAAACGGTAGAAAGCTATTTTTTTCCCTAAACCAAAACAAGAGTAGGAACATTTTTTAAAAAAGTGAAACAATACTTTTTCTATCTCATCCGCAGTATTAACATGTTCATGTCTCATCAATTCTCCATAATCCAATCCATATTTTAATTTAAATTCTATTCCTGTAGTGAATTTCCAACCCAGCTTCCAAAGTATTGTCCCTTCGTTGGGTATGGCAATACGCAACACTCCATTTTCTTTTAAAAGAATAGCAGATTTGGCAACAACCTTAGGAAGATCTAAGATATGTTCGAAAGTAGCTATAGAAATGATTCTATCATATTTTATGGTATTGCTTATTTCTTCAATATCATCATAAATATTTCTTACATGATTTCTATATTCTGAATTTTCATACAATTCTGAAAACGGTTCAATAATATCGTACAATTTGGGTATCTCATATTGTAATTGATTTAATGTTCCTGCACCAATTTCTAATGTAGATTTGTCATTATTGTTTTTTACATCTTCCGCAACTTTTCTATGCATCCATGCTTCCATTCTTTGAGCGAGAGATGCACCTGTTGTTTTTCCGGTTCTATTATTCTTATAATGTTCAGTATAAATCTTTAAGTAATCGGGAGTAAGTTCTGTTCTAGTTTTAGGATAGTTTTCTAACATAGATGAGCTATTTTGAGTTTATAATGAATCTTCAAATAAAAAATATCACCTTCAAGGTACTTCCTCAAAGCTTCGGCATCTTACCCTTATACAAACATAGAATGATTGTTTGAAAGGTTGTCTAAATTTAAAATTAGATTGTTTCACCCTTGTCCCTCGTCTTCGACAGCAATGACGAAGAAATAACCTAATATAATATATCGTCCTATGTTTGCAAAATAATTAAAACGAATAGTATAGATGGCTACAACACTTGTAAATCCACTTTCAATAAGATTAAGACTAAAATAATACCTCCTACTACAATACGGTAGTACCCAAAGGCTTTAAAGCCGTATTTGGTTAAGAAGCTGATAAATCCTTTTATCGCAATCAATGCCACTATAAAAGCAACCACATTGCCTAAAAGCAGAATAGTCCAGTTTTCTTTCAGCAAAGCTGCACTGGTATCATTGGAGAGTAATTTCAGCATTTTATAGCCGGAAGCTGCCAGCATGGTAGGAACCGCCAAAAAGAAAGAAAATTCAGCGGCTGTTTTACGGCTAAGCTTTTGCGACATCCCTCCTACTATACTTGCCATAGAGCGGGATACTCCGGGTATCATGGCTATACATTGTGCAAAACCTATAACAATTCCTTTTTTATAGGTTACCGTTTGGTCTTCATCTACTTTATTAAACCATTTATCTACAAAAAGCATGAGAATTCCCCCTGCAATAAGCATAACAGCCACTACGGTAACATTTTCTAAAAGAGCATCAATATAGTCATTCAGAAAAAAACCTATAATCAAAGCCGGAACTACAGCAACAGCGAGTTTGAAGTAAAAATCAAAACTCTGTAGAAAACGTTTCCAATACAAAACCACTACTGATAAAATAGCTCCAAATTGGATGATAACTTCAAATGCCTTTACAAATTCATTATTGTTCAGATTTATCAACTTTCCGGCAATAATCATGTGCCCGGTTGATGAAATAGGTAGAAATTCGGTAATGCCCTCTACAATAGCCAAGATAATAGCTGATAACCAATCCATATTACAAATTTTTTATATTAAAATAAGGGACAAAAAGCATGTTTTTGTCCCTTTTCTAATAAATATATTCTTTAAATTATTACTTACGTTTATACAAAATAGCGAAAACCTCTACTATAAAACCCGCCAACAAAAGTATGGGCGATAAGGTAAGGCGTTGAAAATCGAAAATAGCATAGCTGAATTGAGCAGGATCTTTGCTCTCGCCGCCTATCATTAATAAATAACCCAATATTAATAAAACTAATCCGGCTAATAGTAATATATAATTCATTTTGCCGAATATAGGTTCTGTTTCTTGTGCAGGAGCAGAAGCTTTTGCTTTATTTACTGTTTCTTTTTTCATACATGACCAAGTTTATAATGATTACTAAAAATATAAGTTATCGGTTTGCATTCTCAAATATTTATGAACGGCTATCCATGTAGAAAACCACGAAAATACAATGCCGATTAAGAAAATACCGCCAAAAACTATAGCATAAAGATCTAAATACCGGAGATTAATAATATCCGGATACTGTTGCTGCACAAAATACAAGGCTCCTGTAAGCAGTAAAACTGCCACAAATGAAGCTATGATACCATGCCAGACACCTTTCATAATAAAAGGCTTGCAGATAAATCCACGCGTTGCCCCGACAAGCTCCATGGTTCTGATAACAAATCTTTTGCTATAAATATTCAACCTTATCGTATTATTTATCAAAGCCATCGAGATAAGGAATAGAATGATGGAAAATCCCAATACAAATAAACTTATCACTTTAATGGTAGAATTGATTTTATCAACCATCAGTTTCTGATAATACACTTCAAATACCAAGGGATTATTTTGAATCTCTTTTTGGATTTTCTGAATACTGTCATTATTGGCATATTCGCTTTTAAAATGCAACTCTATGGACGCTTTTAAAGGATTAAAGCCTGCAAAATTTACAAAATCCTCTCCAACTTCTTTTTGAAATTCACTGGCAGCACGATCTTTGCTTATGTATAATGTTGATTTTGTATAATATGTTTTATCCAGTTCCTTTTGCATTTTTAAAATATCGGCTTCTTTCACATCATCATTAAAAAAAATAGTAACCCCGATATTTTCCTTTACCTGTTTGGTAAACGAATGCGTATGTATTACTATTAATCCAAAAAGCCCGATTACAACCAAAACCAATGATAAACTGATAATGGTAGTAAGCGAAGAACCCAATATTTTACGGCTATAAGATATATCCTCTTTCTTTGACATAGCTTGATTTTAAACTGCTAAATTACAATCTTTTTGCGAGATGAAGAATAAAAATGTGCAAAAACCCCAAAAACTACACATATACAACTGAAAATCAAATATAATATTGTTCAACATACATATTTTCTATAAGTTAAAGTTTTCACTTTAACTTCATGGTTTTAAAATTGTATAAACTAAATTTTTCGTGTACATTTGCCCTAAGATGCTCAATTTGTAATTAAGCTAAGAATTAATCGATGCAAAAAGAAGGAATTATCATAAAGACAACAGGCAGCCAATACACTGTACGCTGCGACGACGGGGAACGAATAATATGTACCATAAAAGGAAATTTACGTTTAAAGGATTACAAATCGACCAATCCTGTAGCCGTTGGTGATAAAGTGGTCTTCGAAATTTTTGAAGATGGCACAGGACGGATAATAAAAATCCACGACCGCCATAACTGCATTGTACGCCGTTCTACCAAACTTTCGAAAATAAGCCATATTCTAGCCTCCAATGTTGATCAAATCTTTCTGATTGTAACTGTTGCTTTTCCAAGAACTTCTACCGGTTTTATCGATCGCTTTTTGGTTGCATCCGAATCATTTCAAATTCCTACTATTTTGGTTTTTAATAAAATCGATATATACGAAGAATCTCTGCAAGCATTCCATGATGAATTGAAGCAAGTGTATGAGAAAATAGGCTATACTTGTTTGGAAACATCAGCCCTTACAGGGCAAGGCATTGAAGAAATGAGAAACAGGATGAAAAATAAAATAAATGCTTTTGCGGGACATTCAGGCGTAGGAAAATCAGCTTTGGCTAATGCGTTAGATAACAATCTGAATCTAAAGACCGGAGATATTTCGTTAGTACATCTTAAAGGCAAGCATACCACCACTTTTGCGGAAATGTTCGAATTGTCTTTCGGAGGTTTTTTAATAGATACACCCGGTATCAAAGAATTTGGAATGTATAACCTCAAAAAAGAAGAAATTGCCTTGTTTTTCCCAGAAATGAAAGCCCTTCTGCCCCAATGCCGTTTTTTCAACTGTACCCATGTGCATGAACCCGGCTGTGCCGTAAAAGAGGCTTTAGAGACTGGCGGAATAGACCCTTCTCGCTATCAAAACTATTTGAACATCATCAGCGGTCAAGAAATGGAAGACGAAGAATGGCAAATCAGATAATTTTTATATGGCAGTTTTCAAATGAAAAAATATTTACTTTTAATGCTAGTCGGATTACTGGGGTCGTTTACAAGTATTGCCCAAGAAAAAACGGATAGCATTATGACCGGATTAGAATTTAAAACGATTATTATCTCGGCTAATCGTTGGGAGCAGCTTAGGGGTGAAACCCCTATGAAAGTTCTCAGCATTTCGTCGAAAGAGGTTTTATTTGAGAACCCCCAAACGGCTGCCGATATGCTGGGCGAATCGGGAGAAATCTTTATACAGAAAAGCCAGCAAAGCGGCGGCAGCCCGATGATACGAGGCTTTGCTACCAACCGCCTGCTCATGAGCGTAGATGGAGTTCGAATGAATACCGCTATTTTCCGTAGCGGAAATATTCAAAATGTTATTTCACTCGACCCTTTGGCAATCGAACATACAGAGGTTTTATTCGGACCGGGGTCGGTAATGTATGGAAGTGATGCCATTGGCGGTGTGATGTATTTTGCTACACTGAAACCTCAATTTTCAACCGCCGGCAAACCCTTGATAACCGGAAAAGGCATGAGCCGTTTTTCGTCTGCCAACAACGAAATAACAGGGCATTTTGATGTAAATATCGGAGGCAAAAGATTTGCTTCCGTAACCAGTTTTAGCTATAGCCGTTTTAGTGATTTATGTATGGGAACCAACGGACCTTCCGAAAATTATTTACGCCCGTTTTATGTGCAACGGATTAATAATGCAGATGCTGCCATAACCAATGAAAATCCTTTATTGCAAGTAGGTACAGCTTACAGCCAAATGAATCTGATGCAGAAGCTGGCTTATAAAGTAAATAATCATTTGCAATTGACTTATGCATTTCATTATTCAACCTCATCGGATAATAATCGTTACGATAATTTGATTCGGACTAATAAAACAGGAGATAAGCCCCGTAGTGCCGAATGGTATTACGGACCTCAGGATTGGATGATGAACCATTTGAATATTACACATACCCAGAAAAATATAATGTATGACGAAATGAACATCAATCTGGCTCATCAGTTTTTCGAAGAAAGCCGGCACGACCGCGATTTTGGAAAAACAGAACTCCGCAACCGGATTGAAAAAGTAAATGCTTTCTCTGCCAATTTCGATTTTTCTAAATCGCTCAATGAAAAGCATCATTTATTCTATGGATTAGAAATGGTTTACGATGATGTAAATTCGACCGGAACCAACCAATATATTACAGCCAATTATAATGATGCCGATTCTACAGTTGCAGGACCTTCACGCTACCCAATGTCAAACTGGCAATCGTATGCCGCTTATGTAAACTACGAGTACAAAATAAGCGAAAAAGTAATACTTTCTGCCGGAGCAAGGTATAATCTGTATTTGCTGAATGCCGAATTTGATACCACTTTTTATAAATTTCCTTACACAAATGTGGAAATCAATAATGGCAATTTAACAGGAAATTTGGGCATAATCTATCATCCCGAAAAAAGCTGGTCTTTGGGGGTTAATCTCTCTACCGGATTTCGTTCGCCCAATGTAGATGATATGGGAAAAGTGTTCGATTCGCAACCCCATACCGTTATGGTTCCCAATCCCGATTTGAAAGCCGAATATGCTTACAATGGAGAAGTTACTTTAGCTAAAACCTTTGGGAATTTTTTGCGGATAGATATTACCGGTTTCTATACCCAATTGCAGGATGCAATGGTTCGACGCGATTTTACTTTCAACGGACAAGACAGTATGCTATACGACGGTAATATGTGTAAAGTACAAGCGGTGCAGAATGCTGCTAATGCACATGTTTATGGCATAGAAGCAGGTTTTGAGTTAAAATTACCCAACGGAATCGAAGCTTTAGCCCGCATAAATTATCAAAAAGGGGAAGAAGAGCAAGACGATGGAACTACCACACCCTTGCGGCATGCAGCTCCTTTGTTTGGTACGGCTCATTTTACCTATGTGCAAAAGAAATTCAAATTGGATTTTTACTTGAATTATAGTGCTCAGGTAAGTTATGGGGATATGACAGCATCGGAACAAAGCAAAACCTATATGTATGCTGTGGATGGGAACGGAAATCCTTATTCTCCGGCTTGGTACACTTTGAATTTGAAAGCCATGTACAGGTTTACTGACAGTTTTACACTGAATGCCGGAATAGAAAATATAACCGATCAACGCTATCGCCCTTATAGTTCGGGTATGGTTTCAGGAGGTAGAAATTTTGTAGTTTCTGCGGTAGCAAGATTTTAATTACCTTTATCTGGTTTACCCTCAATAATAATCACTATTTCTCCTTTAATAGATTTGGTTTTAAAATGATTCAATACCTCTTCTATAGTTCCTCTTGCATTTTCTTCATGCAATTTGGTCAATTCGCGGGAAACCGATATTTGTCTTTCCCCCCCAAAGAATTCTATTAATTGTTCTAAAGTTTTAAGCAGACGATGAGGAGATTCATATAAAATAACAGTACAAGGCATTTCTGCCAATATCAATAAACGAGTTTGACGTCCTTTTTTATGAGGCAGAAAACCCTCAAAAAGAAAACGGTCGCAAGGTAAGCCGGAATTTATTAAAGCCGGAACAAAAGCTGTAGCACCGGGCAAGCATTCTACTTCTATATTCAATTTTACACATTCCCTAACCAATAAAAAACCCGGATCGGAAATACCGGGTGTTCCGGCATCACTTACCAAAGCTATGGTTTTACCTGCTTGTATCTGCTCTGCAAATGCAGAAACCGTTTTATGTTCGTTGAAAATATGAAAAGACTGTAATTGATTTTCTATCTGATAATGCCTTAGCAAATGGCTTGTTGTACGGGTATCTTCAGCCAGAATCAAATCAACTTCTTTCAATAACCGCAAAGCTCGCAAAGTAATGTCTTCGAGATTACCGATAGGTGTGGGGATAAGGTATAATTTCGACACTTAATATCTGATAATATATAATTTACAAAAAAATAATTTCACAAATCATTTTTAAAATCCACCAGTATATAATCTTGAAATCCTGAAATGTGAAATCTTGAAATATAAATATACAAATTAGATTTGTCCGTGATTGATAGACAAAACAATACGTTCAATCATACGGTCTTCTGTATTGGAATAGGGGTCGTAACGCATTTTGAGGTTATATCCAAAAACCTTGGCAAATGCTTGGTAGAAAAATGCACGGAACTTACCCCTTAACTCTTCAACCAAATAATAAGAGGCGTCACCCGTTTCTCTGTCAATAAGTTTTAGCAACACCATTCCTTGCGAAAAACTCATCGCTTTTATATCTTTAGTGAATCTTTTTTCTATATCTGCTTCTGCTTCTTTCATGGCTTGCTTACGCTCGCTTTCAGAAGTCATTTTTGATAACATTTCATTGTATTTATCTAAAGTCTCTCCTGCAAGTACGGCATAAGGATAAACTTTTTTTACATTGCGAATTAATTTTGCGTACTTTTGCTTGTCTTCTTCGGATAAAAATTGATAGGAATCTGTAACAACACAGCCCCTGATGATGAAGCCTTCTATAGTGTCTGCTCCACGAACAAATGCATAAGAACCCGTGACTGTTTGAGAGTACCCTTTTACAGCCAAGCTACTTAAAAGCAGAGTAATACCTAAAAGTTTTCTGAAATTCATAAAAACATATTTAGTAACTAATTATCGGTTCTCTGTTTAATGGGAACCGGTTTATTGCTAAGTACAGTTCCCCAAAAACGGACAAACCATACTACAATGATTGCTAAAACTATTCTCGGAATAACCAGCCATCCAAAGGCTACTCCAATAGCAACAAACAGTAAAGTATCTTCTAAAATAGAGTGAGATACTGCAATATGATAGTTTAATAAATTATTTTCCTTACGGGTAATTTTGCCTTGTTCAAACTGTTCTATCATACTTCCCGCTCCATAAGCTAAACCTACTATATTGGCTATAATCCACGAAAAAGCTGTATTTTTCGGTAAGCCCATCAAAGTCATAACCGGAGTAAAAATCTTTGAAAGCCGGTTCATAATACCAAATTCTTCCAACAATTTCTGCATGAAATTCAAACCTACTATAATAGAGATCACTTTTGCTATGAGAATGAACGTATTCTTAACCCAGTTTAGTATCATATCTCCAAAAGAAATTTCGCCGGATGTAGTAATTTTTTTTATCAGGGTAGAATTATTCTCCGGAACAAGACGAGATAGAATGTATCCAACCAGCACTGCCCCTACAATACGGGTAACAACCATATTGATAGGAGATGAACCTGTTCGCTTTTGTACCGTTGTTTCAACAATCAGGTTATGGGCTATTAAACACATAACAGATAGAATAGTTGCTTCTTTTACCGAAAAAGGGATAGACTGCATAACTGCAATAGCTGCATAGATACTCGATAGTCCTCCTGTTACCAAAACCAAAGCCGCCTCTCCTGATAATCCGATAAGTTTAAATGCAGGGGTAAGCAGTGTAGATATCCATTGTATAATCCCGAAATACTGTAAAATACTTACCAAAAAAGTAACGGGAATGATAATTTTCAATAACCATAGGGCATTTTTCAACGCAGGTCGCCAAGCTCTGCGAAAGCATTGAATTACTCTGTTATCAAACATTTGAATTAGCTATTAGTATAAAAGATATTTGAATCAATTACAAGACCTCTTTTTTATCCAATTCGTTTAATGCAAAGTTATAAGCTCCTACCGAAACCGCATGGCTCGTATCCATTGCATTGATGCCTACACCTATCCGTTTCAAAGGGTCGTATTGTATTTTGCGGTTTGAAAAAGGAACTGTAATTTCCTTTTGTTCGCCTTTGCAGAATTTTTCTAAATCCTGAGCATCTTCCAAATTAAAAGCTTTTACTTCTAAACGGTCTAATTTATCGCCGTTTAAAGTTTCTATCGTGCTGTTTAATTCTTTGATGATAGAGGGCATAAAATATTTATACGCATTGGCTAAGCCTCCTCCGATAACAATAAGTCCGTCTATCAGCGTAATGGCATTTGCCAAAGCATCGCCTATCATTTCGCCAAATTCTTCAAAGGCAATTTTGGCCGCTTTTGCATCGCCGGCTTGAATGCCGTCGGCAATTTCGCAAATATCTTTGGGTTGAATATTTTCCGGAACGGGACAAGTTGCATGTTCTTTATAAACCCGGATAATAGCACGGATAGCCACGCTCTCTTCAATAAAACAACGATTGTATTTTTTATTGCGGCTGATCCAGATTTCTCCGGCAGCAGCATTATCGCCCATAAGCAGTTGTCCATCAATAACAATTCCAGCCCCGAAACCTGTACCTAAGGTTACGCCTAACAAATTCTTGTATTGTTTAATGCTTCCTTTTTCTTTCAGAATATGATTGATTTTAGGCAACATTCCGGCTAAAGCTTCGCCATAGGCAAATAAATCACCATCGTTATTTAAGAATACGGGGATATGGAAATGGTCTTGGAGCATGGCAGCCAATGCAACTCCGCCTCTATACCCGGGTAAGTTGCCTAAATCTCCCACAATTCCATTCGGATAATCGCACGGACCGGGAAATGCAAAGCTGATAGCTACAGGACTATCTGATAGTTTAGCTTTTACCGCCGTGAAGCCTTCAATTATATTTTTCAAACTTTGTTCCAAATCGTGGGCACAACTTGGAAATTTGATAGGTTCTATAAGTTCTTTATTGCCTGCTATTGCATTGAAAACAAAATTTGTACCTCCTGCATCGAGAGTCATTACAATACGTGAATCGTGTTGGTAGTTTTTCATATAGTATCAATTTATAAGTCTCTAACTTTATTAATATTAATGCAATATTTAATTCATTGACATTTAGATTTATAAATATCTTGATTGTTAAATTTTGTAATATACTTTGTTTAATCTAATTATCTCGTTTTTGTAAGTTATTTCAATAACTTCCGATTTTCTACCTCGTGCAGCACTTTCATTTGTTGAATGGCAATCTGGTTTAGTTTTATTAATCGTTCTTTTTGTGGAAGTCCTTCGTTGACAAATACAGCGTTCAAATTCTCCATATTCGACAAACATATCAATTCGTTTATAGTGGCATAATCACGAATATTACCTTTCAAATTAGGATTGGCTTCCCGCCATTCTTTGGCTGTTATGCCAAACAATGCAACATTTAGCACATCAGCTTCATTGGCATAAATTATCGAGGTTTGCTGTGGTGTTAATTCTGTAGGAATAAGGTTTTGTTGAATAGCATCGGTATGAATGCGGTAATTGATTTTTGCCAGTTCCCGTTTGGCATTCCAACCAATTTTCTCTTGCTCCTGTTCTTTGAGGCGTTGGAATTCTTTAACAATATAGAGTTCGAATTCTACAGATATCCAACTGGCAAATTTGAATGCAATGTCTTTGTGTGCAAAAGTTCCACCGTATCTGCCAGATTTAGAAATAATTCCGATTGCGTTTGTAGTTTCTGCCCATTTTTGGGGTGACAGAGTAAACGCATTCAATCCTGCTTCTTTTTTAAACCCCTCGAATTCGAGGGGTTTAAAATTCGGATTATACAAACTTTCCCAAATTCCTAAATATTCAATAGTATTTCTATTTCGCAACCAATTGCCAATAACCGTATTTGGTTCATCTGTCTTGTATTTGGCAATATCTGTCAATGAAATATAATCTCTTTCATTAATAGATAGAATTGTTACTTCCGTATCTTTTACAGTAATTTTAGCCATAGAATATCATTCTGAAATACAACGTACCGTGTATCAAAATTTATTTTAAACGATATTTTACTCTTAATTCATTTTTCTTTTCTTCTGCTAAAGATGAAAAATATTTTTTCCATCCGGGACAGAAATTGATATGCCACCGCCAAAAACGCCCGATTAAGGATTTGGGTGCTTTGTCGTGTTTTGCCCGTATAGGACAACTTTCGCAATTATGTTGTTTTGCCATGGGTTTTTTATTTTTCTTCAAAAACCATTCCTTTTCTTGCATCGTCGGAATAAATATGCAAACTATGGGCTGTATCACTGAGGCATGTAAGCCTGTGGATATGATTATCAAATTTATCACTTTCACCAAAAGCATAAAAACTAACTCCTGACTTTACCCTGTATTCTCCGATGGGTTTTAAGCAATTATCTATATAATCAAAGGTTTCTATTAAAATTTCGCCACTGAGTATGGTGTAGTTTGCAAAAGACGGATGTCCATGTATGGTAGTTTTATTCCCTTTTTTCCAACTCATAACCAAGGCTTCCCAACCTGTTTCGTAATCTTTTCCTATATAATTGCGGACGTATGAATCGTCGGAAAACTGTTGAAAATCTGATAGGTTTATTTCTGGAACCGTTTGCAAAGCATATTTTTTAACTTCTTCACCTAAACTTTTTGATAATTCTTTTTGAGCAATAAATTGCAAAAAACGTCTGAAATAGGCTTCATAGCCTTTTACAATTTCTATATCAGGAAATTGTTTTTGCTCCATCTTATTCTAAAATAATAGTTTTTCCTTTGGGATATTTTACATTATATTGCAGCTTCATGGCTTTGCTCTCACCGGGTTGAAGGTTCAAATTCCATGTTAGTTTTCCGGTTTCTTTTTGCAATTGGGCTTGCGATATTTCTACCGCTTCTACTTCTATTTCTTTATTTGTCGAAACCGGAATCTGGTCTTCGACTACAATATTTATTGCTTGTTTTTTGGTATTACGGACTGCAATATCCCAATTACGGGTTTCCTTTTGTGATGAGCCTAATAGTTGTTTCGACAGTAAGTCTTTTCCTTTTACACGGGTAATAATAATTCCTTTATCGCGACCTAATGAAAGTTCCAAGGTATCGCTCATTTTACGAACATCTAAATACGACTTACCTACATAAGTGCCTTCGAAAAACAAATTGGTTTCACCTGAAAGTAAATTCAGATTATTCCAATTGGCAATACGAGCCATTAAAAAAGCATCTTTATCTAATTTACGTACAGCATAATAAATATACGAAGCTGGTAATTCATGTTTTTTGTATTCTACAGTATGTTGCTTCTCGCCCGAAGGAATATCATACGGGATATCTACCGAAAATTCGGTACTGGTCATGGCATCATGTTGATACGCAAAATCGGCTGCGGAAGCAGGAGCAGCTTCGGCTGCAAAATAACCATCCATCATAACCATTTTTTCATCAGAAACTTCTTCCACTTTACGAGACTTTTCTTTCAGAGGTACAGAATTCATGAACGATTGTGATTGTGATTGTGATACCGGCCTCGGGTAATTGTAATCCAACCACCAAGGGTTTAACTCTGGTTTGCTACCGCTTTGGGTGGGATTGCCTGTGGATAGAGTAAGCATGACATTATTCCAGTCTTCGCCTGTATTTTGAAAGACATTGGCTTTGCAGGTCAAGCTAATGAGACTGTTGATGTCCTTAGCTCTGATGTCGTAAGTTGGAATCCAACCGGCATTAAACACCAAATAGCTCAATTCTAAATTAGCTTGCATTTCGGCTGGAGCAGTAGTATTTACAATAATTTCTCCTGTAGGAGCAGAAGCTACTGCTCGTAAATTGCTAAGCTGGTTTTCAAGTTGTTTTGATTCTTTTTTTAAGGAATCTATTTCTGCATTAGCATTTACCATGCGGGTTTTGATGTCAGTAAGGCGTAAACGGTAAAACTCCGTGGCTTCTCGCAGTTCTGCCACTTTCAATCCGGTTTGGGAACCCGAAACGGTTTGATTGGCTTTGAGCATCGTTTCTTCGGCTGTAATTACTTCACGCAAAGCCTCTTTGATTTTGATATTCTTATTGAGCGAAGTCAAAGAAGTTTCTAATTTTTTTACTTCGTTATTTTTTTCTTGGGTTTTTAAGTAATTGATTTGAAAGCTTACGGATAGGATAGTGAAATTTCCTTTTCCTGAAACTTGTATGCTTTGCGGATTGATTTGTGTAGGTAATTCTTCAAAAATCAAGGTATTATTACCGGATTTCAGCTTGGCTTTGGCAGTACGGTTTATTTGGGCTTGGTTTAAAAAAACCGTAACCTGATTGATACTGGACGAAATACGGTTCTCTTTTTCTTGTCCTAATGCAAGAAAAGGAATCAACGCTATAAATAAAATCAGATTCTTCTTCATTATTATTGGGTTTTAAATTCTTATAAATAGTTTATCAGCCTCCTGCTTTTTTAGCTTTATATCCTTTTTCGGTTAGCAAGAGCAGAATTTTATCGCGAAAATCGCCTTGTATGATAATGGTTTGGTCTTTTACCGACCCGCCTACTCCGCATTTGGTTTTGAGTAATTTACCAAGTGTTTCTAAATCTTCTTCTTTGCCTACAAAACCTGTTACCAAAGTAACTTTTTTACCTCCTCGCTGCTTTTTATCCAGCATTACCCGCAAATCTTGTTGTTGGGGGGGTAAAGTATTTATTTCCTCATCATCGGCATGAAAATTGAAGTCGGGATTCGTAGAATAAACAATATCCATATATATTTCATATTTCAAAATTTCACGTTTATTCACATTCTTATTTAATATCTAAAGGTGTTCATGAGGGCTTCGCCATTCAGGATTTTGATATTTTACATATCAAAGCGTTATAACAATAATTCGTGAAATTATTTTTTGTAATTGATATAGTTAAAGGGTTTCTTTCAATTCTAGTAAGAAGCTTTTTATACGGGTTAACGTGCGGACTGCCTGCATATTTTTTTCCAACGTAGAACGATCTTGTTTTAATGCTGTTTTCGCACCTTGCAAAGTATATCCTTGTTCTTTTACCAAATTATATATCAATCGAATTGATGCAATTTCTTTTTGGGTAAACATCCGGTTTCCTTTTTGGGTTTTGCCGGGTTTGATACAATCAAATTCTTTTTCCCAAAAACGAATCAACGAAGTATTGACGTTGAACATTTCTGCAACTTCTCCAATAGAATAATATAGTTTACTAGTATTCAAAATATTAAAATAAAATAAGATTTGGAGTACGCATTTTCAAGTTTGTGCAAAGTTACAATTTTTGATTGAGTAACAAAGTGTATAACAATTTCTTTTGATGATATTTCTTTATATACAGCAGAATATTTGCCTAAGGTTATACAAATATTCTGCTGTAAAGTTTATATGTTATCTTAAAAAATAAGAGCCATTGCACATTTATGCAACGGCTCTTATAAAAGAACTAAAGAATTTTTTAGTCTATTCTGTTAGCACTGCCCAACACATTTACAATTTTATGTTTGTACAATTCTTTTAATGAATCGCGGGCAGGTCCTAAATATTTTCTTGGGTCGAATTCGGCAGGAGATTTTGCCAATACTTCTCTTATGGCGGCTGTCATGGCAATGCGTCCATCGCTATCAATATTGATTTTACAAACGGCTGATGCCGCTGCTTTTCTCAATTGTTCTTCGGGAATACCGATAGCATCTTTCATTTGTCCACCATATTGATTAATTACAGCAACTAAATCCTGAGGAACACTTGATGCTCCGTGTAATACGATAGGAAATCCGGGAATACGTTTTTCTATTTCTTCTAAAATATCGAAACGCAAAGGTGGCGGTATTAAAATTCCTTCGGCATTGCGGGTACATTGTTCGGGTTTAAACTTGTTAGCCCCATGTGATGTTCCAATAGAAATTGCCAATGAATCAACTCCGGTTTTCTTTACAAAATCTTCAACATCTTTGGGTTCTGTATAGGTATGGTGTTCTGCTTGTACATCATCTTCGATACCTGCTAAAACGCCTAATTCGCCCTCAACGGTAACATCATATTTATGGGCATATTCTACTACTTGGGCTGTTAGTTCTACATTTTTCTCATATGGATGATGTGAGCCGTCAATCATCACAGATGAAAATCCGTATTCTATACAGGATTTACACAATTCAAAAGTATCTCCATGGTCTAAGTGAAGAACGATAGGCACATTACAACCTAGTTCTTTGGCATATTCTACAGCTCCCTGAGCCATATAACGCAGCAGGGTTTGGTTGGCATATTTGCGTGCTCCGCTCGAAACTTGGAGTATCACAGGCGATTTGGTTTCAACACAAGCCTGAACAATTGCCTGCATTTGTTCCATATTGTTGAAATTAAAGGCTGGAATGGCATAACCGCCTTTTACTGCTTTGGCAAACAAATTTCTGGAGTTTACCAATCCTAATTCTTTGAAACTGGTCATACGTTTGATGTTTATAAGCAAACATTATTGAAAATATCTGCTGAGTTATGTAATATTTTTATTGTTGAGTTGTTTATGATTTTTAGTTAAAAGGGTTACAAGTTTACTGTTTACTTAGAAAATCTTCTTGCTACAACTTGTATCTTGTTTCCTAGTTTCCTAGTTTACTTGTATCTAAACTAACAACAATCCGACTTACTTGTTTATATCTTCATTTACTACTCTGATGCATAATTCTTTTAGCTGTGCATCGGAGACTTTTGCCGGAGAATCGCTCATCACATCGCGTCCTGAGTTATTTTTCGGAAATGCAATATAGTCGCGGATGGAATCCGAACCTCCGAAAATAGCACAAAAACGGTCAAATCCAAAAGCTATCCCTGCATGGGGAGGTGCTCCGTATTCGAAAGCGTCCATCAAGAATCCGAATTGGTTTTGGGCTTCTTCTTCGGAAAATCCCAAAACTTGGAACATTTTCTTTTGTATATTTTTTTGGAAAATCCGTACCGACCCTCCGCCTATCTCGGTTCCATTGATTACCAAGTCATAAGCATTGGCACGTACATTTGCCGGATCGCTATCGAGCAAAGCAATATCTTCGGGTTTGGGCGAGGTAAACGGATGGTGTTTGGCATAGAAACGCCGGGTTTCTTCGTCCCATTCCAGCAAAGGAAAATCGATAACCCAAAGCGGAGCAAAGGTATCGAATCCGCGTAATCCTAAACGGTTACCCATTTCTAAACGCAATTCGCACAAAGCTTTTTGGGCTTTTTCGGCAGCTCCGCAAATAATCAGGATTAAATCGCCGGGCTTGGCTTGGAAAAGTTCGGTTACCTTTTTCAAATCTTCTTCTGTATAGAATTTATCTACTGATGATTTGATGCTTCCATCTGTACCATATCTGATATAAACCAATCCGCTGGCTCCCACTTGTGGACGTTTTACAAAATCGGTCAATTCGTCTAATTGCTTGCGGGTATATTCTGCACAGCCTTCGGCTTTGATACCGATAATCAATTCGGCACTATCGAAAACACTGAAATTTTTACCTTTTAAAACTTCGTTCAGTTCTACAAATTTCATACCAAAACGAATATCGGGTTTATCGCAACCGTAATATTTCATGGCATCTGCATACGTCATGCGTGGAAAATCGGCTACGTCCAACCCTTTAATGGTTTTGAACAGGTATTTGGTCATGCCCTCGAAAGTCTGTAAAATATCTTCTTGGGTAACAAACGACATTTCGCAGTCGATTTGGGTAAATTCGGGCTGACGGTCGGCTCTTAAGTCTTCATCTCTAAAGCAACGGACAATTTGAAAGTAACGGTCGAATCCTGAAACCATCAACAATTGCTTGTATTGCTGCGGTGATTGGGGCAGAGCATAAAACTCGCCGGAGTTCATACGCGAAGGTACGATAAAATCGCGGGCTCCTTCGGGGGTGGATTTAATAAGAAACGGAGTTTCTATTTCCAAAAAGTTTTGTCCGCTCAAATAGTTACGTACAGCAATCGACATGCGGTGGCGCATCTCCAGATTGCTTTTCACATTCGGACGGCGTAAATCCAAATAACGGTATTTCATCCGCAGTTCGTCTCCGCCATCGGTATTTTCTTCTATGGTAAAGGGAGGTATTTTAGCCTCGTTCAATACTTCTAATTGCTCTACGATAATTTCAATTTCTCCGGTCGGAATCTTTAGGTTTTTACTGCTCCGTTCGGCAACGGTTCCGGTAACTTTGAGAATATATTCTCTGCCTAATTTACGGGCTTTTTCGCAAAGTGCGGCATGGGTTTCCATATTAAAAACCAATTGGGTTATTCCATAACGGTCGCGAAGGTTGATAAAAGTCATTCCTCCCAAATCGCGGGAACGTTGCAGCCAGCCGGCTAAAGTTGTGGTTTGTCCTACGTGGCTCATATTCAATTCGCCACAAGTGTGTGTTCTATGCATAGTATTTTTTTATTGCAAAAAAATTGAAGACATGCAAAGTTACAACTCTTCAATAAAATGGCAATGAAAGTTTTTGTTTGAAAAATCAAGTCTGCTCTACCAGCATAAAAGATATGTGTTTAAGTTGATAAACATCTCATTATTCCGATTTATTTTATATCTTTGTATTCTTATTTATTTTGATTGAAATGATACAGTATAAACACGTTTGTTTTTATTTATTACTTGCTTTAGGATCTGTATTTACTACTTCCTGCACAAAGGATTTCAATCCTAACGCTGAATATAAGGATGTAACTATCGTGTACGGACTCATAAATGCCGACGATAGCTTGAGTTCTCTTAAAATAGTAAAAGCGTTTACGGTAGATGAGAATGTATACATCTTAGCCAAAGATAGTTCGGAAAACATATATGGTGATTATCTTTCTGTTGATATGCTGGAATATACCGGCACATGGGATGATTTGAAACAGGCTTATACTAATAAGAAGGAAACGGGCAAGGTCCTTCATTTTTCCCGCGAATATATTTATAATAAAGAAGACGGAACTTTTTACAATCCTGTACAAGTTGTGTATCGATGTGCTACTAAAGGCAATCTAAAAACACGGGTAGGAAGCACTGCCTATTTATACGGATTGCGTATTATCAATAATAATACCGGAGAAACTGTACAAACCGACCAGCCTGTTGCTCTTGTGGAACCCCTGAAAAGCAAGGGTTTATTTCCTATTGATGGTTTTAATCTGAATTTTACAAACGACCCTAAAAGTAAAATTACTTTTAGCTGGCTTACTGTACGCAATGGAAGAAGATATGAACCTGTTCTAAGATTTTTCTACAATGAAACCATCAGCGGTATAACGCATTTGGATTCTTTGGATTATAAATTAAGCACTATACTATCTGATAAATTGAACGGGGATGAAGCTAAAAATATTGATGTTTTGGGTTCTGCCTTTCTTCGGGTAGTTCAAAATCAACTTGCTGCAAAACCTATGGCAGATAGAGTGGCTCTGGGAGTGCAGTTTATCATAACTGTCGGGGCGGAAGACATCAACAATTACATTGAACTAAGCAAACCCTCTACAACGATAGTTCAAGATCGTCCGGAATATACGAACATGATTAATGGCTTTGGCATATTTTCGAGTAAAATGGATAATTCATTAAAAAGCTATTTGTCGTATAGAATGTATGATATAGACTTGGAAATGTATAAGGCTTTACAAGAGCTAAATGTAGGATTCTAAAATAATTTCTATCCTAAAATGACTTTTTCGGGTTTAATCCTCAAAATAATGGGCTGGAAAGTTCCCTATGAATTTCCGCCGGAAACTCAAAAATGCGTACTTATAGAGGCTCCACACACCAGCAGCTGGGATTTTGTTATCGGGAAACTGGTAAGCAACAGCAAGCATTTGAAATCCATGTTTTTTATCAAAAAAGAATTTTTTAAACCACCGTTCGGATTTATTCTTAAACGAATGGGAGGAATCTCCATAGACAGGGGGAAAAAAAATAACATGGTAGAATCGGCAGTAAAGCTGCTAAATGAGATGCCCAAACTCACCTTATCTATTACCCCTGAAGGGACCCGCAAGCTTTCGAAAAATTGGAAGAAAGGTTTTTACCTGATTGCCATGGAGGCTAAAGTTCCTATTGTTTTCGGCTATATTGATTATGCCAAGAAAGAAGCCGGAGCTTATAAGTTTATTTACCCCAGCGGCGATTACGATGCGGATATGAAAATCATAGAAGATTTTTATAAGGATATATCTGCCAAATTCCCTGAAAATTTTAATTTGAGTCCGATTTATAGAAATAGATAGTTATAAAGTTTGAAGGTTTATAACATATGTGCATCAGACGTTTGACGGGATTTTCATTAAATGTTGGGCGAAAATTGTATTTAACTTCATCGAGCTTCGGTTTTGCTCTTTCTGTTCCAAGCGTAATTATAAATCCCGCTTAACACCTCCCACTCTTTTTATTGATAAACTTTTCGTTGAACTAGGAATGATACATTATCAAAACTATCTATAAAATCCTTTCATTCTTACATCAATATCTTTGTCCTGCAAAAACTTTCCAAGTAGTTTCAGCCTAAAATAGTCCGAATTATTTGAAAGCAATATCCTATAAGAAATCAAGTTGTCATTTATTAATAATTTGATGATATTTTTATCCCCTGTGCTTGGAATAAATGATCTTATCCCGGTATCTGTTCCTTCTATATTATCGAATTTTATTAATATAAATCGAATATTTGATTTATCTACTATTATCTCTCCATTGTTAGTTTCAATTTTTAGAGTATCGTCTATTAGCTTTATGGATAAATTAGAATATTCTCTTTCAACTTTCTTTTTATATTTATAAAATAAAAATAGAGCCAAAGACAGTGCTATCACATATACAATTAATCTAAGATGAGAATTTATAAATGCTACACCACAAATTAAAAAAATAATGTACCCAAGTTCAAAAGATAAATTTATAAATTTGCCATTTTTTGTATATGGAATAAGCGTGTTAAAAATAAAAATATCCATTTGTATCCTTGTTTTATTAGGGAATCTTTGAATCCCCGTTTGACAGAATGTTCTTTGCTGTTGAGCGTAATTGGCAATTACGCTCTCTTACTTTACTACTTTTGGCAAACGAGGGCATCCAAAAAAATCGGACACCCTCGTTTATTTATAGTTTATACTTCATCATTTATCGTTAAACCCTATTTTACTTTCAGCCATTTATCCAGCCAATCGAAGAAATTACGCTGCCACAAGATGCCGTTCTGCGGCTGTAATACCCAGTGGTTTTCGTCAGGGAAATACAAATAGCGGGCAGGAATTCCTCTTAAAATAGCCGCATTGTAAGCCGCCATTCCTTGCGAAGCCACAATACGATAATCTAATTCTCCATGAATAATTAAGATAGGGGTATCCCATTTATCTACAAAAAGATGGGGAGAATTGGCATACGAATTTTGTGCCACTTTATTGCTCTTATCCCAATAAGGTCCGCCTAAATCCCAATTGGTAAACCAATTTTCTTCAGTTTCCAAATATTGCTGCTCTAAATTGAACATCCCATCATGAGCAATAAATGCTTTAAAACGTTTTTCGTGATGCCCTGCAAGCCAATATACGGAAAATCCGCCGAAACTGGCTCCTACGGCTCCTAAACGGTCTTTATCTACATACGATTCTTTGCACATCTGGTCGATACTTGAAAGATAATCTTTCATACATTGTCCGCCGTAATCTCCCGAAATTTGTTCGTTCCAAGCCTGACCAAATCCGGGTAATCCTCTGCGGTTCGGAGCTACAATAATGTAACCATGGGCTGCCATAATTTGGAAATTCCAACGATATGACCAAAATTGGCTAACTGTACTTTGAGGTCCTCCTTCGCAATACAAAAGGGTAGGATATTTTTTGGTAGAATCAAAATCGGGCGGATAAATAACCCACGACATAATTTCTTTGCCATCTGTAGCTTTAAAATTACGACGTTCTACTTTCCCCATTTTTATTTGGGCTAATAAATCTTTGTTAGTAAACGAAAGTTGAGTTTCGGCTCCGCTTGCAGGATTAACGGCAAATATTTCGACAGGCATTGATATGCTCATTTTGGTTCCAATCAATTTATCTCCGGCAAGCATTACCGAGGTATAATCGTGATTGCCATGTGTAATTTGTGCAATAGCTTTGGTATCTAATGCCAATTTGTAAATATTGTCGGTAGCCTGCCAATCGCTGATAAAATAAATAGCTTTATCATCGGCACTCCACTTTAAGCCGGCTGCATTTTGGTCAAATGCTTGTGTATAATCGGTTTTAGTTTGGGTAGCAAAATCATAAACAAACAAACGGATTTTATCTGCTTCATATCCATCACGCTCCATGCTTTCCCAAGCAATTTTCTTTCCATCATGCGAAAAAACAGGGTTTTGGTCGTAGCCCATCATCCCTTCGGTAATATTGGTAGTCTTTTTACTATCAACATTGTATAAATAAATATCGGAATTTGTTGAAAGAGAATAGGCTTTGCCTACTTTTTTGCGGCAAGTATAAGCAATAGTTTTACTATCGGGCGACCAAGTTATTTGTTCGATGCCTCCCCACGGACGCATAGGCGATTCGTAAGGCTCATCTTTCAAAATATCCATATCGTTGCTCAACTTGTTTCCATCATAATTAGCTACAAATGGGTGTGGATAGTCATCTACCCAAGTATCCCAATGGCGGTACATCAAATCTTCATTAATTCTGCCACTGGTTTTATCTAAACCTTTATATAAATCAGCGCAATCTTTCTTTTTAGCAACAGTTTTGATATATACCACTTTGGTCATATCGGGGGCATAAGCAAATCCCTCGATACCGCCTTCGATATTCGATATTTGCTTGTTGTTTTTGCCATCGGCATCCATTTCCCATAACTGCATACTTCCCGATTCGGACGATAAATATCCTATTTTTTTACCATCGGGTTTCCATGCAGGGCTGTTTTCACTAGCTGCGGTGGTAGTCAGGCGTTTTAAATCCGAACCGTCTGAGTTCATCGTATAAATTTCAGCATTTCCTTTGTTGTCTTCAACACTGAAATATTTTACTGTAAACACTATTTTTTTGTTATCGGGCGAAACACCTACTTCCCCCACCCTGCCGAATGCCCACAAAGCCTCAGGGGTAAGCTGCCCGTTTTGAATGGTAATTTTAGGAGCCTCTATAACTTTGGCATCCCCTTTTTTAGATCCCTGCTTACAACTTAATGCCAATAGGCACAAAGCTGCAACAGCAATAACTGTGTATTTCTTCATCGTTTGTTATGATAAAAGGTTATAAATATAATAATTGGCAGATGCAAAAGTACAATTTTTGTTTGCCTCCGGAAAGGAATTTTTCAAAAAATACAAAGTTTAATGAAAAGAAAATTGCAAATTACCATGACTGCAAAAAACAAGCTTTCCAGTTTATAAAATCGCTTTATGATAGTTTAGAACTATGATTACCGAAAATTTTCGGCAAATAACTCCTTAACGCTTTTTGTGATACAAAAAAAAACTCATACATTTGCTTTTTGTTTTTAGAAATTAGATAAATGAAATTCATAGAGGTATGTGACCGAAAAAGCAAGACTTTGTTTCACGATGTAGCCCGAAAAATCTACAAAGGAGATGAATATTGGGTTTGCCCCTTAGAAGCTGAAATAGAGGCGATTTTCGACCCCGCGCAGAACGAATTTTTTAAGCATGGGAAAGCTGTCCGCTATGTTTTATTAAATGACTCGGGAAATGCTTTGGGAAGGGTTGCCGCTTTTATCAACGACAAAAAAGCTTATACTTTTCAACAAGCTACAGGAGGCATGGGATTTTTTGAATGCATCGAGGACAAAGAAGCTGCCTTTGCCTTGTTTGATAAAGCCAAAGAATGGTTACAGAAACAGGGCATGGAAGCTATGGATGGACCTATCAATTTCGGAGAAAACGATAATTATTGGGGGCTTTTGGTAGAGGGCTTTACACATCCGGCTTATGGCATGCAATACCATAAACCTTACTACAAAAAGTTTTTTGAAGATTATGGGTTTCAATTGTATTTCGAACAAGTATCAAATCATTTGGATTTAACCAAACCTTTTCCTGAACGGTTTTGGAAAATTGCCGATTGGGTGCGACAACGTCCGGGATATGAATACAAACATTTGGAATTAAGTAATCTCAATAAATATATAGCTGATTTTAAAGAGGTTTACGATACGGCTTGGCAATTTCATGAAAATTTCACGCCGATTGACGAAAAAACCTTATTACGTACTCTCCAATCTGCGAAAGCTATTTTGGACGAACAGTTTATTTGGTTTGCCTATCATGAAGGCAAACCTATTGCATTTTTAATTATGTTTCCTGATGTAAATCAAATTTTCAAGCATTTGAATGGGAAATTACATGTATGGAATAAATTAAAGTTTATTTATCTGAAGCAAAAGAAGACTATTACACGTGCACGCATTTTGATTATGGGCATTGTTCCTCAGTTTCAAAAGGCAGGTGTAGAGTCGGGAATTTTTTGGCATTTGCAAAAAGTAATGGATACCAAACCATGGTACACCGAGATTGAACTTTCGTGGGTAGGGGATTTTAATCCTAAAATGCGCGCTTTGCACGAATCGGTGGGAGCTTCGTTTGCCAAGCGACATATTACCTATCGGGTATTATTCAGCGAAACGGCTACATACCAACGTTCAACCATTATTCCTAAAAATACCAAAGAAGAATTTATTAAAAATCATAATTAGCATCTATTTATCAATCTCTACGTATAGAGATAAAATACTAAAAACAAATTAATTCTTACTAATTCGAATTCCGAATTATTCGGAAGGGTTAAAAACCAAACATTATGGATGATTTAACTAAATTATCGCAAAGCGAACAAGAAAATCCTGTACAAGAACAAGAAACTGTACAAACATCTGAAATTCTTAATCAAGAGGAGAACCATGCTCCTGAAATTTCTGTAGAAGAAACTGTTGCAGAACAAATTTCTACAACGGAAGAACCTGTACAAGCAGAAGTTGCTAAAGTTGAAGAAGAAGTATTAACAGAAACTGTTGTAGAATCTATCTCAAATGTAGAGGAAACCGCACAAACAGAAGTTGTTGAGGAACCGGAAAAACCGGAAGAACCTTTGGCTGAAACTGCTCAGGAAGAAATTCCAGCCAATATTCAAACAAAAGAAGAAACTTCTAAGATAGAAGTTGCAGCTGAACAAACAATTGCAGAAGTAAGTCCGGTAGAAGCTCCCATTGAAGCAACGCCCAGTATAGAAGCTATTGAAGCCGAAGAACACGAAGCAGTTACAGAAGAGGAAGAAATTGCAGCCATTGAGCAAAACGATGAAGCTTATAAAAATATGTCGCGCGAGGAATTGGTAGCTCAAATGGAAGAATTGGTTTCAAATCAGGATATTATCGAAATCAAAAACCGTGTTTCTTTGATTAAGGTTGCTTACTTGGAACTTAACAAAATTGAACGACAAAAACTATTTGAACAATATATATTAGATGGCGGTGTAAAAGAAGAATTTACACCTCAAGCCGATGCCACTGAAGAGCGTTTCAGAAAAATTTATACTCAATATAAAGATAAACGTCAAAAATATTTAGATGAACAAGAGCGTATCAAGCAAGAAAATTTAAAGAAAAAACAAGCTTTGCTTGAAGAATTGAAAGTCTTGATTGATTCGGATGAAACACTCAAAAAAACCTATGATGATTTCCATGCAATACAAGAAAAATGGAAAGAAATAGGCACTATTCCCCGCGAAGCTGTAAATGATTTATGGAATACATACCATTTTTTGGTTGAACAATTTTTTAACAAGGTTAAAATCAATAAAGAACTGCGTGATTTAGACCTCCGTAAAAATATGGAAGCTAAATTGGAACTTTGCGAAAAAGCTGAAGAATTACTTTTGGAATCTTCTTTCAATAAGTCGTTTAAAGCCTTGCAGGAATATCACGAAAAATGGAAAGAAATAGGACCTGTTCCTATGGATAAAAAAGATGAACTTTGGGAACGTTTCAAAACGGTATCGGATCAAATCAACCTCCGTCGTCAGGAGTATTACGACAAGATGCGCGGCGAATTTGAAAATAACCTTTTAGCTAAAACCGCTCTTTGCGATAATGCGGAACAAGTGCTTACCCGCGAATTTAAGCTTATCAGAGATTGGCAGGCTGCTACCGATGAATTGAACGAAATGCTCAAAGTGTGGAAGACTATCGGAATGGCGGCACGCAAAGAAAACGATGCTATTTGGAATCGTTTCAAATCTGCTTTAGATTCATTCTTTACCTTGAAAAAAGAATATTTTGATAAAATAAAGGATGAACAATCTGACAATTATAATCGTAAGGTAGATTTATGTTTGCAAGCGGAAGCCATTGCTTTACGTAATGACTGGAAACAAGCTACACGTGAACTTTTAGAATTGCAAAAAGAATGGAAAGAAATAGGACCTGTACCTCGTAAACATGTTGAGAAAATATGGGAACGTTTCCGTGCTGCCTGCGACACTTTCTTTGCCAACAAAGCCGAATTTTTCAGCAATATAAAAGGGTTGGAAGAAGAAAATCTGAAAGCCAAAGAAGATATTATTGCTCAGATGAAGCAATACCAAATGGCAGAAGATAAAAATGCGAATTTAAATGCTTTGAAAGAATTTCAACGTGCCTTTACCAACATAGGTTATATTCCTATCAACGAAAAAGAAAGGGTACAAAAAGCCTATAGAGAAGCTGTAAACGAATTGTTTGAAAAACTGAAAATCAACCAAAGCGAAACACTTCGGGCACAATTCGAAATGTTAGAGCCGGAAGAAAGAGACCAACGCCTCAGCAAAGAAAGACCTTTATTACAGAACAAAATAGCCAAAATTAAAGAAGATTTAGCTACTTGGGAAAATAATATCGGTTTTTTTGCCCAATCGAAACAAGCCGATTTACTGAAAAAAGAATTTGAGCAGAAAATCCGTAAAAGTAAAGAAGAGCTGGCTTTGCTCGAAGCTAAACTAAAAATGATGATGACGATGAAAAAGCAATAATGCTTCCCATCTGATATGAAAAAGGCAATTTGGAAATTCCAAATTGCCTTTTTCATATCTATTCTATCCTAATCTTGATAAGCAAGCAATAGCCTCGCTGATGGTGGGGATTTTATCAATCGTAAACGATAATTTCCCTTTATTTTCCTTCATGGCACATCTTATCGGATTATTCTTTAGATATTCTATAATATTACCGAATTGTTCCGATTGAAAATACGTTGATTCCGGATCGGAGATAAAATAAGCCGTAAGCCTGTTTTGCTTCAAAATCAGCCTTTCGAACCCAATCATTTTAGCTAATTCGCGAAGCTTAACAGCTCGTATCAATTCTTCAGTCTGCATGGGTAATTTGCCAAAACGGTCTGTCAATACGCTTTTGTATTTTTCTAGTTCTTCATCGGTTTGCAAACCATCCAATTCTTTATACAAAGCCATCCGTTCTACAATATTTGAAACATAACCGTCGGGTATCAGAATTTCCAAATCAGTTTCAATGGTGCAATCTTTAATGTAGGATTTATTTTTGATTTCTTCTTCATACAAATCGCTGAATTCGGTTTCTTTCAGTTCCTCCATAGCTTCGTTCAGGATTTTTTGATAAATATCGAAGCCAATATCGGAAATAAAACCGCTTTGCTCGGCTCCTAAAATATTACCGGCTCCGCGTATATCCAAATCCCGCATGGCAATATTAAAGCCGCTGCCTATTTCGGCAAATTCTTCGATAGCCCGCAAGCGTTTCCGTGCCTCATCGGTAAGTACCGAAAGCGGAGGCGAAAGCAAATAGCAAAATGCCTTTTTGTTTGAACGACCTACACGTCCCCGCAATTGATGCAGTTCGCTCAAACCGTAATGATGAGCATCGTTGATAATAATGGTATTGGCATTCGGAATATCCAAGCCGTTTTCGACAATGGTAGTTGCCACTAACACATCATACTCGCCTTCGATAAAATCCATCAAAACCGTTTCCAATTTATCGCCGTCCATCTGTCCATGACCAATAGCGATTCTGGCATCCGGAATCAGGCGTTGTATTATTCCGGCTATTTCATTAATATTTTGCACCCGGTTGTGAACAAAGAATACCTGTCCGCCCCGGGAAAGCTCTCTGCCTATCACTTCTACAATCAAATCTTCGCTAAAAGAATGTATTTCTGTTTGAACAGGGTAACGGTTTGCAGGTGGAGTCCGCAAAATAGACAAATCCCTCGCTCCCATCAACGAAAATTGCAAGGTACGCGGAATAGGCGTAGCTGTCAAGGTTAAAGTATCTACATTCACTTTCATCTGCTTGAGTTTTTCCTTAATCGCTACCCCGAATTTTTGTTCTTCATCTACAATTAATAAGCCTAAGTCTTTAAATTTCACATCGCCGCTCACAATCCTGTGCGTTCCTATCAGAATATCTATCTTGCCTTCGGCTAATTCTTTTACAATCTCTTTCTTTTCTTTTCCACTCCGAAAACGATTGATATAAGCTACTTTACAAGGCAGATTCGCCAATCGGTCGGAAAAAGTTTTGTAATGCTGTAAAGCCAAAACCGTAGTCGGAACCAAAATAGCTACCTGTTTGCTATCGCATACCGCTTTGAATGCCGCCCGAACAGCCAATTCTGTTTTTCCGAAACCTACATCACCGCATATCAATCTATCCATCGGAAAATCGGCTTGCATATCCTGTTTTATATCGTGTGTAGCTTTAAGTTGGTCGGGTGTGTCTTCATAAAAAAATGAGGCTTCCAATTCATTTTGCAAGTAATTATCGGCTGAAAACCCAAAGCCTTTAGATGCCTTGCGCTGCGCATAAAGTTTAATCAAATCTTTGGCAATATCCTTAACCCGTTGCTTGGCTTTATTTTTGAGATTACTCCATGTATTGCTTCCCAAGCGGTGCAAAGTAGGAGCAATTCCTTCTTTACCTGTATAACGGCTGATGCGGTGCAGGGAATGTATGCTGATATATAAAACATCGTTTTCTTTGTAAATCAAACGGATGGACTCCTGTATTTTTCCGTTTACCTCTATCTTTTCCAATCCGCCGAAACGCCCGATTCCATGATCGATATGCGTAATATAATCGCCGGGCTTAATGTTATAGAGGTCTTTGATAGTAAGAGCTTCTTTGGTTTGCTGGGCATCATTTATCCGGTATCGGTGATAACGTTCAAAAATCTGATGATCAGTATAACAAGCTATTTTTAAATCATGGTCAATAAATCCGTTCTGCAAAGCGAACTTTTCAAATTCAGGACAATATAATGCAAGCGGTGGCAGCGTTTCCTTATGCTCCCCTATTTCCTGTATAATGGTTTGCAAACGTTGGGTTTGCTTTATATTTTCCGAAAAAATAATATTTTTATAGCCTTTCTCGCCATAAGATGCCAAATTTTCAATTAAAATGTCGAAATTCTTATTGAAAACAGGTTGTAAAGAAATATTGAACAAAAATATTTCACTTTCTTTAAACAGGCTTTTAGAGCCTATCTCAATGCAATGCATACTCGTTATTTCCTTCAAAAATGCAGACGCATTGATAAAAAGCTCGTCGGGTGTACTACGCTTAACCACAGTTTTATCCAAGCTATCATAGGCTTTCTGCATTTTCTCAAATTCGTGGTCGAGACAATCAGTAACCAAATCGGGATTTTCGAGCCAAACTACAGCACGCGAGCCTAAATAAGAAAAAATAGAGGTACGCTGCTGAATAATTTCTTCATTTCGAATATCCGGAATAATGGTTATTTCGGAAAGATGTTCACGCGAAAGCTGATTTTCAGGGTCGAAAGTTCGTAAACTTTCTATTTCATCTCCATAAAACTCCATACGAAACGGATAATCATTTGAAAATGAAAATACATCGACAATCCCGCCGCGAACAGAAAATTCGCCGGGTTCTATGGTTACATCAGCATGATTAAATCCATATTCTATCAAAACATCGGTAACAAAATCCATAGATACGCCTTTGCCAACCTGCAAACTCAAGGTATTTTTGGATAAAACGGTTTGCGAAATCACTTTCTCCGAAAGGGCTTCGGGATAGGTTACCACCATAGTTTTTTTGCCTGCATTCAAGCGTGTAAGCACTTCTGAACGCAGTAAAACATTAGCATTGTTGATTTCGTCCACTTCATACGGACGTTTATAGGATACGGGAAAAAACAGTATGTTTTTCTGTGTAAAATCCAATCCTTGCTCGCCCAGCAAATTTTCCAAATCATTGAAAAAATAAGCAGCCGATTCTTTATCATTTAAAACAATAAAATGCGAATAATCGTCCTGAGTAGCAACCGCAGCCGCCAAAACCGCATAAGAAGAACCTAATAAGCCTTGTAATCCAATACGAACATTTTTTTCTTTATTCAGTTTCTCTGCTATTTGGCGTACAACAGAGCTTTGTTTATAGATATTTAAAAAAGAGTTTTCCATTTTAAAAAATTATATTGCAAAAATAAACAAAAAGGAGAATAGTTATTGAACGAATCAATCTCTATCCTCCTTTTTATATAAAATGCAATCTTATTATTTTGCTTTATCTTTCTTCAAAACTTCGTCAATCATACCATATTCAAGAGCTTCTTGGGCTGTCATCCAGTAATCGCGGTCGGCATCTTTCACAATTTTATCGTATTCCTGACCTGTATGTTTTGCCAAAATCTCGTACAATTCTCTTTTGGATTTCTGAATCTCACGTACCGTAATTTCCATATCGGAAGCCTGACCTTCAGCTCCTCCCATCGGTTGATGTATCATAATGCGAGAATGTTCTAAAGCAGTTCTTTTTTTGTTTGCTCCGGCACATAATAATATAGCTCCCATCGAAGCAGCCATTCCGGTACAAATAGTGGCTACATTAGGTTGGATATATTGTATGGTATCGTAGATTCCTAAGCCGGCATAAACCGAACCTCCCGGTGTATTCAAATAAATTTGAATATCTTTTTCGCGGTCGGCAGATTCCAAAAATAGCAATTGAGCTTGAATAATATTGGCTACTTCATCATAAATAGGAACTCCCAAAAAGATAATGCGGTCCATCATTAATCGCGAAAATACATCCATCGCTACTACATTCAATTGACGCTCTTCGATAATGGTAGGACTGATATAACTGTTTACCATTGAATTATAACGATGCATGGTAAGACTGCTGATACCTTGATGCTTGATAGCATATTTTTCAAATTCTGTCATAATCTTATTGTTATTAAAAACCCTAACAGGATTTTTACCCCCTGCTAGGGTTTGAATTACGAATTAATATTTGTATAAACGTTTTCTTATTTTTTCTTTTCCAAAATCTTGGTAAATTCTTCAATGCTCACTTTTTCAGCAGTAACTGCAACTTGCTGTTTAAGCATATCTGTCAATGCTTTGTCGTAAAGATAATCGTAAATTTGTTTTACATCTTTTTCGCTTTTCATCATTGATTCGGCAAACATATCTGCTTGTTGTTCTTGCTCTTCATTTCCTTCTTCAACCGGAAAGTAATTAGGGATTACAAATTCTTTCAGATAATTTTTTACATCTTCTTTTTTAACTGAAATTTCGTTATCTCTGATAATCTTATTTTCAATCAACTGCCATACCATTGAATCGCGATATTTTGGATAATCGTTTTCAATTTGTTCAACAGTAAGTTCTTTATTGGTTTCTTTCAGCCAACGTTTCAGAAACTCATCCGGCAAGGTTAAGTTTGCTTTTTTAATCAAAGCCTGACTTGCTTCATCCAAAAACTTATAATCGATTGTGCGTTGATATTCTATAACAATCGTTTCTTTAATTTTGTTTCTGAATTCGGTTTCGTTTTTAATTTTATCTTTCGGAAATGCTTTTGCAAATAAATCCTTATCTACCGGAAGTTCTTCTACATGTGATATACCTGTAATCTCAAGGCTGAAATCAGATTTAAGTGTTTCTGCTTTCTCTCTGTCAATGCGAAGATGCTGCGCTATTTCTTCTGTTGTTTTAAAAGCTTTTGCTATGTTAAATACAATAACATCTTCTTTTTTAGCTCCAATAAATTTCTTTTGAATAGTTTTTTGGGCTATTGTATCAATATTGATAGATGTAAAAGTTTTAATACCTTCAGCTTTAGGTTGTCCTGCATCATCCAGTTCGGTAATAGTTCCATAAACCATATCTTTTTCTCCGGCAACCTCAGGGTCTGAAATTTCACCAAAACGGCGTTGGTAATTTTTTACCATTTCATCCACTTTGGCATCATCAGGTTCTACTTCATACAAAGTAGCCTTAGTTTTTTTCAAATCCAATTTAATTTCAGGTTGCAAAGCTATGGTAAAATGGAAAGTAAAATCTTTTTGTTTATCCCAATCAATAACTCCTGTTTTTTCTTCATCAGACAAGGGCGAACCTAAAATTTCTACTTTATTTTCCATCAAATAATTGCCGATCATTTCGTCAATCATTTTGAATATTTCATCACCCAAAACAGCTTTTCCATACATTTTTTGAATAACTCCAAAAGGTACATTTCCTTGACGGAAACCGGGCATTTGAGCCTTCTTTTGATAATCCTTCAAAATCTTTTTTACTCTTTCGCTATAATCGCTTTCTTGAATATCAAGTTGTAAACTTGCTGTTAAATCGCCTAAATCTTGTCTTGTAATGTTCATTTCTGTTTTATAAAAATTTGAATTTGAGCATCTTTACTACTCAATAATAAAATTAATACGCCTTGTTTTAGAATTTGCAAATGTACGAAAAACCCTGCAAATGAGAAAGTTTTTATCTTAAAATTAATGATTTATGCCTTTTCTCTTTCAAATTTACTGCCGATAAATCCAAAGAAAGAAACATAAGCAAAGCAAAGTAAAGGAATAATAAAGCCTACACTCATCCCCACTTTATCACCAATAAGTCCCATTAAAGCAGGACAAATAGCTCCTCCTACAACCGTCATAACCAAAATTGACGCAGCCGATTTGGTTTTGTCTCCCAATCCTCTTAATCCCAATGCAAAAATGGAAGGAAACATTACAGACATAAATAAATAGCTGAAAATAAGAGCAATAATTCCAATATTAGAATGGCTGAATGCGGCAACAGCCATAAGAACAGTGTTTACCAAAGCAAAAATGCCTAGTAAAGTTCCGGGCTTTACATAACGCATAGCCATACTTCCCGTAAATCGCCCGATAGCAAACATTCCCATTCCTCCTAAACCTAACAAAATACCTGCCTGCATTTCGGTAATGCCCAAATTTTTGACTTCTACCGTATAATTGATAAAGAAACTTCCGATTCCGGTTTGAGCAGCTACATATAAAAACTGTGCAATTACAGCAAATACAAAATGCTTTTGCTTGATAAGAGGTTTGTTAATAGATTTAATTCCACCATCTGAATCATTGGCTCCATGATCGTTATGAGCAGAAACTTCTGGCAGTTTGGTAAAGAAAAATAAAACCAACACTAATGTTACCACTATTCCCAAGCTCACATAAGGATATATTAAACTTGAATTATCGGAGTGAGTTGTCACTGCAACCTGAGAAACCGTTTCGGCAGCGCTTTGAGCAACCTCTTTTACTCCGCAAAAAAGTTTTTCTAAAGTCTCTCCGAATAAGGTAAATGGTGATTTTCCTGTATCATTTTTAAAGATAAGGATAGAACCCACTAATGGGCCTAAAATCCAACCAATTGCATTAAATGTTTGCGAAAAATTAATACGGCTTGCCGCTGTTTCAGGAGGTCCTAAAACCGTAGTATAAGGATTTGCTACTGTTTCGAGGAAAGTAAGTCCGAAAAACAGAACCAATAAGCCTAAAAGAAATGCCCAAAATTGATTGATTCCTACTGCCGGTACAAACCAAAAAGCACCTAAGGCAAATAATGCCAGTCCGATCAATATTCCGATTTTATATCCGAATTTTCGAGCGACAAAACCTGCCGGAATTGCCATCAAAAAATAAGCTCCGTAAGCAGAAGCTTGCACCGCTCCCGATTGGGCTTTGGTAAGATGCAAAGTATCCTGAAAATGTTTGTTAAGCACATCTAACAAGCTATGGGCAAAGCCCCATAGCAAAAACAAACTGGTAATCAAAATAAAAGGGACAAGATAAGAGCCTCCTCCGGGCTTACTAAGCAATGATTTTCTTTTGTTATTTTCTTCCATAATTATTTTAAATTCAAGGTTTATCAATTATTTTTTTCGATAGTTCTCAAGTTTTGGGCATTGAGTTTGGAAACCACTTTCTTACCCGATTCCAATTCTAATTTTTCGCGAGCGGCGGCAGCAACAGAACCGCCTTGTTTCGCAATTTTTGCATTTTCGGCAAATGTGTGCGGCTGTTTTTCTTTCGATATTTCGGTGGTTGAGGCTTCGGCAAGCATGTTTAATACTAATTCGAGATTGGTCATATTATCTCGTAAACTTTCTGTTTTTAATCCTTTATACTGTTTGTATTGTTTGGTTGTCATCCCAGCCCAACTCACTGTAATAATATCAGTAAGAGAAGAAAATTCCTGACCTTTCTTTACTCCACGCTGTTCCCATTCGTTGGTAAGTTCTTTTCGAACCTCAATAGATTTTAGGCGTTGGTTAATCCAACTTTCGGAATATCCTTTACGATGGTAATATTCCATCAAACGTTCAATTCCCAATTCAGGGTCATCAATTTCTTCCAAACGTTCGCGGGCAATTTCCGCCAACCAAATCTTAAACGGCTCTGCTTTTGGTGAAGGAATAGATTGAATAAGCCTAAAAAGTTGCTCTACATCAGCTACATCGGTTAATCGCATTTTTCCATCGGGAGCAAGCATTTTCAAACCGTGACAGTTTGTCACGGTTTCATTTCCCTCTTCTTTCAAGCGTTGCTTCAATTTTCTCCAATATGCCGCAGGGTCAATACTTTCTGTTAATACTCCAACCACATCCACAATGGAAATATACCATTTTTCGGTTTCAGCATCCCATAGTGAACGGACTTTTTGATTCTCAAAAATTTTAATGCCGTCCTTTTGATTTTTATTCATTTTTGACCTTTATACTAAGAGGTTGTCCATATCTTAGCAACGGTGTGACTTAAAATCATTCCGTTACTGGAAAAGTTTATAATTTTTCGGGAAAATAAGATTGGGGACAAACCGATTGTTGAATTAATTTTCGACCTTCTTCAACCGAAGCAATTTCTTTTTTAGCAATGGCTTGCATCATAATATTGCCCAAGGCAGTGGCTTCTACCGGACCGGCTTTTACTTCGATTTGTAAAGCATTGGCAATAAATTGATTCAGCAATGTATTTTGAGAGCCTCCGCCCACCACATGCAAACAATCAATCGTTTTTCCGGTACATGTTTTTATCTGGTCTAGTGTAAGCCGATATTTAAAAGCCAATGATTCTAATACTACACGCACATATTCACCCCTGCTTTGAGGCTGAGATTGATTTGTATTTGTACAATATTGATTAATAGCCTCTATCATATTGAGCGTATGGGCAAACAACGGATGGTCTACATCCAACAGGCAAACAAATGGACGAGCTTCTGAACCCATAATTACTAAATCGGCATAGCTTTCAGTAAATCCTTCTTTTTCCCATTGTTTTTTAAGCTGTTGCAAAATCCACATGCCGGTAATATTTTTCAAAAACCGGATTTTATTGCCTACTCCGCCTTCGTTTGTAAAATTATTTTCGAAAGCCTCTTGTGTTAAAATCGGCATATCACTTTCGATACCCATCAGCGACCAAGTTCCTGAACTTAAATATGCCCAGTTTTCCCCCTGTGCCGGAATCCCAGCTACAGCACTTGCCGTATCGTGAGAACCTACGGCTACAAAATCAGCTTGTTTTAAACCTGTTTCTGCTAAA
>JAVBQU010000014.1:0-11671 GCA_031548675.1 Bacteroidales bacterium
AGCGGTAGCCATGGTAATGCCGGCAGAAGGTCCGTCTTTAGGCGTAGCCCCTTCGGGAATATGAATATGAACATTGCTGTTTTCCAAGTCTTCGGTTGAAATACCAAGCAAGTCTGTGTGAGATTTTAAATATTCGAAAGCCAAAGTAGCCGATTCTTTCATCACATCGCCCAAGTTTCCGGTCATGGTAAGAGAACCTTTTCCTTTGCTTGGGCTGATGCTGGCTTCTATAAATAGAATTTCGCCGCCTACGGCTGTCCATGCCAAGCCTGTTACTACACCTATTTCGGGTTTAGTTAATGATTTAGTATGATCGAAAATCGGCAAGCCCAGCATATCTCGTAAATCTTCAATTTTTACATCTATGCTTACCGTGCTTTTACCGGCAATTTCTATAGCTTTTTTGCGGACAATTTTTCCGATGCTTTTTTCCAATTGGCGGACACCTGATTCACGGGTGTAATTTTCTATCACATTACGTATTACGGCATCGCTGATTTCCAATTGCTTCGGTTTTACGCCATGTTCTTTTAATTGCTTGGGTACTAAATGCCGTTTGGCTATTTCTAGTTTTTCTTCTTCTATATAACCCGATACATCAATCACTTCCATTCTGTCTTTAAGGGCAGGATGTACATTGCTTAACGAATTAGCCGTAGCGATAAAAAGGATTTTGGATAAATCATAATCAATCTCCAGATAATTATCATGGAAAGTAGTATTTTGTTCAGGATCTAATACTTCGAGCAAGGCAGATTGCGGGTCGCCGTTGTGTGACATTCCCATAATTTTATCAATTTCGTCCAATACAAAAACCGGATTCGAAGATTGGGCTTTCTTGATATTTTGGATAATACGTCCGGGCATAGCTCCGATATACGTTTTGCGGTGTCCTCGTATTTCAGCTTCGTCGCGTAAGCCGCCCAGCGACATTCTGATATATTTTCTGCCTAAAGCCTCAGCGATTGATTTTCCCAAAGAAGTTTTTCCAACCCCCGGAGGTCCTACCAAACAAAGTATGGGAGATTTCATATCTTTTTTCAGTTTAAGAACCGCAATATATTCTACAATACGTTCTTTTACCTTATCCAAGCCAAAGTGATCTTTGTCTAATACATTTTGGGCATGCTGTAAATCAAAATTATCTTTGGTACATTCGTTCCAAGGCAGGTCGAGCAAGATGTTCAAATAGTTCAGTTGAACAGAATAATCAGGAGCACTTGGGTGGATGCGTTGTAATTTTTGAAGTTCTTTTTCAAAAACTTCTTGTACCGATTTTGTCCATTTTTTCTTTTCGGCTTTAGCTTTTAATGTGTTAACTTCTTCTTCGCCGGGTGTTCCGCCTAATTCTTCCTGAATCGTTTTCAGTTGCTGGTGCAGGAAAAAATCGCGTTGCTGTTTATCAATATCGCCTTTGGCTTTATTTTGTATTTCTTTTTTGAGGGTTAAAAGATGTAATTCTTTACTTAAGTGTTCAATCACAACTTTTATTCTTTCTTCCAAATCCCTAATCTCGAGTATATTTTGTTTTTCAATGGTATCGACATGCAGATTGGAAGAAACAAAATTTACCAGAAAACGGGGGCTGTCTATGTTTTTGATAATAAACGAAGCTTCTTGAGGAACATTCGGATTGACATTGATAACTTGTACAGCCAAATCTTTAATAGTGGCTATCATGGCATCAAAAATTTCGCTCGATTGGGGAATAGGATCAGCTTCGCGTACTACTTTGGCTGTTAAATAAGGCTCTGTCGCAATAGGTTCCAGCATCCGAAAACGTTGTTTACCTTGTATAACCACCATTGTATTGCCGTCAGGCATTTTGAGTGTACGCAAAATATGGGCTACAGTTCCTACCGTGTACAGTCCGTCAAAATCAGGATCTTCGCTATTTCTATCTTTTTGAGCTACAACTCCTATAGACGTTTTGTTGCGGTAAGCTTCTTCTATAACCCGAATGGATTTATCTCTTCCGGCTGTAATGGGCATTACAACTCCGGGAAATAACACCATATTTTTTAGAGGCAGTATGGGGAGCGATTCTGGAATTTCTTCCGAACTCATATTTTCTTCTTCTTCTGAAGAAAGTAAAGGAATAAATTCCGCATTTTCGGCTCCCAATTCCGAAAAACTAAGCATGTCTATATTTTTCAATTCAAATCCCATCAAATTCTTTATTAGTAATACCTTAGGTCTATTTTATTAAGTAAATGCATTGGCTCTTTCAATTTAATTTAAGTCAAATCCGCCTTTCCTGCTTGTTAGAATAAAATCCATGAAATGTATTTTATCGGCGGAAGCCTATAATGCATATTATGTGTTTAGTATAAAACAAACCCACAAAATTAAGGCTAATAATGTGATTTTACAACTGTCTTTCAATAAACGACATTCTTTTTGTACACAAAATGCTTGGGGATAAATATATTATTCTTGTCAGAAAAAATTATGTAGATTTGCAAAATCTATACTACATTGTGCTACATAGCAATTAGCATCATGATTGTATTTATAAAAATGATAGTAATTTAAACAGATAAAAAATTAATTTCTATGAACTTGTTATTCATCTTTCTGCAAGCAACAGGTATTTCAACTCCTACAGCGGCTCCGGCTCCGGAAAGCCAAGTAATCCAAGAGAATTTTTTCACCCTTATGATGAAAGGGGGATGGGTTTTAGTACCTATTATTCTTTTACTTTTTTTGGCTGTGTATGTGATTATTGAGCGTTGGCTGGTTTTAAAAAACGCCAAAAATAAAGATAAAATGTGGATTTCGCATGTAAGCGAACTTATCGCGGAGCAAAAAATGGAAAAAGCGTCTAAGTTTTGTTCAGATTTAAATACTTCTTCTTCACGGGTAGCTAATGCTGGAGTTGTAGAAATAGATCAGGATTTAGAAGAAATCGAAGAAGCCATTCAAATAGAATCCCGTCAGGAGATTAACAGATTGGAGTTAAGAATGAATTATTTAGGAATTACGGCTGCGATTGCTCCGATGTTAGGGTTTTTGGGAACGATTTTTGGTGTAATTAAAATATTCTATAACATTGCTAAAACTAACGATTTGAATATTGCAACCATTTCTGATGGATTGTACCAAAAAATGATTTGTTCCGGTGCAGGGCTTTTGGTTGGTATCGTAGCTTATGCGGGTTACTATATTCTAAACAGCAGGATAGACCGCATTATAAATCAAGTGGAAAAAGATTCTAATGAAATATTAAAAAGCATTCGGTTCTTTAAAAAGAACAGGTAATTATTATTTTACCAATGCTAGTTTATAATGCTTTAAAATTGTAAATACATGAAAATAGAACGAAGAAAGAGCAGAACGGCAGAAGTTTATACGTCATCGTTGAATGATATTATGTTTTTCTTGCTGTTATTTTTCTTAATCATATCTACTATGGTTACGCCGTCGACTATTAAATTGATGCTTCCCAAAGCATCTGCGGCAAAGAATGTAACCATGAAAAAAACCGTGCAAATGGCAATCACTAAAGATCTGCATTATTACATTAATAATAAAGAAGTGCCTTTTGACCAAATTGAACCTGTATTAGCCCAGCTTGTAAACACCAAGAAAGAGAGTGAGGAAATGAACGTAGTGTTGCAGGCAGATAAGGATTTAAGTTTACAGCAGGTTGTAGATGTTATTAATATTGGAAATAAGCTGCAAATTAAAATGGTGCTTTTTGCCAAGAAAGAAAAATAATTAAAGATAGTTTTGAATTAAACCATCTCAAAGTCTTTGGGGTGGTTTTTTCTTATAATACGATATAAATTTACGAACCTATAAATAAGGATGGATATGAAAAAGTATTTCTTGATTTTATTGGTAATTATTGGGTCAAATATGGGTTTTGCCCAATCAACCCGCAGCTTGATTATCGGCACTTATAATCTTCGGTATAACAACACAGGGGATAAGGATAATGCATGGACTTATCGAAAGGATAATGTAAAGGCTTTGGTACAATTTCATGGATTTGATATTTTTGGCACACAGGAAGGCTATACCGACCAATTGAATGATTTGCTCGAAATGAAAGAATATTCTTATGTAGGAGTAGGGCGTGACGATGGAAAGGATGCCGGGGAACATTCGGCTATCTTCTATAGAAACGATCGTTTCCGGATTCTGGATTCGGGTAATTTTTGGTTGAGCGAAACCCCCAACATACCGGGTAAGGGCTGGGATGCTAAATGCTGTAACCGATTGTGTTCATGGGCTAAGTTCCAAGATTTTAATTCGAAAAAAGAATTCTATTTTTTTAATGTTCATTTTGACCACGAAGGAGCTGTTGCCCGGCGTGAGTCTGCAAAGCTGATGCTGAAACAAATTCATAAAATAGCCGGAAAGGGCATTGTAATTTGTACCGGAGATTTTAATGCTGTTCCAACAGATGAGCCGATACAAATTATGAGCAAGGACTTGCATGATTCGAAAACCATTTGCCAAACCACACCTTACGGACCTGATGGAACGTATAATGATTTTGATTATAATTCGGAATTGACAAACAGAATTGATTATATATTTGTAAATGATAGGGTAGGGATTTTGAAATACGGGGTTTTGTCGGATTCTAAAAACCGGAAGTTTTTTTCCGACCATCTGCCTGTAATGGTAAAGGCTTATTTTATTGAGTAAACAATATGAATTCAGAATTGTTATATATATCCATCTAACGATAACGTAGATATGAAAAATATAAATTTGACATGGGTGCTTTTATTAGCTGTTTTAACTGCCGGGGCTCAAACCCAGAATTTGTACAGCTTTAAAACTAAAACTATTGATGGGAAGCCTTTTAATTTAGCTTCGCTAAAGGGTAAAAAAGTTTTGGTGGTAAATGTGGCTTCTAAATGCGGATTAACGCCTCAATATAAAGAATTACAAGAGCTTTATACCAAATACGGCGGCGATAAGTTTACGATTATAGCTTTCCCTGCCAATAATTTTATGGGACAGGAACCGGGTACGGAAGAAGAGATTAAAGAATTTTGCACAGCGAATTATAATGTTACTTTTCCGATGATGCATAAAATTTCGGTACAAGGAAAAGACATGGATCCTATTTATCAATGGCTTACTCAAAAGAGCAAAAACGGAAAAATGGATGCTCCTGTTCAATGGAACTTCCAAAAATTTTTGATAGACGAAAATGGCAACTTAGTCCAATCAATTTCACCTAAAACGACGCCGATGTCGGATGAAATTGTAACTTGGATAGAAAGCAAGTAATGTATTCTTTCGTCTTTCAAAGGAAAGAGAGTGTTCAGTTTACTTTTTGAACACTCTCTTTTCTTTTGTGGTTTTGTATCAGTATTATTGCAGGTTAAACCTGCTTTCAATATTTGGACTTGGGATGTATGCCTAAGTCTAGCAGGGTGTAGTACTTTTACTCAGTATTTGCCCAAATCAAATAGCTTTAATTCTAAACTAAATTCCAATATCTACTTGCTTTTTGTAAAGTAGGTCGTATTTCGTTTCAGTAATAATTATGTATAAACATTATTTTTATAATTCAAAATCACAAACAAATGCAATGATTATTGAAATTTATAACAAAAATACAATTTGGTAAATTATCTCTAACTATTTATTTAACTGGGGAACTATTCGTTGAATTAAGAAATCTCCAATAATCAGGAGGCTTATTGAATCCTATAACCTTAAATGAACTATCATTAGTTTGCTTAACTGTTATAATAGCATAGTAATACATCTTTTGCGAACTACTTAACTTCCATTTTAATCTAATAGTATACACATTATTTACATAATGCAAAACTTTCATTTCGATATCATCCTCTATGAAACAATAATTCTCAATTTCATTATTAGAATAAGGGAATTTGTAAAAATACTTTAACATTCCCCAAAAAAATGGTTGAAAGCTTGATGTACTAATTCTATTAAGTTTCCAATTATAATGCTCAATATTAGATGGAGGACGCTTATATACATACAACGGAACACCTCCATAAATTTCATAATAATTATTCAATGCCTTTTTTATCAAATTTGTATCAACATAATTAGATAAATACATTGAATCTTCTGAAAAAGATATTGCTTTAACAAATGAATTAACGAATACTTGTAACTTAGTTGAGTAATCTAATATTTGTTTTTTCAAAGGATTCGCTTGTACTGAATCTACATAATGTAGCCCTACTAAATTGTTTGTAACAAATAAATATGAAAACTGTCCTATAGATAATATCCCAACATTTTTTTCATTAAGCATCACATCATATATTTGTTTAAATTCCGCAGATGTCGCTAATGGATGTTCATAATATCGTTTAAGATTCATCCTATAAGTTTGTCCTTGCTTTACTTTTTCTGTCTTAATACTTTCTCCTTTTATTGATATTATATAAACATATATATTGGTATCATGCAATCGAGTTGTTGCCCAAATACCATATCCTTGCTTGTATTTGTGAATATCAAAAACGGTAAAGGGGTAATATGACGTATCATTGATTAGAAAATCCAAGCTATTGTGCTTCATTTCTTGCCAACCTGCTTCCAATGGATCTTTATAAATAGGCATAGAATCTCTACTATCACATTTATAATTTATAGAGAGGAAGAGGGTCTTTGAATTATTACTAACTGCAAACAATTGCGTATAAGTTAATTGAAGTGCAAGTATAATAAACATCAAAATATATTTACAGATTTTTGATTGATTCATTTTATGGCTTTCTTTCTGGTTTTTCATTAGGTGTGGTATTAGCTACGTTGTGATCTGCATCATATTTTTCATAATCCTCATGATACTTAGGAATCATTAAAGGGTATGATGACCCTGTTCGGCAGAGGTTCTGCCTCTGTCGCAGCATTATTGCAGGTTTAATCAACCTTCAATATTCGGACTTGGGCTGTATGCCTAAGTCTAGCAGGGTGTAGTACTTTTTACTCAGTATTTGCCCAAATAAATAGACATTTGTTCTGTGCAGCCGCTTTTTTGAAGTATTTCTTTAATGCAGTAATCTCTGTCCACATACATTCGTAGATTTCATTGTCACTCATTTCTTCAATTTCCATCATATTCTCATCTGCTGTTTCACGGGCGGCTTCTGCATCAAATTTTGATTTGAATATCTTTTTGGTGTATTTGTTGAGTTCTTCTGCTGATTGTTTAACTTGTTCAGAGGTTAAATATGCTATGTTATTTATCGGAATTTCAGCACCTTCTGGTGTATCAAAAACATCATCGATATCGATCTTCTTTCCGGCTTTGTTTTTTATATATTTACCGCTTTCAAGCAGTATATTATGGCCTTCAAAAATATCAATTAACAGATCAATAGCTTTTAGATACAAAAAATCTTTGCTTCTTGTTTTTTCAGCAATATCCATTGCACTGATTTTTTCACTTTGAATATCATTCAAGTCGCTTTCGGAAACAGCAGAGTAAATGGTATTCAAATGAAACGCAGTAAACTCTCCAAAATCCATTATCTTCTTTTCATCGCTAAAAGCAAAAAGAACAAATTCATTTATATATTTATCACTGTTATTAAGCCATACCAAAGTATCAATGCCAAGTCCTTTATCTAAATCAGGAATATTGGAAAAATAACCCTCTTCATACAATTCATAAATAACATACTGCATAAGCTGCATTAGTTCTTTAGCCGTTTTGGGTTTGTTTTTATCATCAAATTTAAAATCAGGCAAATTATAATATGTCTTTTGAAAATGTTGATTGCAAGCCGACAAACCAAACTTAGTTTCATGTGAGCATAAGGCAAAACACCATTCATTTTTTAGTGAACCATTTGCTTTTAATAATTCAAATTGTTCTACAAAAGTCTCTCGCAGTTGTTTTGCTGCCAAGGTTAATTTTGTACTGATTTTAGGTTTTTTGATTCCAAATTGATCTTCCCTTTTCATTGTTTTTAATTGTTTTATATGTTACCTCGTTAGTGCATTATGCTCAACAAAGGGTTCCGGCTGTTCAGATTTTCATCTTGAATACGACTCCATAGAACATGATGAAACTGCCTAAGAAGAAACCGTAAGTGAATATGGATTTTATGGTATCCCGATTTTCAATCGCGAATTTGATAGGATTTCTTGCAAGATTTGCTGCGTTGTAGGTGGTATGAAAACCTATAACCATGTCGACCATCAAATGTGCCAATTGGATAAATAATCCGAGTATAACAACAATCAGCAATGATATAAATGTGATAAATATCAAGTCAAAGCTATCTCTTGAAATACCCATTGGCATTTTGTGTGTTGGTGCTGCAGGCACAGGCTCAATGGTTACTTTCCCTGTTATTATTTCATCTATCCGAACTGCAACTTCGGAAGCGGTATGTTCTCCTGCTCCTAGACTGTTATTTGCGTAAGTAATCAACTCATCGGCTACTGCATAGTTTTTTTGTACCATGATTGTACGCACAGAATCGTATAGTTCTTTATCGTTTGGAGTTTTTTCTACTATTGCAGTTTCTATTTGTTGCTTTTCTCTGTTGGATGTGAAAATTTTTGTGGCTGAATAGGCTCCTATGAGCAAAATCATTAAAACCCCGAATGATGCTGACAAGCTGATAATATAGGTGCTTTTTTTAAGCAGCTGTGGCAAAAGAAATAATGACACTGCATTAATAATCATAATACTTATGTATAATACTATCTTCATAATTTGTTGTTAATACTTGATTCCTTGTTCTGGTGGTTTAGCGTCCGCAGCATGTGCTGTTGTACAGGAAAAGACTTACAAATTTACACAAATATTTCTTTGCTCGGTTATTACAGCAGGTTTAACCTGTTTTTAATAGTTGGACTTAGGCACAACCTGAGCGCAACTGGGGTTTTAATCACAAATTATACATAGAAGGTACATATTGTTATTCATTTTTCAAATCAGATTTCGCAAAAAAGAAGTGTTCGTATGCAAACCCTTCTTTTAAATATTTTAATTCAAGCGAATTAAGAAATAAAATTGCTTGCTCTTCAGTTTTGAAGTTTTTAATAGGAACTAGTTTCTCATCCAATGGATGCCGTTCATACTTTCCTCCAATAACATCAGTTCCATCGATGCCTAAGCTGTAAAAACCTAATTTATTTTTATCATTTCTGTTTGTGTCAAAAAACTTACGCATTATGATGCCATATTTCGGGTCGTACCAAGCAGTTTTTAGTTTTGTAAAATTCTTTGACGCTGTTATTGATTCGAATAGCTGTAGCGCTTCATTCAGCCCATTCATTTCAAACCAATAATTAGTGTCCATAAAATATGAACCATAAAACGTTTCATAATGTGCAACCATAAAGTGAATTACATGATTGAATCGTTGAACGATCATATGTTTATGTTTTCCGCTCCATAGAACCGCGTAGTCGTCAATACTTGTTGCGCTTTCAATGCAATTTGAATCGGTCAGCCTTTTCACGGGAAGCGTTTTGATAGCTTTTCCATCAAAGATATAAGTACCCTCAACAGGTACTCCGCATTTTACCCAGACTGCGTTTTTTTCTTTATCATAGAATAATATTTCGACTTTTTCATCATGCTCATTTGCCCAGAAAATAAATCCTAAATCCTTTGTTGTAAGATCTCTTACTTCTTTTGTTGATGCAAGCGTTTCTGCTTGTTGTTTATATGAACCGGAAGCTATTTGATTCAACTTTTCCATGCAATCTGGGCAACTGCACATTGGAGTTGGTTTATATAGCTGCGGTTTATGTTTTTTTACCCCGCATTTGCTCAGGATAGTCCATTCCAGAGCAAGCGGATTCGAATATTTAATGGCATATGTGATCGCCATTTCCAGAAATTTTTTTGCCTTTTTAAAATTAGCAAAATTCTGGTGATTCAGCATAATTGGAGTATATCTCAGAAAATTAAAATTAAACAATTGAGCAAAATTGAAAATTTGCTCACAAGTCAAATTATCTTGAGTAAGGAAGACCTGATTCAAGGCTTCTAACATCGAAGGAGTGTACCAGTAAAACCCAATTTTTTCTCCTTTCATGATTCTCTCTAACAATTTCAAATCATCAGTCATCTATTTTCCTTTCAAAATTTTATAAATTGAATTCATCTTGTAATAGTCTTGCCGGGCTGTCTCCAACATAGCCTATAACTTATAAATATACGCAAAGATATAATATTTACATATAACAGCCATGTTGTATTAAAAATATAAAGAGGCAGTTTGAAATTTTTTATGATTGTTTTTACCCCCAACCCCTAAAGGGAAGTTGTTTTCTAGATGTACTTTAGGAAAGTCCCCTTTAGGGGATTTAGGGGTTGGCTTTTACAGCAGCGATGTGTATTAAAGTCATTGATAACCAGAAGTAAGCGGATGTATTGACTTCGTTCTACATGACAGCGATATATCTTTTTGTAAAATGGCAAAAGCCAAGCTCTTTGCTTTATCTCTTGGTGTGAATCTGTCACATTAGGCTGTGATGAGGTGTCACATTAGGCTGTGGTAGTCTGTCACATCGGGCTGTGAGGATATACCACATTAGGCTGTGACTAAACCCAACAAGACAGAAGCCTTTTTACAGGTATTAACAGCAATCCCAATTGAAGAAAACATCAGAGAATTTGCGTTTTTTCAAATCGTTGGGCTTGATAAAGAATGTTCCCGTACCACAGTCTCCCCACATAATTTCATCGTACTTATCATCCGTGTCTATTTGCAAAAGAACAGTAGTGTGTTTTTCCGCTTCATCCTCCCGGGCATCTTCTTGTGATCCGCTTGCATAACCCCCTATACGGTGTTCCAATGAGTCAAGTTTATCTGCGATTTCATCGTATTCATCCAAATCAAGATAACTTTCAGCATCTTCATATTCTTCTCCCGTAAAATATTTTTTGAAAATAGACATAAACAATTTATCAAAGTGGAAATCATAGGGTGTCATGGGTTGTGTTGTCAGTATGGGTGTTAGCGCGTATTCGCCCATACCTACCGGAAAATAATTTTCATCCTCGTCTAAATCAAATGCAGGAGGTTGTTGCAGCGTTGATTCATCATGGTCTACTTCGGCATGATAGAATACTTTATAACTGTTGGTATCGTTTTCGGAAGCACACATATCATCTTTAGGGTCGAGATAAAATTGCAGTATGCCTTTTTCGGGGAAATCGGGCAAATGCGGCATTTCTTCAAAATTGATTTGTGCCAGCAGCTTCAAAGGGTTTGGATTTTTCGGGTCGTTAAATTCCGGGTAAGAATTGGTACTTACCGGATAACTGAATCCTTGGGGCAGATAGGGTATTCCGCCGAATTTGCTGGTGTATGGACTTAGCGGTTTTTGGGCTTTTTTGGTTTTTAATTGAATGGTGGGAATTGCCGTTAATTCTGTAAACTCCCGAATTACTTTTTGTAAAGGTTTTTCCGCTTTGGGTTCTCCGGCAAAGTTGGTATCGGCGGCTTGTTCCACATAGCCTTTTTTTGTTTTTTCGGCAATGAGTTTTTCGGCTTCTTTCAAACATTTTTCGGCATTCTCAAATGCTTTCGACGAAGTTTGAGCAGCAGTTCCTATTTTACCATAACTTACCGTAAATTGGTTTTCGTTGATTTCAATCATCCAAAACTTGTTAGATTTTTCGTCTTGATAGGTAAATGTTCGTTTCATAATTGGCAGATAAATATTTCTTATTGTGTATTATCCT
>JAVBQU010000084.1:0-18553 GCA_031548675.1 Bacteroidales bacterium
AACAATAGTTTTCTGTATTTCGATTTTTGAATTACCTTTGTTGGGTGCAAAAAGAAAGACTATTAAAATGACAGGAGATTTATATCCAGAAATAACCACTGTTGGAAGTTTGGCAAAAGCTTTAGATATTGAGTTTGCAAAAATAAACTCTTCGCTCAGATCTTCATCAAGCATTAATATAAGGCAGCTTCCTACCACATATGCAAGAGTTGAAAACAAAAAACGCTTTTCACAAGTTTACATAGCAGCAAAAGAAAAGCTTTATTTACCTGATTTTTGGCGTGATGGAGTATGTCTTGCACATGGAAGCACCAATAATATTTATGAACTTATTCAAGCCCTAACTTATTGGCTTTCTAAAGACGTTGACACAACATCTTTGGTGGAAAAATTTCAATTCGTTACAGCAAATAAAGAAGCTAAAGCATTTGACGAAAATAATGAAGTTTCATATAAGTGGGATTTAATTTTAAATGACAGTTCTAAAAAAGACATTAAGCCATTCGTTGAACTTGCAGTCAAAGACAATATTGTAAGTAGATTATTTCCGTTTACCAGCTTAATGAGGCTTTGCTTTAGTAGATGTACAGGATATCCATATACTTCTGACACACCAATTGTAACACCGATTAATAAGAATAGATTTGAGGTTAGAACAGCCAAAAATGTATTAATTGGTATAGGTAATGCAAAAGAAGCACTAAAAATGGTAAAAGACAATTTACCATTGGACATTAAGCCTGCAATCAAAGGAACAGCAGAAGATTTACAAAACTGCACCTAAAAAGCGATTCGCTGTTAGGCATGGAAAAGTTGGAATTTGAAAGTTTGTGCAGAGCAACCCTACAAGAACATCAAACCACAGACTGTTAACAACAATTATTGACAACATTTTAAACATAAAAAACAATGAATAGAAAGATTTATTTAGCTATCCTATTTTTATCCTTTTTGACATCCTGTCAAGGACAAAATGATAAAAACTCAAAGATAGCCAAAACAGAACATTCAATATCAATTGATACTGCAGTTATAAAAGAATATTTTTTACCAATTGACACTGCATTTATTCCATCTAACAACAAACAATTTTATTTCCCATTGGAGGTTTTCAAAGATACTTCAATTTATGTGGGACATGATAAATTTGTTGATACTTGGTATTCTCAAAATTTATATGCAATGCACGAACCAATATTCTACGCCGACAAGTCAGAGAAAGAAATCTATCGTTTTACATGGTTACGAACTTTTCACAACCCTATTTCAATCAGAATAGAAAAAAATGGGGACATTTACACATTATACTGGAAATTATGTAATGGAGCAGGTGGTTATGATCCTGGAGAATTAACAGTTAATACTCAAAAGAAGATTGATAGAGAAATTTGGAATGAATTTCAAAAGCATCTTAACCAAATTAATTTTTGGAGGATGAGTACTAATGAAATGGAGCGAGGAGAAGATGGTTCTCAGTGGATTTTAGAAGGAAAGATAGCCAAAAAGTACCATGTAGTTGACAGATGGACACCTAATAAGGAAAGCAATTACTATCAATGTTGTGATTTTCTTCTTAGACTAACTGATTTGAAGATTAAAGAAAGTGACAAATATTAATTCAACTAAATTAATAAGCAATCATAAAATATTGGCTAGATGTTGAGTGGAAATTGCATTTCCGCTCTTTTATATTTGCCGAATTTAGAATTCGGCAGTAAGCCAAGCCGCCAAACCTTAGAATTATACACGATATAATAAAATAAGCATGAACTACTATTCAAAAAGCCTGAATGCAAATAAACTACAGAGATGCTATGCAATAGCACCGCCGAGAATTCAGCAGCTTTTACAGGAAGAGATAAATTTTATTCAAAGCAGGCTTTCGGCAAAGGATGTTGTATTAGATTTGGGTTGCGGATATGGAAGAGAAGCTATCGAATTGGCTGGAAAAGTCCAAAAAGTAATAGGCATCGATATTTCAGCGGATAATATTGACTTAGCTAAAAACTTGTACAATACGGTTGATAATCTTCAATTTTACGAGATGAATGCAGCAACGTTGAATTTTCCTGCCGATATGTTTGATGTAACGATTTGTATTCAAAACGGCATTTCTGCTTTTAAAGAAGACCCTTACGTATTATTAGCGGAAGCATTAAGGGTTACAAAAAAAGGAGGAATCGTTTTATTTTCCAGTTACTCAGATAAGATATGGGAAGACAGACTACATTGGTTTCAAATGCAGGCTGATGAAAAGCTATTGGGCGAAATAGATTATGAGCAAACAAAAGATGGGGTTATTGTATGTAAGGACGGATTTAAAGCCATAACTTATTCCGCAAATGATTTTTTAGCATTGGCATCAAAACATAAACTCAATGCTAAGATGCATGAAGTGGATAATTCCACTATTTTTTGTGAAATTACCAAAGAGTAAAGATAACCTTGCAGTATCATATAGAACTATACATAACTGTTAGAAATGGAATTTTAAGCAACTCTGCTTTTATGACGAAAGGATATGAGCCATTTCGTAGAGCTTATGGTCAATATCTTTATGCTTTCCGTTTATATCTGTAAATGGCACTAAAACCGTTTTGTTATTCTCCTGCCCTATCATAACGCCTCGTTCTCCACGAAGCAGAGACATGACGGCTTCGTAGCCCAGATTGCTAGCCAATACCCTATCGTTACAGGTAGGAGAACCGCCTCTTTGTATATGCCCTAAAACGGTTACTCTGATTGGGTATTCAGGTATTATCTCTTTAACTTGAGCAGCTATTTCAAAAGTAGTGCCGATGTCTTCTCCCTCTGCCACAATTACGATGGCTGATGATTTATTCTTGCGGCGTTCATACCGCAGATAATCGCATAAAGCGGCAACATTGGTTTTAATTTCGGGAATAAGCGTAGTTTCCGCACCTGTAGCAATGGCAGTGTTTAAGGCAATAAAACCGGCATCGCGCCCCATAACCTCAACCATAAAAAGCATATTGTGCGAATCGGCAGTATCTCTTATTTTATCAACGGCTTGTACAACCGTATTTAATGCGGTATCATACCCTATGGTAAAATCTGTACCATAAATATCATTGTCAATGGTTGCGGGTACGCCCACAATAGGAAAATCGAACTGTTCGCCAAAAGCCGTTGCCCCCCTAAAAGTTCCGTCTCCGCCTATAACTACCAATGCGTCAATATGAGCCTGTTGCAAGCTTTCATAGGCTTGCTGTCTTCCTTCTGGGGTTGTAAATTCGGGACAACGTGACGATTTTAAGATAGTACCTCCTAATTGTATAATTTTGGAAACATCATGGCTTTGCATGTTTTTCATTTTGGATTGTATCAATCCGCTATAGCCGCCAATGATGCCTGTTACATTTTTTTTGTGATAAGTTGCTGTTCTTACAACGGCTCTGATTGCTGCATTCATGCCCGGAGAATCGCCTCCTGAAGTTAAAACACCAATATGATTTATGGTACTCATGTATTATGTATGATTAATGTTACAGAAATTCCGTATTTTTATTTATTTGTTCCGGGAAACACACTAAACAATTGGTTTACTGCGATAATCAGATTCGTTTCCCGCTGGGCTTCGTTTATTCTTTCGCCAAGTTCTGAGGTCACAGAACCTCGCCAAAGCAAGGATTTCTTATTTTTATCTACTATATCAAATAAAATAATCCCTTGTTTATACGTTCTTTGATTGCCGGCTAAACTACTTTGCTTGGGAGAAATTGTCCATGAATAATCCATATCTCCCAAAAAATAAGCTTCCGCAGGGCTTGTTACATCGTCGGCAGCAGTTTTCTTTTCTACCATAAATCCTAGGTTGATAAGTAAATCGGGAACCGTTGTATCGGATGCATATACAAATCCTCTTTCTGCCATGCGGTCTTTCATCGTGTTTTGTACAATGGCTACATAATCCATGTTCAAAGGCGGCATCAAATTAGAGGGTTCTACTTTGATAAATTTGAATGTTTTATACTGTTTATAATCAACATTGGGAGTCATTTCATTGCCTGTTACCTGAAATGATGAACTGCAAGAACATAAGATTATTGCAATTGCGAATAGCATACTCAACTTCTTCATAGTCATATCTTTTTTTATTTATCAAAAACTTCTCTTGTTTGACTGTTTATTACAGTTTGCAAACATTATATCTTATTTTTAAATAAAAACACCCTGCTTTATAAAAAGTTCATAGAGCCAAAGCCGTTTCCTGCTTATTTTGTAAAAACAAAGGTACATAAAACCAAGCATATTTGATAATAAATAATTGGACTAAAAACTTATTTAATTTGTAACAGATAAGATTAGTTACTAACTTTGCAAAAAAGCATTTTATGCCTATTATAACATTGACAAGTGACTGGGGGACAAACGATTTCTATAGGGCGGCTGTAGTTGGAAAAATCTATTCTTTACTGCCTGATGTAAGTCTTGTAGACATCACTCATGAAATACCGTCGTTCGATGTAATGAAGGCTGCTTTTGTTGTACAAAATTCTGCTTTTTATTTTCCTAAAGGGAGTATTCATTTGATTGATGTTCATTTTGAACAGCCTCATTCCTCTGCTTATCCGCATTACATCATCAAGCATAAAGGGCATTATTTGATAGGGGAAGGCAATCCTATGTTTTGGCAGATATGCGGCGATGAATATCCTGAAATGGTTTATGAAATACATATCTCGGACAACAGCTCTACGGCAACTTTTGTGGCTGCGGATCTTTATGTTCAGGCAGCTTGCCATCTAGCCGGTAATAAACCAATAGAGGAAATAGCTTCTCCTGTAAGTAGTATGCAGACGGTACAGAATTTTGTACCTACCTATAATGATAATCTCATTTCGGGTATGATTATGTACATAGATAAATATGACAATGCAATAACCAATATTTCCCGCGACCTGTTTTTCAGGCTCTATCAGGGACGCCGTTTTGTTATTCGTGTGGGAACGGAAAAACTTACGCAGATACACCAATCTTATTTTGATGTAGGAAATGGCTCTTTGGTGGCTTTGTTTTCGTCTACGGGTTTTTTAGAACTGGCTCAACGGGGAGGTAAACTTGCCATGATTATGAACCTGCGGGTAAAATCTTCTATAACTATTGAATTTCAATAAAATAATATACAATATTAAATCAACAAATCATTATGAGTAAAGCAAACACAGTGGATCAGGATAAATTAAAAGTTTTGCAGGCAACCCTCGAAAAAATAGAGAAAAGTTATGGCAAAGGGGCAATTATGAAATTGGGCGATGCTCCAGTAGAAGAGATGGATGTTATTTCGACAGGTTCTATCGGCTTGGATGTGGCATTAGGGGTTAATGGTCTTCCGAAAGGCAGGATTATTGAAATCTATGGACCTGAATCTTCGGGAAAAACAACTGTAGCCATGCATGCCGTTGCCGAATGCCAAAAAAAGGGAGGCATAGCGGCTTTTATTGACGCAGAGCATGCTTTCGACCGTTTTTATGCAAAGAAACTGGGCGTTGATGTGGAAAATCTTTTAATATCGCAACCGGATAATGGCGAACAGGCTTTGGAAATTGCAGAAAACCTTATCCGCTCGGGTGCGGTAGAAATTATTGTTATCGACTCTGTGGCGGCTCTTACGCCGAAAAGCGAACTTGAAGGCGAAATGGGTGATTCTAAAATGGGATTGCAAGCCCGTTTGATGTCGCAGGCTTTGCGTAAACTTACGGCTACTATCAGCAAAACCAATTGCTGCTGTATTTTCATCAACCAAGTGCGCGAACAAATAGGTGTAATGTTTGGGAATCCTGAAACCACTACGGGTGGTAACGCTTTGAAATTTTATGCTTCTATCCGTTTAGATATCCGCAAGGTAACCCAGCTTAAAGATGGCGAAACTGCATCCGGAAACAGAGTAAGGGTAAAAGTTATAAAGAATAAGGTTGCTCCTCCTTTCCGCACAGCAGAATTCGATTTGATGTTTGGGGAAGGAATTTCTAAAATAGGCGAAATTATTGATTTGGGAGTAATGATGAACATTATTAAGAAAAGCGGTTCTTGGTTCAGCTACGAAGAAACCAAGCTGGGACAGGGACGCGATGCCGTAAAACAGCTATTGATGGACAACCCTGAACTGGCTGATGAATTGGAAGCCAAAATCAGGCAGAATTTAAAAGAGGGAGAGAAATAATTCTTTGCCCTGCGTATTTTCAGACCGTTCTTTATTGCATTGAATCTTTACAGACCAAAATATGGTAATAAAGAAAGTGGTAAAACAATAAGTTTATATACAGAATCGAAATTAAACGGGGGCTTCATTTTCAATGAAGCCCCCGTTTAATTTATAAGCATTGCATGTAAAATTTCTAATCTATTTCTTCAAAACCGCATTATAAATCTGTTCGTGAATTTTAAGCCTGATTTGAGATTTAGATAATTTGTTGCTCGAAGCATCGGGACAAACCCTGTTGGATAAAAAGATATATATTAAATCATATTGCGGATCTGCCCAAAATAAACAACCCGTAAAGCCCGTATGTCCGAAACTTTGAGGCGAAACGCCGGTATAAACATGGGTGCTTTTACTTACCGGATTTTCGGGTTTTTCAAAACCCAATGCCCGGCGGTTTCCTTTATAATAGCACGTATTAAAAGTGTCTATCGTTGCTTTCTCAAAAATCTGAACTCCGTCATAAGTTCCCCCTTGCAGCAGCATTTCGGTTAAAATAACCAAATCGCCTGTATTGGAAAACAAACCGGCATGTCCTGAAATTCCTCCCAGCAAAGCAGCTCCCGGATCGTGAACATAACCTTGTATCAACTGCTTGCGAAAAACCGTATCATATTCGGTAGGAATAATCTGGTTGCGGGGAAATTTCTCTAAGGGGTTAAAAGTAGTATGGGTTAAATTTAGTTTTTCATAAATATTCTCAGCCGCATACTCGTCTACAGTTTTACCGGTAAGCTGCAATATAATTTCTGCCATAATATAAAATCCTATATCGCTATATACATATTTATGAGGATTATCACTGCTTTGTAGAATCCGGTTGTAAATATATTCACGCATTTTTTTAGTTCCATATAAACTATCCGCAACATGATAGGGAAAATCATCACTCTGTACTTTTGAAAAATACTTGGGAGCGGTATCAGGCACTATCAAGCTTTTGTAAAAAGGAATCCATGCTGTCAAACCTGCATTATGGCTCATAATTTCGCGGATAGTTAAGTTTCCTTTCACTTTAGATTTTTTGAAAGCAGGAATATACGTTGAAATAGGTTTATCCAAATCAATTTTACCTTTTTCATACAATTTCATCATCGATAGTGTTGTTGCCATCACTTTGGTTATAGATGCCACATCATATAAATCGGATAATTCAACAGCAATGGTATCATCATAAGTATGTGTACCAAAAGCTTTATTGTAAATAATATTTCCGTCTTTGGCAACCAATACTTGACAGCCGGGATAAATTCTTTCGGTTATACCCATTTGAGCCAGCATATCAATGGTATCAAAATATGCCGTATTTAAGCCCGCTTCTTGTGGAACGCTTTGGGTTAAATCTTTTTTAGAAGTGATAAGTCCGCTATACAAAGGAAATTGACTTGAAGCGGTAACAGGAAGTTTTCCCCTGAAATAATCGAAGCCGAAAATCTTATTTACCACCGTTTGATATGCATATTTCGATTGTTGGTAGCCCATAACCAAAGCATCCATATTACCAAAGTCGCTGATATTTTGTAAAACATAAGGATTGGCAAAAAGGCATAAAACAGTCTTTTTAGCTCGTTTGCTTATTGTATTTACCAACTCTAAGCTACGTTTTGATATGCCAAAATTATTTTGAGCATTACCGCTAAGTGTCCCCTGCAAGGTCATAATTACCACATCATACGTTTCTATATCCTGAAGAAAGCGTTCAAGTTCCGATTTGGTAATCTTATCCTGTACTTGAAAATGCTTTGCCTTTGCATAGATATCCATAGTTTTCCCAAATTCGCTAATATAGCTTGGGCTTATCGCTACATCGGCAATTTTTTTCTCATCTACATTGGTAATAGGTAATAGGTTATGTTTGTTGAGCAGTAAGGTAGCCGCTTCTGCAAAGATTTCGGTAGAAATATTATCGAAATTATTCCCTTTAAAAGCTTTTACATCATAGTTTTGACTATATAACGGCTGAGGTTTATTCAAACCCAAATTATACTTGGCAGTAAGTACTTTTTTGCATTTTTCTTCAATCATATCCATCGTAATAATACCCTTATCAATGGCACTTTTAACGGAATCGATAGCTGCGGAAACATTTTCGGGCAAAAGCAAAACATCTACACCGGCAGCCAAAGCCTTAACAGCAATGTCACCACACGAGAAATAATTGGTTATCCCTTTCATCTCCAACCCGTCCGTGTATACGATACCCTTATATCCTAAATCTTTTCTCAATAAATCGGTTACTATTTTGGGGGATAAAGAGGATGGCAGATTTGAGGTTGTATCGTAAGCCAATACAGAAAGATGGGCTACCATAACGCCGTCTGCTCCTTTTTTAATCAAATATTTGTAAGGATATAAAGCAACAGAATCGATATGTTGCTGGGAAGTTTTTACCAAAGGAAGCGAAACATGAGAATCGGATTCAGTATCTCCGTGTCCGGGAAAATGCTTGAGCGAAGTATAAATATTATGATCCTGCAAAGCTTTCATATACATATAAGCTTTACGGGCAACATTATCGGGGTCTTCGCCAAAAGAACGCGTTCCGATAACAGGGTTGCTCCGGTTGCTGTTTACATCTATACAGGGAATAAAATCTAAATGAATTCCCGCTTTTTTCATTTGCAAAGCTACTTCAACGCCCATAGCATAAACCACACTGTCGTTGCTCATTGCTCCCAAAGTAAGCTGGCGGGGAAATGCCGGAATACTATCCAAACGCATGGCTAAGCCCCATTCTGCATCCATCGAAAACCAAAGCGGCGTACGGGCAATTTTTTGATAGTAATCTACCAACGATACTTGGGCATAGGGTGTTCCTTTAAAAAAACAAACTCCACCCACATTGTAGCGGCGGATATTATTTACGGCTGTATCGTAATCTTTTCCCTGCATTTCGGCAGGAGAACGGATAATCATCAATTGGGCAATTTTCTCTTCTAAGGGCAAGGCTTTATATACCGAATCGACCCAGCGGGATTTGGACGTATTTTGCGGTTTGGTTTGAGAAAAAGAAATAAAGGATATATGCAGAAAAAGTAAGCCGAAAGCAAGATAACGAAACATGATAATCAAATATTCAACAGGTTAATAATTTATCTATCTCTTGTACAATTCATACAGGATAATGCAAAGATAAATGAAATTGCTGTTCGTAAAATATTTTGAAGAAATAATAACTAAGAAAAGGATGTTAATTATAAAATTAACGATTCATAGATACTGACTAAAAAGAAAATGGTATTTATATAGTAATCCCAAATAATCCGTTAATATTATTATCACATTTTACCCATATACTTATTAAGTAAAAGAATATAACAAGAGCCTTGCAAAGATAAGCTCCATTGCTCTTTTCATAATCAAATACATATAGACGCATTAAAATCAGCATTTTAATAGTAATATTTTTCCAAAAACGCTTGTGGATAAATAGTTAGTCCACACATAAATAATTGCATAGTTAAATAGTAATTTTACCATTTAATATGAGTAATACTCGTCAATAACGAATTATAAACTACATCATCATAATGAAACGAATTTTCATCTTATTAAGCTTGTCGCTCTGTTTGCAGATGGGCATACAAGCACAAAAGACAGCAATTTACCGCGACCCCGAAGCTAAATTTAAAGAAGCTATCGAATTAACCCATAAACAAAAGTATGGTGCAGCTCAAAAACTGTTTTACGAAGTACAGCAAAGTATAGAAAATACCGACGCTTTGCTTTATGCCGATGCTCAATATTACATAGCTTATTGTGCTGCCCAGCTATATAACAAAGATGCGGATTATGAATTTAAGAAATTCATTCAGGCTTATCCCTCTAATTCAAAAATAAGCTTGGCATATTTCAATTTGGGAACTTTTTATTATGAACAAAAGAACTACAAAGAAGCTTTAGCCAATTTTACGGAAGTAAAAACATCGGATTTGGATGCAGCTCAATTGGACGAATATAATTTCAAGCTGGGGTATTGTTATTTTATGTCAGATAAGTTTGCCGAAGCTAAGCCTTACTTGGAAGCTGCCAAAAACGGCAATACTAAATATTCCATTCCTGCGACTTATTATTACGGACATATTGCTTATGCGGAAAAGCGTTACGATGCAGCATTAAAATGTTTCACATCTTTAAAAGATGACCCTACCTTTGGAGAAATAGTTCCTTACTATATTGCTCAAATCTATTTTTTACAGGATAATCACGATAAGCTGATAGAAGTAGCCAAACCTTTATTAGACAAAGCATCTGCTAAACGTATGCCTGAAATAGCCCACATGATAGGAACGGCTTATTACACCAAAAGCGATTTCCCGAATTCCATCAAATATTTGGAAATCTATGCAGAGAAAGCTCCCAGCTTATTAACTTCGCATGATTATTACCAATTGGGTTATGCTTATTATACTACAGGAAAGTATAAACAGGCTATCGAGCAGTTCAAAATGATTTCGGACAGCAGCGAAATGATGATGCAGAATACATATTACCACATGGCAATGAGCTATATCAAAGCCGGAGATAAAGTATCTGCACGCACGTTTTTTGCAACAGCAAGCAAAATGAATGCCGACGCTAAGGTAAAAGAAGATGCTTTATTTAATTATGCCAAAGTGTCGTATGAACTATCTATGAATCCGTACAACGAAGCCATCGATGCCTTACAGCAATATATTAATGAATATCCTAACAGCAGAAATAAGGATGAGATACATGGATTTTTGGCTGATATTTACATGTCTACCAAAAACTATAAGGAGGCTTTGGTTTCGTTAGAAAAGATAACCTACAAAGATGCCAAGCTGTACAAAGCCTATCAGCGTATTTGCTATAACCGAGGCGTAGAGCTTTTTAATGAAAATAAATACGACGAAGCTTTGGATTTATTCAACAAAGCGATTGAAAAGAATTACAACCAAACATTGTACTTAGAAAGCATGTATTGGAAAGGTGAAATTTTATACCGCAAAGAAAAATACACCGAAGCCGAACCTGTATTGAAAAATTTCTACTTCAGCGACGGAGCGAAAAATGTAGCTGAATACAATATGGCTAATTACACATTGGGATATACTTATTTAAAAATCCAACGTTACAGCGATGCCAATTTTTGCTTCAAACGTTTTTTGAGTAACATATCATCAGAGCCGAAAAATATTGTAAACGACGTGTATGTACGTTTAGGCGACAGCTATTATATTTTAAAGGAATACAATCCAGCTATTGAAAATTATACTAAAGCTGTTGAAAGAAAGTCTTTAGATGCCGATTATGCCATGTATCAAAAAGCTATATCGCAAGGAGCATTAAATAACTTTGAAAGCAAAATTGGAACTTTAGAAAAACTGATAGCCAACTACAGCCAATCTACTTATGTGGCTCCGGCAAAATACGAAATAGCCAACACCTATCTTCTATTGGATAAAGGAGATAAAGCTAGTATGTATTTCAACGACTTGGTTAAAAATCATCCATCAAGCAGCTATGTAAAAACAGCCATGTTTAAAACCGGTTTGGTACAATACCAACAATCTAATTATGATGATGCATTGGTAACCTTTAAATCTATTGTAAGCAAATATCCCGGAACGCCCGAAGCCCGCAATTCTATCGAAACTATCCGTAATATCTATGCGGCTATGAACCAAATTGACGACTTCTTTGCATACGCCAAAGATATTCATTTTGTAAATGTATCGGAAACCGAAAAAGATTCGTTAACCTACGCCACTGCTGAGAATTTTTATATGAATGGCGATTGTAACAATGCTTCTAAAGGCTTTAAAAACTACATAGAGAAATATCAGAATGGATTTTTTATTAATGCGGCACATTATTACTTAGCTGATTGCGAATATAAATCGGGAGATTTTGAAAGTGCTTTAAAGCATTATGATTTTGCATCTAACAAAGTAAAAAACACATACACCGAAAAATCTCTGCAACGTGCGGCTGATATTTGTTACAATAAAAAGGATTACCGCAATGCGGCAGTATATTTCGAACAGCTTGAAAAAATAGCCGAAGTCCCTTCTGTTATTACCTCCTCGCAAATAGGAAGTATGAAATGCCATTACTATTTATCGGAATATGATAAAGCTTTGGCAGCAGCCCAAAAATTGCTTCCCAACGAAAAAGCCATGCAGCAAATGCATGATGAAATATATTTAGTTATAGCCAATTCTTCATCCAAACTCAGCAAAATGAATGAAGCCGCTCAAGCCTATGAAGCTATCAAACATTCTAAAAACGGAGATATACAAGGCGAAGCTATTTACAATTTAGCCCAAATGGCTTACGGAAAAGGGGATTTGGAAGGGTCTGAAAAAATTATTTTTGCTTATATAAGCGATGCTCCTTCTAACGATTACTGGCTGGCATCCTGTTATATTCTTTGGGCAGATATTTATAGTGCTAAAGGCAATACTTTCCAAGCCAAGCAAACTTTGCAAAGTATTGTAGAAAACTACGACGGCGAAGATTTAAAAAATGTAGCCAAAGCAAAATTACAACAGATAGAAACGAAAGAAAAAGAAGAAGCAGCCAAGCGTAAACAAGAAAAAGAGGCTCGGGAAAAAGTGGAAAGCAGTTTTTAAAACCCATAATGAATCTGGTGATGCGTTACACGTAACTGAAAAAAGGATAATACAAATGAAATACTTTTCTTCTCACGTTTCACCTCTCACTTTTTATAATTTTGAAATAAAACAAACATGAAATATATTCAATTTAAAATGAAAACAAAAATATGGGCAGTGTTATTACTTACAATGCCTGTTGCAGCAATGGCACAGCAAACCGCTCCCGAGCAAGCCATAAAAGGAGATAAAGATGCTGTGGTTACGGTTATTTCATCCTATAACCCTACCTTGTCCGATATGCATAAAATCAATACTTCGCCATCGGTCTATGACACCACCGATACCAAGCCGGAATTAAATTACAGCATTTCGTCCAAACGGGTAAATACATCCATTGCTTTGGAAAATATAAAAGCGGCTAAGTTTTTAGGCGAACCGATTGATAAGCTGTATAATTCGTATTTAAAAGTAGGTTTAGGTACTTTTCCTACATCGTATATAGATGCTTATTATAATTCGCTTCGTTCCAAAGAATCGGCTTACGGCATACATGTAAAATCATTCAACACTTTTAATCAGATTAAAGATTATGCAGAACGTTCATCGCAAGGGGAAAACTCTATCAATCTGTTTGGTAAGAAGTTTTATGACCGTTACACTTTAGCGGCTAATGTAGGTTATAATTATAATTTTGCCAATTTCTACGGCTTTAAACCTAAAGATTTTCCTGAATTAACTTATGACAAAAAAGATTTGAGACAGCATTTCAATATTTTTAACTGGGGTATTTCTTTATACAATAATAAAATTAAAGACGGTTTATTCAACAACAGAACCAATTTTACAGGTTATTACTGGGCTGATAAGTATAAAACCAACGAGCTAAATTTGAAATTGGATGGAGATATTAACCTTACTCAGCAATTTTTCAAAACATCTGATACAAAACAAACTTTGGGCGTACAATACAGCTTAGATTATTTTCATAATGGCTACGACAGCACAGCTCGCAATACAGGCTTATTGAAATTACAACCCTATATTAAATTGGATTTTGAAACTGTAAAACTTACTGCCGGATTAGACTTTGCAGGCGTTTTCGATACCATAAGTCCTTCGGTATATTTACATCCTATGGTAGATGTAAGAGTTAATTTATGGGAAAACTATTTGGTGTTATTTGGCGGAATTACAGGAGAAACCATGAAAAATACGGCAAATATGCTTACAACGGCTAATCCTTACCTAAAACCAGCGCCTGCATTAGGATATAGCAATAACCGGTTCAGCCTTTATGCCGGATTTTCTTCGTCCATGTGGCAGAATTTGGATGTAAAAATTTACGGACAGTATATGATGTATGATAATCTGGCATTATTGTTAAATGATACCAATAGCTTTAAAAATACAGGCTATTATCTTAACAACCAGTTCAAGGCTATATATGATGATGCTAATATTGTAAAACTGGGTGCAGAAGCAATGTATAACAACAGAGAAGATTTAAGCATCGGATTTGCGTTTAATTATTACCATTATGATATGCTGAGCGAAGAAGCAGCATGGCATAAATCGCCGATAGAAACCTCATTGATGGTTCGTTATTCGCTGGTTGATAAAATTATTATCAAACTGAATGCCCTGTATGCAGGATCCATGAAAGCACCTATGTATAACCGAACTTTAGACACTCCTGCTTTTGAAACCGTTAAAGTAAACAAAAACGGCAGCTTCGACCTAAGTTTAGGTGCAGAATATCAATATAACAAACTTCTTTCTGCATTCATAAACCTTAATAATATTACCAATTCGCATTATATGCAATGGAACAATTATCCGGTTCAAGGTTTTAATGTAATGTTAGGAGTTACCTTAAATTTTTAAAGAATGGAAAAGGTTATTATACAAAAGACTAGGTATTCATTGCTTAGTCTTTTTTTATGCTAATGATTAAGCTCAACATATTTATATCTTGTTTACTAATTAACTGAAACATCATGGCGGAACATAATGATTTAGGCAAAAAAGGAGAAGAAATAGCGGAGGAATATCTTAAGCAAAAAGGCTATACGGTTTTAGCAACCAATTGGCATTACGGAAAAACCGAAATAGATATAATTGCGTCGCAAGGCGGATATATTGTATTTGTAGAAGTAAAAACCCGAAGCACAGCTTATTTCGGAGAGCCTTACACATCGGTCACCAAAAGCAAACAAAAAAGCTTGATATTGACGGCTAATGCCTTTGTTATACAACGCAATATTAATCTGGATGCCCGTTTTGATATTATTTCTATCGTTTTCAAAAACGGACAGCCTCATATAGAACATTTAGAACGGGCATTTTACCCCACCGCCCGTTAAGCTTTTGGGATTTTAAGTCAAAATCCGTAAATTTGCATCTTTCACAAAATAACAGTGACGAGTAACACGTAACGGGTAAGGGACTTGTCACATGTCACGCGTTACCCGTTACAAATAAATCAAATTAACATATATGGAACTTAGCGAACAGGAAATTGTAAGAAGAAATTCGCTGGCAGAATTACAATCTTTAGGAATAAACCCCTACCCTGCCGATTTATACGAAGTAAATGCTACTTCGCAAGAGATTCACGAAAATTACCCGAAAGACCATACGCTTTATCAGGAAGTGAGCATTGCCGGACGCATTATGAGCCGCCGGATTATGGGTGCAGCCTCGTTTATTGAATTACAAGACAGCGTAGGACGAATTCAATTGTATGTAAAACGTGATGATATCTGCCCGGGTGAAGATAAAACTTTATACAATACGGTTGCTAAACGTTTGACTGATATTGGCGATTTTATCGGAGTAAAGGGTTTTGTATTCATTACCCAAATGGGAGAAATCAGTATTCATGTAAAAGAATTTAAGATACTGAGTAAATCCTTGCGTCCGCTTCCTATTGTAAAATACAAAGACGGCGTGGCTTACGATGCTTTTGAAGACCCCGAACAACGTTACCGCCAGCGTTATGTAGATTTGGTGGTTAACGAGGGTGTTAAAGATATTTTTGTGAAACGGACAAAGATTTTCAATTCCATGCGTAATTTCTTTAACGAAAGAGGATATTTGGAAGTAGATACGCCTGTTTTACAAAGTATTCCCGGCGGAGCTGCTGCCCGTCCGTTTATTACGCACCACAATGCTTTAGATATTCCCTTATACTTACGTATTGCCAACGAGCTTTATTTAAAACGTTTGATTGTAGGTGGATTTGAGGGTGTTTATGAATTTTCGCGTAATTTCCGCAACGAAGGTATGGATAGAACCCATAACCCTGAATTTACTGCAATGGAAATCTATGTTGCCTATAAAGATTATAACTGGATGATGTCGTTTACTGAGCAGATGCTAGAGCAGATTTGCTTAGATGTATTGGGAACTACTGATGTAAAAGTGGGAGAAAACACCATCAGCTTTAAAACACCTTTCCGCCGTATTTCGATGATAGATTCTATCAAAGAACATACCGGAATAGATATTTCAGGCATGAATGAAGCTGCTTTGCGTGAGGTTTGTCATAAACTAGGCGTCGAAGAAAACGAAACGATGGGTAAAGGCAAGCTTATCGACGAAATTTTTGGAGAAAAGTGTGAGGGAAAATGCATACAACCCACATTTATTACCGATTATCCTATCGAAATGTCGCCGTTGTGTAAGCAACACCGTACCAACCCTGAACTTACCGAACGTTTCGAATTGATGGTAAACGGAAAAGAATTAGCCAACGCCTATTCTGAATTGAACGACCCTATCGACCAACGAGGACGTTTTGAAGAGCAGCTTAAACTTTCGCAAAAAGGCGATGATGAGGCAATGTTTATCGACAACGATTTTTTAAGGGCATTAGAATATGGAATGCCGCCTACATCAGGTATGGGAATCGGTATGGACAGATTGGTTATGCTTTTAACCGGACAAACATCTATTCAGGAAGTACTGTTTTTCCCGCAAATGCGTCCCGAAAAGAAACCCGTTGAAACTTCGGATGATGAATTTATAGCATTGGGTATTCAGAAAGAATGGGTTGCCGTTTTACGAAAATTAAATATCAATAACATTCCGGCACTAAAAGAGGCTAATGTAAATAAACTGTTTAATGACTTAAACGGTTTACGCAAGAAAAATAAATTAGACATTCCTGCGTTAAAATTGGAAGATGTACAGGCTTGGATGAATGCATAAAGCCGTATTTTTGTTCATTAATATCATGATTACCATATATTTCCTTACAAGAGATTGTTAAATATGCATCACCGTAAGGAGTAAACGACAAAGCAGTCTATTAATAATCAAAAAATAATTCTGCTTGCTGTAGTCATTTTTAATCTCATATGTATATGAAAAAGTATCTATTATTCATAAGTATCCTATTTTCTTTGACCTTCTCCACCTTGGCAGGCAACACACCGCATAACAATATACCTCTGCCTGATACCCTTGTTATACAAAGAGATTCGGATGATTTAGAGGGTTTTGATATTTTAGGAGAATGGGATGATCCCGATGATTTTGATAACTTCGATGATTTGTATTCAGAATTTAATACCAGCGTTATTCATCCTTTCAAAACCGATTTTTCGAATAAGCAGGATACTACCATCATTCCATTGCTTTGCCATCATCACAGCAGTTTCTGCTGCCCGATGACTAATTATACTACTTCTGTTTTCGGACCCCGCAGATACCGCTACCACTATGGAACGGATATTAAGCTAAACACCGGCGATACTTTGTTTGCTGCTTTCGACGGAAAGGTACGTATAGCCCAGTCGAGCAAAACTTATGGCAATACGGTTGTTATCCGCCACGAAAATGGCTTGGAAAGCTTATACGGACATGCTTCCGAACTTTTAGTAGAACCCGAAATGTATGTAAAAGCAGGAACTCCCGTTGCTTTGGGAGGCTCTACCGGACGGTCGTCGGGTCCGCACTTGCATTTTGAAATACGCTATTTAGGAGCAGCCATAAATCCCGAAACCATTATTGATTTTCCATCGGGCAGGTTGAAAAGCGATACTTTATATCTTACGCCTTCTACATTCAAATACTTGGTTGAAGCCAAAAAGCTGAAAGAACAAAAGAAAGCGCAAAAATATCATATCGTAAAACAAGGAGATACTTTGGGACATATTGCACGGAAATATAAAACATCGGTAAAAAACCTCTGTAAGCTCAATAAAATAAAACAGACTTCTACCCTACGGTTGAAACAAAAAATAAGAGTGAAATAGGGATTTAGATATTAGTTAACGAGTAGACAAGTTAACAAGTGACGAGTGACGGGGAAATTAATTATGAAAAGGCAAGAATGCTTAAGCCTTAAACGGTTCAACAAATCTTGAACCGTAGCGAAGCTCGACGAAGTCAAATCTGAAATTTGAAATCTGAAATTAAACTTTCAACAGTTCAACGATTCAACAAGAATTTATTGCAGCATAATTTTCTGTCCTACACTTACAGCATCATCTTTACAGTTATTGAGGCGCATCAAGGCTTCTTTTCTTACGGCATAAAGCTGCGAGATATACAATAAACTTTCACCCTCTTTAACTTCATGATACAATTGAGAAAGATTTTTATCTTTCTTTTTTTGTGTATATAAACGATCTCCTATCTGCAATACATAATTTGAAGGTAAATCGTTGTACTCCAAAATTTCATTGATGGTAATATTATTTTTCTTGGATAAGCCGTAAAATTTTTCTCCTTTGGCTAC
>JAVBQU010000061.1:0-8699 GCA_031548675.1 Bacteroidales bacterium
GATATTGAAATTATAAATACATTGAAAATGAACAGGAAAATATTTTTATGGCTATTTTGCATTCTTAATACATTTATGGCTTCGGCTCAGCTCAAGCTAACTGTTCGCTTCGATAATCCCCTGCCTTATAAAAGAAGCGAAGTTGTTGCTATTTCGTGGAATGATATTAAAAAGATTTATCCTAAAATTGATTCCTCAAAAATTATTGTCCTAGATCTAAAAACCGGAAATCAAATAGCCTATCAACTGGAAACGCGTGGACAAGCAGTTATACAGAATCTTTTAATATATGCAGATATTCCCGCTTCGGGACATAGAGAATATAGGCTGCAAGAAGGAATTCCTCAAAATTTTCTTTCAAAAACTTTCTGCCGCTATGTTCCTGAGCGCAAAGACGATTTTGCTTGGGAAAACGATTGCATTGCTTTTCGCATGTATGGAAAAGCATTAGAAAACACAAATGAAAATGCCTATGGTATAGATGTTTGGGCAAAAAAAGTAAGTTATCCCATTATTGATAAATGGTATAAAATGAACGATTATCATACTGAGCATGGCGAAGGACATGATTTTTTCAAAGTAGGTTTTACTTTAGGTGCAGGTGATATGGCTCCGTTTGAAAATGAAAAAATCTGGTATCCGGACAATTATCATCGCTGGAAAATATTGGATAACGGACCTTTACGTTCATGTTTTAGTTTAGAATATGATTCTTGGAATGTAAACGGCAGGCAAGTAACGGTAACCAAAACAATTTCTATTGATGCTGGTTCTCAGTTTAATAAAATCGAAAACGCTTATACTTGGAATGATGATAAACCCTTAACTTTAACAGCCGGATTGGTAAAACGCAAAACTGCCGGTACCATATGGCTTGACGAAACCAAAGGAATAGCTGCTTACTGGGAACCTGCTTACGAACAAAGCGGAACAATAGGTACTGCCTATTGGTTAAATCAAAATTCTTCTGCTTTGGTAAATCATGAGCAAATTCTTAGTACTATACAATTGGCTAAATCCGGAACCATAACTTATTACAATGCTGCTGTTTGGGACAAAGCCGGAAAAATAAACTCTGCTCAAGCATGGTTCGAATATCTTAATCAACAGATTCTTACCATCAATTCGCCCATAAAAGTGAGCTTAAATATATATAGCAAATAAGTAGATAAGGTACAAGATACACAGAAATGATAAGTTTTTTACTCACATTTCACAAATTCGTAAAACTTTGTAGCTTTAAAAACGTTCAACGAATCAACAATTTTTAATTATGATATTAGATTCATTTAATTTAAAAGGAAAAATAGCTTTAGTTACCGGAGGCTCTTACGGCATAGGAATGGCAATAGCGAAAGCTCTGCATTATGCAGGAGCTGTTATCGTATTTAATGATATAAATCCCGAACTGGTACAAAAAGGCTTGGATGGCTATAAAGAAGCTGGCATTCCTGTTCATGGTTATGTTTTTGATGTTACGAGAGAAGAACAAGTACAAAAAGCTATAGAGCAAATTACAAAAGAAGTGGGTGTAATTGATATTTTAGTCAATAATGCAGGAATCATTAAACGCATTCCGGCTTTAGAAATGTCGGCAGCCGAATTCCGCCAAGTAATTGATGTTGATTTGAATGCTCCTTTTATTATGGCAAAAGCTGTAGCTCCGGGCATGATTAAAAAAGGTGGAGGAAAAATTATCAATATCTGTTCGATGATGAGCGAGTTAGGTCGCGAAACCGTATCGGCTTATGCCTCGGCAAAAGGCGGGCTTAAAATGCTTACCCGCAACTTGGCTTGCGAATGGGCAGAACATAATATTCAGGTAAATGGCATCGGACCCGGTTATATTGCTACTCCTCAAACGGCTCCATTACGCGAACCCGGACATCCGTTCAATGATTTTATCATTGCTAAAACGCCTGCTGCACGCTGGGGAACTACCGACGATTTGCAAGGTCCCGCAGTGTTTTTGGCTTCATCGGCTTCCGATTTTGTAAACGGACATATCCTATATGTTGACGGAGGTATTTTAGCATATATTGGCAAGCAACCTAAATAATTCAATTTTTTGTAATTATGAGCAAAATCATAACTTTCGGAGAACTTATGCTCCGGCTTTCGACACCCAATTATCAACGTTTTAGCCAAGCTAAACAATTTGATACCAGTTATTCGGGTGGAGAAGCCAATGTTGCCGTATCTTTAGCTAATTACGGCATGGAATCTTGTTTTGTTACCCGCTTACCACAAAACGAAATTGCTGATGCTGCAATTGCATCTTTAAGGTCTCACAATGTAGATACAAGCCAGATAGTACGTGGCGGAGATCGTATCGGGATTTATTTTTTAGAAACAGGATCGGTAAATCGTTCAGGAAAGGTATTATATGATAGGATAAACTCATCTATCGCTACCATAGGCAAAGATGATATTGATTGGGACAAAGTATTTGAAGGTGCTGCATGGTTTCATTGGACAGGCATCACTCCGGCTATTTCGCAACAAGCTGCAGACCGTTGTTTGGAAGCTTTACAAATTGCTCAAAGTAAAGGAATAACCATTTCTTGCGATTTGAATTATCGTAAAAATTTATGGAAGTATGGCAAAAAAGCCTCTGAGATTATGCCCCGATTGGTAGAATTCTGTGATGTGATTCTGGGCAATGAAGAAGATGCAGAAAAAGTCTTCGGCATTCATGCCTCCAATGCTGATATAGAGACAGAGAAAGTACATGCTGCATCTTACGAAAACGTTTGCAAACAATTAACAGAACGTTTTCCGAAAGCAAAAAAAGTAATTATTACTTTACGGGGTTCTATCAATGCAAACCACAACACATGGTCGGGAATATTATACAATGGCAAAACATTTTTTACCGCTCCAACTTACGATATTACACATATTGTAGATCGTGTAGGAGCAGGCGATTCTTTTATGGGCGGATTAATTTACGGATTACTGCATTATAAAGAAGACCAAAAGGCTTTAGATTTTGCTACCGCAGCTTCCTGCCTTAAACATACCATCCACGGTGATTTTAATTTAGTGTCTGCTGCTGAAGTAGAGCATTTGATGAACGGAAATATTTCGGGAAGAGTAAGCCGCTAGGTTTATAATCCTCCTTCATCTTAAAACTCTATTCTCTACATTGTCAACATATTTAATGTTTTGATTTTAAGTAGTGTTATAATTTCTGCTACAAATACTTTGTAATCAATTTGTTTGTATTTAAAATATAGACCTGAAAATACTTATCTCATTACAATAAGTGATCTCTTGCAGTAAATTATTAAGAAATAATGGAGCTTTATGGTAGATTCTAGTGGCAGAATCATATAAATTGAAATTTCAAATTTCGAAAATAGTTAATATCATTCTATAAATTATCTATTTGTGAAACATTTCAAGAAACAATTAACCTTATTCGAGCAAGCTTTCTACTCATGTTTTCATCGGTAAAAAATCGTATAATAGTTGTATTTCAAATTAAAAAATATATCTTTGCAAACAAAATTACAAGTAATTCGTTGTAAATAGACAACTATTAACAACATAAAAATCTGGAACTATGGCAACTACAGAAAATGAAAAAACCAGATATTCTGATGAAGAATTACAAGAGTTTAAAGAAATAATTTTGAGCAAGCTAGACCAAGCTCAACATGATCTTGAACTTTTAACTGATGCATTTTCAAATGGCGAAAATGATATTAGTGATACTTCACCCACTTTCAAAGTATTGGAAGAGGGCAATAGTGTAATGTCTAAAGAAGAAAATGCTCGTTTGGCAGCACGCCAGCAAAAATTTATTGCTAATTTAGAAGCAGCATTAATTCGTATTGAAAACAAAACCTATGGAATTTGTCGCGAAACCGGCAAGCTTATTCCCAAAGAACGTTTACGAATTGTACCTCATGCAACTCTGAGTATCGAAGCCAAAAAAGGACAAAGATAAATTTAAAATATTTCGAAGTTTTGAAACGTTCTACCATCGCCTTAATTATTGTATTTGGAGTTCTGCTGATAGACCAAATCATAAAGTTTTGGGTTAAGACACACATGTATCTGGGTCAAGAAATCCCTATCTTTGGAAATTGGTTTATTATTAATTTCATAGAAAATGAGGGAATGGCATTTGGCATGCGTTTTGGCGGCGAATTTGGGAAAATAGTACTAAGTGTTTTCCGCATATTAGCAGTAGGAGCCATAGGCTATTATCTTGTACGTATTATTAAAAAGCAAGAAAATAAGCTTTTTATTGCTTTAATAGCCTTGCTGTTTGCCGGAGCAATGGGCAATGTAATTGATGGGGCTTTTTACGGATTGATTTTTAATGAAAGCCACTACGGGTTTAACAGTGTTGCCCAATTTATGCCTCCTGAGGGCGGATATGCATCATTCTTGCATGGCAAGGTAGTGGATATGTTTTATTTTCCGATTATTGATACTACATTGATGGGGAAAAGGTTTATATTTTTCAGCCCTGTTTTTAACTTTGCAGATGCGGCTATTTCTGTAGCCGTTATATTGATGCTGATTTTTTCTAAAAAACTGTCTCTGATAGGTCTAAAACATAATAAAAAAGAAATAACCGAAGAAACTTCGAGAACCAATCATAAATTCTAAAACCTAAAAATATTAAAGGTATGGAAGAACAAAATATGAATGAACAATTTCATAATGAAGAAATTAAACCTGAAATTCAAAAAATAGAAACTACCCCGCAAGAAAATACCCTTTCTGAAAAGAAATCTTCAGGTACCTGCCACAAAGCATTTTTAATCCTGCACATCATTACCTTATTGGCTGTTGCAGGATTGTTTTATTTATATTTTGCTCATCATGGCAAGCAAGAAACCAAAGCTACTGCGGCTAATCCTACCGCAACCAAACCTGCCGCCAGCCAATCCGGAGGTATTACGGCTGCTTATATCAATACCGATTCACTTTTGCATAATTATGAATATGCCAAAGATTTAGATAAAGAAATGTCGGCTTATAAAGCTCAAATGGAAAAAAGTTATCAAAATCAAATAATGGCTTTTCAGAATGAAGTTGAGAATTACAAAAAAATAGGAGGAACTCTCACGCTTACAGAACAGAAGAAACGCGAAGCCGAATTAGGGAAAAAACAACAAGAATTGTCTCATTTGGAAGGAAACATGATGGAACAGATTCAAAAGAGACAGATAGAGGAAACTACTAAACTTATCAATGCAATTTACGCATTTATAGACGAATACAATAAAAACAATGGAAAATTTACAGTTATCTTTAAAAAATCCTTTGCCGATTCTCCGGTATTGTACATGGATACAAATGTAGATTTAACCAAAGAAATTATTAAAGGCTTAAATGCTGAATATAAGGAAGTAAAAAAAGATAAAGAAAAAAAATAACATAATTAAGTGAGTGGTGAAATGTGGATAGTGAAATAGCCACACACTGCTTTTTGCTTAAAACCTCACAGTTTTTAAAAATCTGTGGGGTTTATTTCGCATAACTGCATTGCACACAGCACTCACAAAAGCAGATTTAAGAGTAAAGAAAGCTCACAGGTTTTATGCAAAAAAATTTAGTCATAGTAGAGTCCCCCGCCAAAGCCAAAACCATAGAAAAATTTTTAGGAAAGGACTATACTGTAAAATCAAGTTTTGGTCACATCCGCGATTTATCGAAGAAAGATACCAGTATAGATGTTGCTAAGGGTTTTAAACCCAAATACGAAATTCCCGAGGATAAAGTAAAGATAGTTAATGAACTGAAGAAGCTTTCTAAAGAGGCAGAGGTTGTTTGGCTGGCTTCCGATGAAGACCGTGAAGGAGAAGCTATTGCATGGCATCTAAAAGAAGCCTTAGATTTAGACGAAAGTAAGACTAAGCGTATTGTATTTAACGAAATTACTAAAAATGCCATAATCCATGCTGTTGAAAATCCACGAAATATTGACATAAATTTGGTAAATGCCCAACAAGCCCGCAGGATTTTGGACAGATTAGTTGGGTATGAGATTTCGCCTGTTTTATGGAGAAAAGTAAAACCTTCACTTTCTGCGGGACGCGTACAATCCGTAGCCGTTCGTTTGATTGTTGAGCGTGAAGAAGAAATCAAGAATTTTAAAGCAGTCTCATTTTTTAAAGTTGTTGCAGTTTTTGATATTCAAAACAATAACAAAACTATTACGGCTGAACTTTCGAAACGTTTTGAACAAAAACAAGATGCTCAAAAATTCTTGGAGGATTGTATTGATGCTCAATTTGCTATTTCCAACATAGAAAAGAAACCCGGTAAGAAATCGCCGGCTCCGCCTTTTACGACATCAACCCTGCAACAAGAAGCCAGCCGCAAGCTCGGATTTCCGGTTGCCAAAACGATGATGGTTGCCCAACAGCTTTACGAAAGCGGGCATATTACCTATATGCGTACAGATTCTGTTAATCTTTCCGATTTGGCAATCTCTATGACGAAAGAAGAGATTATCAAAAATTATGGCGAAAAATACTCAAAAACAAGAAAATACACCAATAAAATAAAAGGAGCTCAAGAAGCCCACGAAGCTATCCGCCCTACTTACATGGATAAACATGAAGTAATAGACGCGGATTCATCTCAAAGGCGTCTATATGATTTGATATGGAAACGTACCATCGCTTCGCAAATGAGCGATGCTCAATTAGAACGCACTGATGTTACCATTGATATATCGAAACGTGCTGAAAAATTTGTAGCACAAGGAGAAATTATTCAATTCGACGGATTCCTGAAAGTATATATGGAATCTGTTGATGATGAGAACGAAGAAGACACTAAAGGTTTGCTGCCCCCATTATCGAAAGGGCAGGAACTTTTGATGCAGGAATGTAATGCTGTCCAAAATTATACCCAGCATCCTCCGCGTTATACGGAAGCCAGTCTGGTAAAAAAATTGGAAGAATTGGGTATCGGTCGTCCATCAACTTATGCTCCCACTATTTCTACGATTCAGAAACGGGAATATGTGGTAAAAGAAGACCGCGAAAAAGAAAAACAAGCTTATGTTGAGCTTACATTGAAAGATAAAAAGGTAACGGAAATTGCCAAAACAGAAAAAATAGTTATTGAAAAAGGGAAGCTTTTCCCTACCGATATAGGCGGCTTGGTAAATAAATTCTTGATGCAGTATTTTACCCAAATCATGGATTATCATTTTACTGCCGATATCGAAGTACAATTCGACGATATAGCTCAAGGTAAATTGGTTTGGGCTAAAATGCTCGAAAAATTTTATGAGCCTTTCCATAAGCAAGTTGTAGAAACCTCAGCTACTGCTGAAAGATTTAGCGGGGAACGCTTGATTGGTGTAGATCCTAAGACCAAACACAATGTTTATGCTAAAATAGGCAGATTTGGTCCTATGGTGCAAATAGGAGATACTGCAAGCGAGGAAAAACCCCGTTTTGCAAGTTTAAAGAAATCGCAAAGCATAGAACAAATTACACTTGAAGAAGCCCTCAGCTTGTTTGATCTGCCACGCATTGCAGGCAGATTTGAAGATGAGGACATGGTTGTTACCATCGGACGTTTTGGTCCGTATATCAAACATGATGAAAAGTCTTATTCTTTAGGTAAAACTGATGATCCTTACGTTGTTGGAGTAGACCGGTGCATCGAAATTATCAGGGCAAAACGCGTAGCAGATGCTCAAAAAGAAAAAATGAATGCTCATCTTCCTAAAGTTATCGGACAGCACCAAAAAGAAGATATTACGGCAAACTTAGGTCGTTTTGGTCCATATCTTACTTTTAAAGGGAAAAACTATAGAGTTCCCAAAACCACCGACATTCTTACTCTTTCTCTAGAAGGAGCTATTGATATTGTAGAAGGTGTAGTAAAACAGGATAATACGATTAAAATATTTCCCGAAAATGATAATGTAAAAGTATTGAACGGGCGTTACGGAGCCTACATTTCTATCGGGAAAAAGAATTACAAGATACCAAAAGAAGTCAAGCCTGAATACTTAACCTTAAAACAATGTTTGGAAATAGCTGAAGAAGCTGATGCCAAAAAGAAATAATTTCTATATCTTTGCGAATATTTTTTAATTAAAATAAAGGAGGAAAATATGAAGAAATTTTCGTTTTTATTATTGATAGCAAGTATCTTTATTATTTCTTGTAAAAAAGAACAAAATACAACTACCTCCTTTTATATAAAAAATACTTCAAGCAACGATGTAACTATTTTTATAAGAAAAGCTGAATTTCAAGGTATCGTAAAAGATACCCTATTTGTACTCAGACCGAAAGCTCAAATAAAAAATAGTTTTACTCTCAGTGATGAAAATAATGTTTTTACCTCTCCTTTTGGACTTTTGGCAGACTCGGCAACCGTTGTATCTCAAGGCAAGTTATATATTTATAAACCAAACGACGGGAAGCTTAGGAATATTCTGCAAATAGAAAGTTATATAGGCGGCAAAATGGAAAAAGAACAATTTGGCTACACCTATACCCTTACCGATGAAGATTTTATTGCTACGGAATTACATTAAAACCAAATAAACTCTTAATCAAAATCATTTAAACATGGAAAAGAAAAATTATTTTTTACCCATTATTGTGATGATCTTCCTATTCGGGATGATTTCATTTGTTACAAATTTGGCGTCTCCGATGGGCGATATCCTCAAATTTCAATTTAAGGTTGCAAACTGGATG
>JAVBQU010000178.1:0-3297 GCA_031548675.1 Bacteroidales bacterium
TAATAAAATTACTTTTTTACCTTTGCGGCTCCAAGCTACAGCATCTTCGGCAGTAAAAACTACTTGACCTACAGAAGCACCGGGTCCGGCAGGCAGACCTTTTACAATTACTTTTGCTTTTTTCTCAGCGTCAGGATGAACGATAGGATGTAATAATTCGTCTAATTGAGCAGGTTCAACACGCATAACGGCTGTTTTTTCGTCAATCAGTTTTTCTTTCAACATATCCATTGCCATGTTCAAAGCGGCAGTTCCGGTACGTTTTCCTACACGGCATTGCAACATATATAAAGTGCCATCTTGAATCGTAAATTCGATATCCAGCATATCTTTGTAGTTTTTTTCCAAGATATCGCGGATGTCGCACAATTCTTTGTAGGTTTTTTTCATGGTTTCCTGCATAGAAGGCAGGTGCTTGTTTTGCTCGTTTTTAGTGTCGTTGTTCAACGGGCTTGGGGTACGGATACCAGCAACTACGTCTTCACCTTGAGCATTTACCAGCCATTCACCATAGAATTGGTTTTCGCCGGTTGCGGGGTTACGGGTAAAAGCAACTCCGGTTGCAGAAGTATCGCCCATGTTTCCGAATACCATGGCTTGAACGTTTACAGCAGTTCCCCAATCATCGGGAATACCTTCGATACGACGGTAAGAAACGGCTTTTTTACCATTCCAGCTTTTGAAAACGGCTTTGATACCGCCCATTAATTGTTCTTTAGCATCGTCAGGAAATTCTTTCTTCAAAACTTTTTTGATGGTTTTTTTGAAAGTATCTGCCAAAGCTTGTAAATCTTCTGCAGTTAAATCAGTGTCTGATTTATATTTCTTTTTATGTTTATATTCGTCCAAAATTTCGTCCAGCATTTTGCGGATGCCTTTTCCTTCGGCAGGTTCTAAGCCCTCGGCTTTTTCCATAACCACATCGGCGTACATCATAATCAAACGACGGTATGAATCGTAAACGAAACGTGGATTATTGGTTTTCTTGATTAATCCGGGAATGGTTGCTGAACACAAACCGATATTTAGAACGGTATCCATCATGCCGGGCATAGATGCACGAGCACCTGAACGGCAAGACATCAACAAAGGGTTTTTTGCATCGCCATATTTCATGCCCATCGCTTTTTCAACTTTTTCCATGCCTTTCCACACTTCGTCCATCAAGCCCTTAGGAAGTTCACATTTGTTGTCGTAATATGCCATGCAGCATTCGGTTGTAACGGTTAAACCTGCAGGAACAGGTAATCCCAATAAACACATTTCGGCAAGGTTAGCACCTTTACCACCCAACAGGTTTTTCATGTCGGCTTTGCCTTCGGCAGATTTTCCACCAAAGAAATAAACAAATTTTGCCATACGTTTAATTGATTAAATTTATGATATTTAAAATATTAATTTATTCGAAAGAAATACGTGCAAAGATATTAAAAAATGCTCGTATTGCAAAAATGAAATAGATGAATGCTTTATAAAGTCAATAGGGTTTAGGATAGCATATTTTTACAAATATTGACGAATTCATTATACATATTACGATTGCATGAGATAATTTCTTTTCCGAACAGAAAATTTGAACCGCCCTTAAAATCTACATTACAGCCTCCGGCTTGCTGTACAATAAAACTTCCGGCAGCTACATCCCAAGGTTTTAATCCATATTCAAAAAAAGCATCCATGCGTCCGCATGCTACATATACCAAATCCGTTGCCGCCGAACCCAAACGCCGTAAACCTCCTGAATTCCGCAAAAAGTATTCGAACAACTGCATATATTTATCCAGCAAACTATAATCGGAATAGGGAAAGCCGGTTGCAATTAAAGAATTTTGTACATTATCTGTATGTGAAACTCTGATTTCTTTGTCATTAAGATATGCCTTGCTGCCTTTCCATGCATAAAAGCATTCGTCGGAAGTAATAACATAAACCACTCCCAAAATAATTTCTTTATTTTGCTGCAACGCAATACTTACTGCATAGGGAGCCAAGCCGTGTATATAATTGGTAGTTCCATCCAGAGGGTCAATAATCCAATTAAAGACTTCGCCTCTGCGGCTCTCTGTATTTTCTTCGGCAATAAATCCTGCCTCGGGTAATAATAGTGATAAACGCGCGATAATCATGCGTTCTGCTGTTTTATCAACATAGGTTACATAATCATGTTCTCCTTTATTTTCAACCGAATCGGTAGTAAGATTTTTATGCTCGGAGCTTATAAAAGCACCTGCTTCTTTGGCTATATCACATACTTGATTACAAAGTTTTTGCATGCCGGATTTTCTTTGAAATTTATCATGCAAAGATAGGGGAAAGTTTGCATGATAATATTTTTTCATTCCCGAAAACTTAATACTTTTGTAATATAATTGTACAGCTTGCGTAACATTGTGCATATAATTTTGCAGCGTAAAACTAACAATTATCAATTAGAAAAAGAAAATGAAAAAAATTAGCCTGTTATTAAGCTGTCTGTTTTTGTCTGCCGCTGTTTTTGCTCAGCAAGCAGATTCTACAAAATCTATAATACCTCAAACTGAGCCGGAATTAAGTCCGGCAGAAAAACTGGAGCATAGAACCGAAGCTCTTGAGGATGCGATGAAAGTACTGCAAAGAATTAAAATATCGGGATATATACAGGGACAATATCAATACGGAGAGAAAGATGCGTCTTTAAAAGTAGGGGCTCCCAATGGAAATCCCGATGAATCGTTTAGCCGTATAGGTATCCGCCGCGGACGTATTAAATTGGCTTATGACGATAAACTAAGCACGGCTGTATTTCAACTTGATATTACAGAAAAGGGCTTGGGTGTGAAAGATGCTTATTTTCTGATTAAAGACCCTTGGGTTAATACCAGTTCGTTAAAGGTGGGTATTTTCGACCGTCCGTTTGGCGATGAAATCAGTTATTCTTCTTCTAAACGTGAATCACCAGAACGTTCTACTATTTTTCAAACTCTTTTTCCAGAGGAACGCGATTTGGGAGCTATGCTTACCTTGCAGGCAGCCAAAACTTCTCCTTGGAATATTTTAAAGCTGGAAGCGGGATTGTTTGCCGGAAATGGGATTAAACAGGAAACCGACAACCGCCGCGATTTTATCGGACATTTATCTGTAAATAAAGAATTAAGCAGTAATATTAAATTAGGCGGAGGCGTTTCGTATTATAACGGAGGGGTATATCAGGGAACGAATAGGGCATACGAAATGAATGGGGATGCTTTTATTTTGGAAGATACGCTTACTGCAAAAGGAAAGTTTGCTCTTCGCCAATATATGGGTGTAGATTTCCAA
>JAVBQU010000077.1:0-2776 GCA_031548675.1 Bacteroidales bacterium
CGATCGAGCTGGGCTTCAGGAAGCGGATAGGTTCCTTCCTGCTCCACAGGATTTTGTGTAGCAAGAACCATAAATAAAGGTTCCATCTTATAGGTTTTTCCGGCTACAGACACTTGGCGTTCTTCCATGGCTTCGAGTAAAGCAGATTGCACTTTTGCCGGAGCGCGGTTGATTTCGTCGGCAAGTACCAGATTACTGAAAATAGGACCCGGTTGAAAGATAAATACTTGTTCAGATTGGGGTTGATAGATTTCTGTTCCGGTAATGTCAGATGGCAGCAGGTCGGGCGTAAATTGTACACGACTTAATTTGCAACTCAGATTGGCTGCAAGACTTTTTACAGCACGAGTTTTAGCTAATCCGGGCAATCCTTCGAGCAGTACATTCCCATCAGTAAGCAATGCTATAATAATTTTAGATACCACATTTTCCTGTCCGATAATGCTTTCGCCCATGTTTTTTTTGAGGCTTAGAATTTGTTCAAGATTTGTCATATTTTATGAGTAAATATTTACCGTATAAACCTTGAAAAAGGGGTTTTGTTCACCTAAACAATTGAGTAAAAACAAGGATACCTTCCTTAATAAATTATACACATCTGAAATAAATAGTTTGTGCATTTAAGAGGATTCAAAATAAACTTGCTTTACTAATATCTATTTTATTTTGAACAAACTCAACTTTTTCATGTTTTAGCTAATGTTAATAGATTTAAGTAAATTAATATTGAAATACAACCTTTTAAATAAGTCTAACATGAAATCATATCTTTTTGCTTTTTCCATTGTATTGGTTTTATTCTCATGCCAAAACAAGAAAAATGATAAATCTGCATCCAAAGCCGATCCGCTGCCATCGTGGAATGCAACAAGCAATAAACAAACTATTATTGATTTTGTAACCCAAGCAACTACTGAGGGAAGCAATAAATTTATACCTATAGCCGACCGTATTGCGGTGTTTGATAACGACGGAACACTTTGGTGCGAACAACCTTTGTATTTTGAAATGGTATATTCGATAGATGCAACCAAAGCCATTGCGTCTAAAAGCCCTGCATTGCAAAAGAAGCCCGAAATCAAAGCCCTTGTATCGGGCGATATGGCTAAGTTTATGAAAACCGGAGATAAGGGAATTTTAGAAGCCTTTGCTATTTCGCATACGGCAGTAAGTCCCGATCAATTCAACCAAATGGTAAAAACATGGTTAGATACCGCTGCAAACCCTAAATTCAAACAAAAATACATAGACCTTACCTACAAACCTATGGTAGAATTGCTGCAATATCTACGTGATAATAATTTTAAAACCTATATAGTATCAGGAGGGTCATCTATATTTATGCGCAATTTTGCTGAAAAAGTTTATGGCATTCCTGCCGAACAAGTAATCGGAACTATGTTCAAAGCCGAATATAAAAATGGTAAAGTCAGCTTGAAACCTGAAGTTTGGCATCTCGATGATAATGTAGGCAAACCCGAAGCTATTTTTAATATTATCGGTAAAAAACCGGTTTTAGCTTTTGGTAATTCTGATGGTGATTTGCAAATGCTCGAATGGACATCTACCAATACATTACCCAATCTATCTTTAATTCTGCACCATACCGATGCCGAAAGAGAAGTAGCTTACGACAGTATTTCTAAAATCGGAACATTAAAAAATGCTTTGACAGAAAGAAAATCCAAAGGCTGGGTAATTGTGGATATGAAAAAAGACTTCAACAAAGTGTTTGCATTTGAAAAGTAATTTTTAACTTTGTTGGCAGATATTTAATTTATCTCCCGCAGATTCCGCTGACTTACGCAGGATTTATGATAAAAAGTAATCTGCGGTTTGAGCAGAATCTGCGGGAATATTTTTTTTAAAAATATAAAACCAACGTTCTAAACTTTAGAAACTAAATATGATTAAACAACAACTCTTTCGGGGCAAACCCATGGTTCGGATGCATGTAATGATAAAAGGAACAGGACCTATCTGCAACCTCAATTGCGACTACTGCTATTATTTAAGCAAAGAAGAATTGTTGAGCACCGACAGCCATTGGCGTATTTCGGACGAAGTACTGGAAAATTTCATCAAGCAATATATAAGCCAGCAAAACGCACACGAAATCGTATTTTCATGGCAGGGCGGCGAACCCACCCTGCTTGGTTTGGATTTTTTCAGGAAAGTTGTTGCTTTGCAGAAAAAGTACACTCCTGCATATGTACGCTGCGAAAACGATTTGCAAACCAACGGCACATTATTGAATGATGAATGGTGCAAATTTTTGAAAGAAAATAATTTTTTAGTCGGATTAAGCATCGATGGTACGCAACGCCTGCACGATGCCTACCGCACTTATACTTCCGGAAAAGGCTCTTTTGAAAAAGTATTGGAGTCTGCCAAATTACTTAATAAACATGAAGTCCGTTTTGCTACATTAACCGTAGTAAACAACCTCAATGTACAGCATCCGCTCGAAGTATATCGCTTTTTGCGTGATGAAGTCAAAAGCAAGCAAATGCAATTTATTCCGATTGTAGAACCCAAAAATTTTACCAACACAGCTCCGCAACATTGGAAAATCGACGAGATGCCCGAAGAAGGCTCTCCGCTTGCTAATCCATCACACCCCGATTCATTTGTTGCACCTTGGTGTGTAGAACCCGAAGCTTATGGAAAATTTCTTATTGCTATTTTTGATGAATGGTATAAGCACGACTTTGGAAATATTTATATTCCCTTTTTCGATAGTGCTGTAGAGCAATGGATGGGTCGTCCGTCTCCC
>JAVBQU010000045.1:0-10449 GCA_031548675.1 Bacteroidales bacterium
GTTTACTATATCGGGAATTATACCATATAAAATAAAGGCTAATAGGAAAATAGAAATAGCTCCTGTTATCACTAACCCTTTTTTGGTAACTTTTTGTGATTTGCGGAAATAGAAAATGTAAGCAATAGCGGGGATTGCCAAAAGGTTTAGTAAGTGGACTCCGATAGATATACCGATAAGGAATGCTAATAGAATCAGCCAACGCAGCGAATTTTTATCATCTGCCGCCGCTTCCCATTTGAGTATAGCCCAGAATACGATTGCTGTAAAGAAAGACGACATCGCATAAACCTCGCCTTCTACTGCTGAAAACCAAAAGGTATCGGAAAATGTATAAGCAAAAGCTCCTACCAATCCGCTTCCAAAAATTGCGAGCATCTGAGGCAGTTGCAATTCTTTATTATTCCGAAGAACTATTTTCTTTGCAAAAATATTAATTGACCAAAACAGGAATAAAATGGTAAATCCGCTGGCAATAGCCGACATGATATTTACCATTACAGCCACATGCTGTAAATCACTTGAGAAAAGTGTAAAAATGCGGGCAAATAATTGGAAAGTGGGTGCTCCGGGAGGGTGTCCTACTTCCAGCTTATAGGAAGTGGCAATATATTCTCCACAATCCCACCAGCTTGCTGTGGGTTCAGCTGTCATGATGTAAACTGCACAGGCAGCGATACAAACCAGCCAGCCTAAAATGTTATTCCATCTTTGATAATTCTTCATTTGCATGTTATTTATGTATTTGATATATAAAACAAGTTAGTAAACGCTGTTCTCTTTATTTTATTTTAAACGAACATACAAAGTTATGAAAAAATGCTTAATGTGAGACTTTTAAAGAATATTTTTTTACGAATAATCGCAAATAAAAAGTCAAAGCCCTGTTTTATCAATAAAACAGGGCTTTGACTTTTGTAATTCAATGAAATATATTTTATTTCTTAGCTGCGTCGTAACCGGCTTTCATGGCGGTAATATTGGTATTTACCACTTCCTCACCTTTTCTTCCGAATATATTACGGATAGCTTGTTCAAATTTAGTATAGTCTATTCCTAAATAATGAACGGCTGCTCCTAAAATAACCATATTGGCTGCTTTAACATTGCCCAAATCTTTGGCGATGGTATCTGCATCAATTGCTACATGGTTTTTTACTTTGTTTACTTCTGCCAATACATTTTCTATTTGCGGATAGTTAGAAATATTGATGTATGGAGTAGTGCTGGTTATTAACCAGCCATCCGGAGCAAGCATAGGTAAATAACGTAAACTTTCCATAGGCTCTACGGCTATAATCAAATCTGCCTTGCCTTCGGGAATTAAATCTGAATAAATTTCATTATCCGAAATACGCAGATTGGATGAAACATCTCCCCCACGCTGGCTCATGCCGTGTACTTCAGATTGTTTAAGGTACATACCCATATCCAATGCAGCAGAGCCGATGATAGCAGCAATAGAAAGAATACCTTGTCCTCCGACACCTGCTAATATTATATCTTTTTTCATATTATATGTCTGAATTTTTATTGATTATTGATTTTGGGCTTTTTCTTTTTCTGCAAATTTAGCTCTGATACGTTTGTTTGCGGAAACAATACATTCGCGGCGGGGAATAATTACGGATAAACCTTGGTAAGCTATTTCTTCGCGAACGATAGCAGAGTTTTCTTCATGTTTGTTACGCAAAGGTTTAAAAATGCGGATATGTTCTTTGGCAACACCTAATCCTTCGCATATAGCCTCAATACGTCCTGTTCCTGCAGAAGTCTGACCTCCGGTCATACCGGTAATTTCATTATCCAAAATAAATACTGTCATATTAGTATTTTCATTTACTGCATCCAATAATCCTGTCATACCTGAGTGAGTAAAAGTAGAGTCTCCGATAACGGCAAGAGCAGGATATAAACCTGCATCGGCAGCACCTTTTGCCATAGTAATGGAAGCTCCCATATCAACAGTGGTGTGGATAGCATTGTAAGGAGGCAAACCGCCTAAAGTATAACATCCGATATCTGCAAAAACGCGTCCGTTAGGGTATTCTTTCAATACTTCCCACATAGCAGCGTACGAATCGATATGCGGACAGCCTGTACATAATGCGGGTGGACGTTGAGCTACCAAATCGGGCATTTCTGATCCTTCTTGTACGGGCAAACCCAATGCTTTCGCAACTCTTACGGGATTCAATTCTCCATCGTATTGAAGTGTACCATCTAGGCGTCCTTTAATTTTTTTACCTTTATGTAAAAATCCTTTCATTTGCTCTTCTACCAAAGGTTGTCCTTCCTCCAAAACCAAAATTTCATCGCACTCTTCGTAGAGCTTGTCTATCATTTTGTAAGGTAACGGATATTGGGTAACTTTTACAATAGGATGTGTTATTTTGGTTTCTTGGAAATTCTCCATCAAGTAATTGAAAGCAATACCTGTGGTAATGATTCCCAATTTTTTATCTGTCCCTTCAAAGTATTTGTTGAATCCTTGCTCTTCTGATTCTTTAGTAAAAACGGGTTGTTTTTCAATCAAAGCCCTGTATTGGCGTTGTGCATTTACAGGTAGAAGAATAAATTGTTTTGAATTTTCTGGCAGTTTTAATTCGTTTTGCGGACGTACGGCACGACGAACAACTCCGGCACGGGAGTGTGCTAAACGGGTTGTAATACGTAACATTACAGGCGTCCCTAATTTTTCTGAAAGATCGTAACCGTAATGCATCATATCATAGGCTTCTTGCTGGGTAGAGGGTTCCAAAATAGGAATCATAGCCCAACGTCCGAAATATCTTGAATCTTGTTCATCTTGTGATGAGTGCATAGAGGGGTCGTCGGCAGCTATGATAATTAAACCACCATTAGCTCCGGTAATAGCCATATTCATAAAAGGGTCGGCTGCTACATTAAGTCCCACATGCTTCATGCAGGTTAAAGTACGTTTTCCTGCATAAGACATTCCGATTGCAGATTCTACTGCCGTTTTTTCGTTGGTAGTCCACTTGCTGCGGATGTTTCTTTCTTTAGCTTCTTTTGAATGTTGAATGTATTCAGTGATTTCAGTAGAAGGAGTACCGGGGTAAGAAAATACTCCCGAAAGTCCTGCATCAATAGCTCCTTGTGCAATGGCTTCATCGCCTAACAGCAACAGTTTTTGCATAGTATATGTTGTTGGTTTTTAAAGATTAAAGTATTTTTATTTGAATACGCAAATTAATTGGCAAATCTACGCATTTATTTTGTATAAACAAAGTAGAATAACAACTTGATTTATCACGAAATGTCAACAAATAAATGCAACTTTTGATTTAAGAAATGAAGAAAATACAAGGATATTTTTGAATTTTAAAAATCAGGCATTTATGATTATTTTACAAACAAGGAAGTATATGTAAATGCTGCTCCGTCAAACAAGCCTTTATCGCTTAGCTTAAGTTGGGGAATTACTAATAAAGCCATAAATGAAAGTGTCATAAACGGACTTTGTAAAACAGAGCCCATGTTTTTAACTTGGGCTTCTAATTGTTGGTATTGTTTTGCTAAGGTGTAAGCATCTTCATTTGCCATCAATCCGGCAAAAGGCAAGGGCAAGATTTCGGCTTTATTTTGCAAGCTTACAGAGATTCCTCCTTTGCAATCGATTAATGCATTTACTGCTGAAACCATATCATCATCGTTAGTGCCTACACAAATGATATTGTGGCAGTCGTGGGCAATAGTGGAGGCAAAAGCACCCTGCTTAAGACCTATATTTTTAATAAAAGCAATAGCAGGTTTGGCTGTTTGGTAACGATTAAGTACCATCATTTTTAAAATATCATTTTCCAAATCGCTTACCACTTTATTGTCTTTAATTTTTGCCGGATAAGTTCCGGCATGAGTCATCAACTCTCCGGGTATGATTTCTATTACTTTAATTTTCGCTGTTTCTGCTCTTACAGCTAAATCTTCCGGACATATTTTTTGAGTATTAAAGTTATTGACAGGCTTTTCGTTTATAAAAGGGATATAAGACTTACCGTTTTCTCCTATTAATTCTCCTTTGATAAAAGTTTTTTGAATATTGAAATCTTGAGGATTATCAAAAATGATAAAATCGGCATCATCTCCCTGCTGTAATAGCCCTACCTTGAGATGGTAATGTTTTACAGGGTTATAGGTACAAGCTCGTAAAATGGTAAGTAAATCACAACCTTTTTGCAAAGCCCGTCTGATAAGCAAATTGATATGCCCTTGCAGTAAATCCTGCGGATGCTTATCATCGGAACAAAACATAACTTTATCAGGATATTGCTTGATAAGCGGAAAAAGAGAATCAAAATTTTTCGCAGCACTGCCTTCACGTATTTGAATAGTCATACCGAGGGCTATTTTTTCTAAAGCTTCGTCCAAAGTCATACATTCGTGATCGGTGCTGATGCCCGCCGATGCATATTTTTGCAGATTATCGCCCGAAAGTGCAGGTGCATGCCCATCGATAGGTTTTCCATATTGTTTTGCCAATGCTATTTTTTGCATCACTATAGGGTCGTTGTAAACTACACCCGGATAATTCATCATCTCTGATAAATAGCTTATTTCAGGCATTGCAAGCAGTTCTTTGGTTTCTTGGATTCCGATGATGCCGCCTGAGGTTTCAAAACCTGTAGCAGGAACACACGAGGGTGCTCCGAAGAAAAATTTAAAAGGAGTTTTTTGTGCATTCTGTATCATAAACTTCACTCCTTCTATACCCAATACATTAGCTATTTCGTGAGGGTCGGAAACAGTAGCTACTGTACCATGTTTTACAGCTTCGCGAGCAAAATCGCTCGGTATAAGCATGGAACTTTCGATATGAATATGGGCATCTATCAATCCTGGAGCGATATAACAGTTCGAAACATCTTCTTTCTCTATAACAGATGTGATTTTTCCGTTTTCTACTGTAATTTCGCCCTTAAAAATTCGTTGGGCAATTACGTCTATGATATTTCCACTATAGGTTTGCATGGTTAATTTAGTTACATGTTATGCGTAACGAGAAAAAATTGCAATCTTACATTAATAAACAATTGTTTATGGGGCTTGTTTTGTTTTGGCTTGTTTATTATTTATTATCCAACAGGTCTGTGGTTATTGGTCATTTCTTACTCGACACTTTGATTTTTTCATGTTGTATCCTTGCAAGTATGCATTACAGAATCAATGATTCTTCCATTAAATTTAGAGAAATCTGCTACAGAACAATATATCTACCTGAATATAATACAAATACAAGATACTAAGCATTTATTTTAAAAATAGATAACCCACTGATTATTTTATTTCATGGGAAGGTATACCACTTTTTTGGTTTCAAAAAACTCTTCTTCGAAATAATGGGATAAATTATAGAGCTTAATTTTATTTTGGAAAGGTTTTAATTCTTCGGTTAAATCGCCCCCTTTGAGATATAAGATACCATTTGATAGTTTATGATATTGCACCGGAGATATTTTATTTTTTACCCATTGATAAAAATCGGGCAAAACGGTTACAGCACGGCTTACCACAAAATCAAATTTTTCTTTTACATCTTCTGCCCGTATCTGTTCTGCTTTCACATTTTGTAATCCAATACTTTGGGCTACTTCGTTTACCACTTTTATTTTTTTCCCAATCGAATCTATTAAATAAAAATGTGTATCGGGAAATAAAATTGCCAATGGAATGCCGGGAAATCCACCTCCGGTACCTACATCTAAAATTTCACTATTGGGCTTAAACCCTTGTACTTTGGCAATACCCAGCGAGTGCAGAATATGATGTACTACAATATTTTCTATATCCTTACGGGAAATTACATTAATACGATCATTCCAATAAGCATATAATTCAGGAAGTTGAGCAAATTGTTCTAACTGCTTCGTTGTAAGTTCCGGAAAATATTTTTGAAGTAGATTCATTTATATTTTCAACTAATTTGATTTAGACTCTCCGCTATATTCATATCCACCGGACAACGACGCGAACAACGACCACAGCCAATACAACCACGCACATCCAAGCGTTGAGGCATGTACGACAATTTGTGCATCAGGCGTTGACGCCAACGAGCACCCTGTGTTTCGCGTGGGTTGTGTCCCGAAGTATGAAGTGTAAACAATTTTGCCCCGCAAGTATCCCAAAGGCGAACACGCTGCCCTTGACTTCCTTTATTTTCATCTTGAATATCGAAACAAGCGCAAACCGGACAAATATACGCACAAGCTGCACAACCAATACATTTCATCGCATATTCGTCGAATAGATTACTGTCGAAAACAGCGTTTAATCGTTCGGTTATATTGGTGTCGTCAAAGCGTTTGGGTACATTTGCCAAATACTTGTCTTTGTCTGATGCATCGCCGTCTTCAAATAATTCAGGAGCAGCGTTTACAATCGCTTCGCCTTTTGGCGTAAGGACTTCGACTATATAATCGCCGGTATCTTTTTTAGTCAATAAAATATCATTGCCTTTGGTATTTCCCGGACTTCCACCAATAGAAGTGCAGAAGCAATAATCGTCCGATTTATTACAAGACAATCCCACAAAAGTGGTGCGTTCCATGCGGCGTGCAAAAATCGGATCGCCCGGCTCCCAATTGAAAATAGCAGCCAAGCCTTCCATTCCAGCAACATCACACGGACGAATGCCCCAAACGATTTTGTAAGGAATAGCATCCAAATCGAAATCCTTCACATCAACATCGTCTTTGCTTTTGGTGTAGCTAAACAATTTTTCAACGCGTGGATATACAATCGATTTTGCCGACATATCTGGCAAAATATAATCTTCTGCCACCTCGTCAGCCGAAGTGATGCGTTTGTACCCAACTCGTTTGCCTTGTTGAGTGGGTGCATACATGTGTTGTTTGCCTTCGGCTAAAAGTTTTTCCAACAACTTTTTATAGTTGGCGGCACGAAGGAGTTTTATTTGAGTGTTCATAGTTTACCCTATAAAATTTTCTTTATCATTCGGTTGGAAAGTTGCCATAGCACAACCTTCGTTGCGGTTTGTGCCTGACACCATACCATATACTTCACGAATTTCTTCCGACAATCTAATCGGCAGCAGATGAATAGGAATATTTACCGGACAAGCTTCGGCACATTGTCCGCATGAAATACAACGCCCCGACAAGTGCATAGCGCGCATAACATGCCATTCTAGATTACCCTCGGTGTTGGCTGCTACCGGAATCCATTGCGGTTGATTGCTTTCCACCGTGCATTGTGTACAATAGCAAAGCGGACAAGCCTGACGGCAAGCATAACACTTGATGCAGTTTTCCATTTCGTTTTTCCAAAATGCCCAACGCTCATCGGTGTTCATTGCTGAGATTTTGTCTAGTAAAGCTTGATCTTCAGCATTTAATTTATGCTCAACAGTTGCTAAATAGTTTTCTATCTCTTCAAAAGTGCGGAACTCAGCAATTTCGCCACCGGCTTTCATCGCAATGGCAATCAAACCGTCTTCTTTCAACTGTTTTTCGGCAGCCAAACGGATAATACCGCGCAAAGTGTTGGTATTAGCCACAATGGCAGGTTTGCCGAGCGATACAATTTCTTTTTTATAAAGATACATCGCCAAGTTTTGTGTGCAACGCTCATCATAGATAAGTCGTGATGCTTCATCTTCATTGCGTGCAAATGCCGGACGAACACGCCCTTGCGATCCTTCTGCATATCCTACAACGCATTGCACATCGCCCGATTGCAGGAGTTTGGTTGCTATTTCGTTTAATTTGCTCATAATATTTTAGTTAACAAGTTGACGAGATACGAGATACAAGTTCTTTTGCGTTAGTATCTTGTGTCTCGTCAACTTGTATCTTTTATTGCTGTAATTCCTTTTTTAATTCTTCCAGTAATTGTTTTTCTGACGGTAAATAGAGTTGATATTTACTGGTTAATATTTTTGTGTTATTTTCCGGTAAGGAATACTTTACCAATGTGTTATTTTTATCTGCGCAAAGCAAAATTCCAATCGTTGGGTTTTCATCTTGCAGTTTTTCGTTGCGGTCATAGTAGTTGACATACATTTGCAGTTGTCCGATATCTTCGTGAGTTATCTTTTTAGTTTTGATTTCAATGACCACAAAGCAACGCAACAAGCGGTTGTAAAATACCAAATCAACAAAAAATTCATCATCTTCCAACAAGATTCGTTTTTGGCGGGCAACAAACGAAAATCCGTTTCCCAATTCTAATAAAAACGCTTGCAAATGCGTAATCAGCGTACTTTCCAAATCCCTTTCATAATAAGCCGATTCTTGTTTCAGCCCTAAAAACTCCAACACCATCGGGTCTTTGATAATTTCTGAAGGATTTTCAGGAATGCGTTCCCTTCGTGCAACTTCCAGTACGGCTTTTTTATCGTTACTCAACAGCAAACGTTCATACAATCCAGAATTGATTTGCCTTTCCAGTTCTCGCCCTGTCCAAGCATTGTGTAAAGCTTCGTGTTCGTAATATTCGCGCTTGTCATTGTTATCAATGTGTATCAGCAATTTGTATTGATACCAGTTGAATTGCGTCCGCAGTGCGGACGCAATTGGATAAAGCAAATAAAATCGACGACTTCGTTCCAACTGCCTAACAGAAAACCCGCTTCCAAACTCAGGCTCAAGCTGCTCTGCTAAATTGCGAAGAAGATAAGTACCATATTCGGCTCGTTCTTTTCCTTGTTGTTCTTCCACTACAATGCGTTCGCCCAATTGCCAATACATCGCAACCCGCTGAAAATCGACGCTACGGATAGCAGCGACTCGCGAGGTAGCGATAATGTCCTTGATATCGCGGACAAAATGGTTATTGAGCGTTAGTTCCATAGTTTTTTTAGTAAACGTGTAAACTAGTAGACGAGCAAACGAGTGGTTTTAACTTGTCAACTCGTTTACTAATCACTTGTTTACTAATCTAAAGTTCCTGTTCCATCCAAACCTCGTTATTAATCTCTTGGAATTTTTTGTAAGGTCCCATTTCTCTAACGCGGTCAACAGTGGTGTTTACCACATCAGCCCATTTGGCACCTTCGGCAGCCGATACCCAAGTAAATTGAATACGATCAACCTCAATACCCATAAAATCAAGCAGTGTGCGGAACATCGTCCAACGACGACGCGCGTGGAAATTGCCCGAAGTATAATGACAATCGTTCGGATGGCAACCCGATACAATCACGCCATCAGCACCATTGGCAAAGGCTTTGATCAACAACATAAAATCGATACGCCCCGTACATGGAAAACGGATAATCTTCACATTGGGCGAATATTTTATACGGCTTGTGCCCGTCAAATCCGCTCCGGCATATGTACACCAGTTGCAGACAAAGGCTACTACTTTTGGTTCAAAATCAGACATAAGTCAGGTTTTTAGTTCTTTAGTTCTTCTTCAATTTCTTCAATCGTAGGCAAACTCCCTTTAAAATCTTCGGGAAAAGCCTTTTCATCGCCAACTTGGTGACGAATTACATTTTATCAATTAACAATAACTTCAAAGCCACTTTTGATATTTGGAATTTCTCCAACAACTTGTTGGAAGATTCTGTTTTCTTTATTATAAAATAAATATCATTGTTTAATAAGTGATGTATGAAAATTCGTTTATTAAATCTTTATTTCATTCTTTATCAAGCTCTTTAAAGCTCTTATCAAAATCCGATTCAAACAATTTATCTTGTATCGGGCGGTATTTTTCAAATTCATTTTCGGCATGTTCTTTGGCAAGTGCGGCAGTAATTTTGCCTGCGTTTTGTAACAATTCTTTACCATTTGCCTGCAAAATCAAGTCTAAATGCTTTGCCCAGTTTTCCATTGTAAGCGGAATCTGTTGTTTTGCATATTCTTCAGCAAAATCCAAATAACCATTGACTATTCTTCCAAGAGATTCTAATTCGCTTGTTGTTAAGTAGTTTTTTGCAATTGACACATCGGTTTTAATAATTTTCCCATTTGGCGATTTTTCCCAAGAAGTTAATCCCATATTTTCTTTCGAATGGTCTGCCCGATTGTAAATTAATTCAGCTGCAGTATGCTTATGAATGGCAAAGTGCATTTTGTTTTGAACTTTTGCAAAAAACTCTTTGGTCACCGGCGATTCGGAATTGTAATCCATTGCAGTAGCGTAAATATCTGTAATTTTTTGATAAAAACGGCGTTCGGATAAGCGAATTTCGCGAATTTCTGCCAAAAGACGCTCAAAATAATCTTCTCCGAGAAACGTCCCGTTTTCCATCCGTTTTTTATCAATCACATATCCTCGTAAAGCAAAATCTCGTAAAACCGTTGTTGCCCATTGACGAAATGCTGTTGCCCGTTTGGAATTTACACGATAGCCAACCGCAATAATCGCATCGAGGTTGTAGTGTTTCGTCTTGTAGATTTTACCGTCTGATGCAGCTACCGAGAATTCCTCGGTAACTGAACTTTCATCCAATTCATT
>JAVBQU010000181.1:0-3089 GCA_031548675.1 Bacteroidales bacterium
GAAGCTGCCCATTTACAAGTTGGCTATGAAGGAAGTGATTATAAAGTTGTGTTTACCCAGCCCATGAAACGGATAACCTATCCGTTTGCTTACGGGTATTCATATAGCGATTCATATGTAGGAAAAGGAATCTATAAAGAAGGTACTACCGATGTAGTGGGAAATTATACAGTAGAAGCAGATGCTTACGGAACTTTATATTTACCTAACAACATCGAGTTAAAAAATGTATTAAGGGTAAAAACCGTAAATCTTAAACTGGAAACACAAGCTTGCTTTGCTTCCGAAACCCGTCAGGTTAAGTATTTATTCTACGATGCAAGCCATCGTTATCCTGTATTTGCTATTTTGGAATCTCAACATACGCAAAACGGAGAAACTACAACAAGCTATTTTTCAGGTATGTCAAGTTCATTGCTGTTAAAAGATGAATCTGCAAAAAATGAGCCTAAGCATAATGCTATTGTAAATAAGTTATATACTTACAATGTTTATCCGAATCCTTTTAACAATCAATTTACCATAGACCTTAATTTACAAGAACAATCACTTGTAACAATGCAATTGTTGACAGAAGAAGGAAGAACCGTAGGAAAAATAATTGAATCTCAGGTTTTGGATGCCGGTATTCATACTTTTAATTATAACGGAGAATCGCTGGCGTCAGGAAGTTATTACATACTATGTACAGTAGGGGGAGAAACTATTGTAAAACCCCTGATAAAAATAAAATAACGACCCCTAAACCAAACAAAATTAGTAGAAACAAAAAAGGAAATGCCATCTGCATTTCCTTTTTTGTTATATTGATTACTTCAAAATAATTCGTGAAAATAAAAAAGGGTAAGCTACTTACATCGCACCGCTACAACCGCCTACCCTTGCTATATTCCTATCCTGGGGGATTCAGAGGGAGCTGGTCGTATAAGACTTACCCGAGTGCAAAAGTACACATTTTTATCAGATCCGGCAACGGCTCGCAAAGATTTTTTTATAATAATAATCTATGATGTTGTGAAATAGATTTTTAGAATTCTATAATGCAGCAAGGGAAATCAAATCTAAAGTATTTGATAAACGTAAGAAATGTAAAAACTTGTTCAATTATGCCATTTCCTCTATCTTTGCACCATGATGCGGTTTATCAGTTTCCGCACTTAAATATATATTGATTCAAACAAATACATAAAACTTTATGGCATTAAGATGTGGAATAGTAGGATTAACCAATGTAGGAAAAACCACTATTTTTAATTGTATTTCCAATACCAAAGCTCAGGCTACCAATTTTGCATATAGCACAAACAAATCCAATATAGGCATTGCGAATGTACCCGATCCTCGTTTATTTGAAATAGACAAAGTAATAAAAGCAGAAAAATTAGTTCCAACCACCATAGAACTGGTAGATATTCCCGGCTTAGCCAAAGGAGCCAGTCAAGGAGAAGGTATTGGAAATTCATTTTTAGCTGATATTCGTCAAACAGATGCTATTATTCATGTACTGCGTTGCTTTGATGATCCTAATTTACCACACGTAGAAGGCAGTATAGATCCTTTGAGGGATAAAGAAATTGTTGAGTTTGAATTACAGGTTAAAGACCTTGAACAAGTAGAACGTAAAATGCAGCGTTTAGAAAAAGCTGCAAAAGTTGGAGATAAAGAAGCCAAGCAAGGGATGGAGGTTTTAAAACGGTACAAAGACCATTTTGAAAATTTTCAGAATGCCCGTACATTAGAAGTAACTCCCGAAGAACATAAGTTTGTGGCAGATATGCAATTATTGACAGAAAAACCGGTATTGTATGTTTGCAATGTAAATGATTCTGATGCCGTATCGGGCAATGCTTATACCCAAGCATTCGAAGAAGCAGTAAAAGCAGAAAAAGCTGAAATTTTGATTGTTGCCGGAGCTTTAGAAGCAGAGGTTTCCGAATTGGAAAGCGAAGAAGACCGCATGGCATTTTTGTCGGATGCAGGATTGCACGAACCGGGCGTAAACCGTTTGGTACGCTCTGCATACCGCTTATTGAATTTAATCTCATTTTTTACGGTAGGAGGGAAGGAAAATCGTGCATGGACTATTAAATTGGGAATGTCGGCTCCTCAGGCAGCCGGAGCCATACATAGCGATTTAGAACGGGGATTTATTAGGGCAGAAGTCATAAAATACAGCGATTTGATAAGCTTGGGAAGTGAATTAAAATGCAAAGAAGCCGGCAAATTATCAGTAGAAGGCAAGAATTACATTGTACAAGACGGAGATATATTACATATAAGGTTTAATGTTTAAACATGAAAATGCAAGAAAAAAGGCAATCAAAATAAGTTCTTTGATTGCCTTTTGTGTTTTTTACCAGTGGACAGCGTCGGCATGAAACCAATTATCGTGCAAACGCATCACTTGTTCAATAACATCGCGTACACAACCTTTGCCTCCTGCAAAAGATGAAATATAATCGGCTTTTTGCTTAATTTCTTCTACCGCGTCGGCAGGGCAGGTAGCTACACCTGCATAACACATAAGTTCATAATCAGGAATATCATCGCCCATAAATAGCACTTGAGAAGGTTCTATTTGGTGTTTTTCCAAATATTCTTTGAGTTTAACGAGCTTATTAGGAACTCCGGTAAAAACATCCGTAATGCCCAATAGATTCATTCGCTCAATCATGGTATTTCCTGTTCCTCCTGAAATAATTGCAATACGATAGCCTTTTTTGATGGCATACTGCAGAGCATAACCATCTTTTACCGAACTCATCCTTAATTGTTCGCCCGAGGGAGTTAAGAAAATATTTCCATTGGTCATTACCCCATCGTAATCAAAAACGAATGTAGTAATTGTGCTTAGTTTTTCTTTATAATTAGCCATTACAGGGTTGTATATTGGTAATAGAAAAAAGCCATTTATAAATTGATATTTATAAATGGCTTATGTTTTTTCGTGATTCCGGCGCGATTCGAACGCGCGACCCACAGCTTAGAAGGCTGTTGCTCTATCCAGCTGAGCTACGGAACCCTAGTTCTGTTTGAACTTAAGTCGGGGTACCAGGACTCGAACCTGGGACCCCCTGCTCCCAAAGCAG
>JAVBQU010000097.1:0-12675 GCA_031548675.1 Bacteroidales bacterium
CCATTTCCAACTGCTACAATTGTACCTTTCTGGGGTTTTTCTTTATTTGCATCAGGAATAATAATTCCGGCTGCTGTTTTTTGTTCTGCTTCCGCAGGTTCAATTAATACTCTGTCTGCTAATGGTTTTACATTTAGTGCCATTGTTGTTTTGTTTTAAGTGATTAATTATTTTAATTTTGATTATCTGTTTCTGGAAATATTAAGCATAAACTTCATTTTGTCTTCAATTACATATTACTTAATGCCTTTTTTAAAGGATAATAAAACATTAAATAGTAACATATGCTTTGTGAAAACGTTTTTTATTCAGCGAAAAATATGCCAAAGTGATAAGACTGCCATTTTTGCAGTTTCTGATAAAAAAATATGTCAGAATTAAAAAAATCCTGACATATTTCCCCTTATTTTATGAAAACGCCTTAGAGATTTCCATGCGGATTCTCTATGTATAAATATTATTATTCAGCTTGTTTTGGTTGAGGCTGAGCAGCCGGTTCTCCCTGTGCAGGTTGAGCTTGTTGCTGTTGTTGCTGTTGTGGATTTTGCCTCATCGAAGCCGGAGCCGGAATTTTCGATTCATCAACTGTAACTTCTGTTTTTACACCTTCGCCTGTTTTTGGACGAGGAATAATAAAAGCACTTACTAAACTCAAAGTTACTAAAGCAATGGCTAAATACCATGTGGTTTTTTCTAAAAAATCAGCCGTTTTACGAGCTCCCATAATCTGATTTGAACCTGCAAAGTTTGCAGCCAAACCACCGCCTTTTGAGTTTTGTACTAAAACAACCAGTGCTAAAAGCACACAGATAATGAGAATTAAGATTATGACAAAAATATACATCGTTTAATGATTATTTATTATGTTCTTGTTGTTTATTTTTTAAAATTTCAATTTGGTTTGCAAAGTAACTACTTTTTTCCGGATTTTTCAAACTTAATTTCTCGAAAATTACAATTGCCTTATCTATAGCCCCTTGTCCGATATATAATTGAGCTAACGTTTCTGTAGCTAAATCGAAGTTTTCGACCAAACTCCGTTTCGATTTTTCCTCCGAAACAAATTCTTTTTCCTCTCCCTTTATCATTTTATTAATTTTAGGCTGAGTTTTTATAAACTGCTCTATCAGTTCGTTACGTGAAGGATTATCGGAAAGTTTTGGTTCTTCATAAGCCTGAATAGTGGCTAAAATATCTAACTCTGCTTCTGAAAGCATCTCTTCTTTTCTTGCAGCAAACGGCTGGGCAACTTCTACTTTGGGTTCATCGGCTTTTGCTTCCGTAGCATCCATAATAGTTTCCGTTTTTATTTCGATAGGTTTTGCTCCAGAATCAATAAATGCTGCATTTTGTCCGGGCTGTCTATCCGTATAAGTGAGCAATTGGGCTAGCTTTTGTCGGTTTCCGGTATAAAGTGCGGCTATAGGTAATTGTTCTTTCCAAAGAGAAATATTATTCTTTTTCAGATTTAATAAAAATAAAACCTGTGCTAAAGAACAATAAGGATATTGTTCCACCATATTTTTTATATCCATCAAACTTGCCGAATTGAGTTCTTCCGGATGATTTGCCGAATGAATATAGTTTCCTAAGGTATGAGTCATGATTTATTATATTTCGAGCTTCAAAGGTAAAGAATCTTATCCGAATGTAAAAAATATATTTACAATAAAGTACTAAACAAGCTTACAAGAATTTTGTTACTAAAATTATCATGAAATATATTTTAACCCCTTTTTTATGGCTGGTAGGTCAACTGCCGATTTGGGCTATGAAAGCCATATCTTCGTCTTTAGCATGGATTAATTGGAACGTTATCCGCTACCGGAAAAACGTTGTATTAAATAATCTGCAAAAAGCATTTCCGAATAAGAGTGCGCAGGAGTACCAGAAGATTGCACGTAATTTTTATATCCAATTCTGCGATTATATCTTGAGCTTAATACGAATAAGGTATAATAAATCGCATTCCTTAAATAGAACTATTACCCATAAAAATCCTGAAGTACTACAATCCCTTTCCAGTCAGGGAAAAAGCGGTATTTTAGTTACAGGTCATTATTTTTCTTGGGAATATGTGAATACAACCCCTTTGGTTTGCGACCATTTAATTACAGCCGCTTACCATCCTTTATCGAACAGATTCGCGGATGAGCTGGTAAAATTCTGCCGCCAAAAATATGGAGCTGAACTGCACCCTATGAACGAAATTTACCGCACATTGGTTAAATACCGAAAAGAAAATATGCAAACCATGACTTTGATGGTAGCAGACCAAAGTCCTACTGCCAATAATTTAGAACATTGGATTACCTTTTTGGGACAAGATACCCCTGTATTGATAGGTCCTGAACATATTGCATCCAAACTAGGGCTGGCTGTAGTATATCTTAAAACCATCCAGCGGAAACGCTTTGTGTATGAATATGAATATGTATTGATAACCGATAATGCAGCCGGCATGGAGCCGTTGGAAGTGACCAAACGCTGGTATGCCGAACTTGAACAGCAGATACGAACTGAACCCGAGCGTTATTTATGGAGCCACCGGAGGTGGAAGCATCAGGATAAAAAACCTGTGTAGTTATTAATTCAACTTCTGTGCTGTGGTATGTTTTTTAGATTGAAGAGTTAGTCTATCCAATGTTTTTGATTCGAAGTGGAAGCGCTTGATAAATGTAATTCTTGCACTCAGCGTATTTATCCCCAGCTTATCGTATTCTTTAAATTCTGTATAAATAATATTGTATGCAGCCGAAAGCCCTATAGACCATGTAGGAGCATTATACCCTGTGGAGATACGGGGAAAAAATGCAGGACAGATATAAATAGAATTTCTCTCCCAATTTTCAGAGGCAGCATTAAATCCTATAGTCAGCGATAAAGTAGCAAAATAGTTTTTGTTTTTGTTTACCCACGAATAAGCATATCCGGCACTGGGACCAAATAAATAATGTTGTTTTGTACCGTTGAAAAGGGTGTCGGAATCCACTTTGGTGTAATAGCCTGCCAAACAAAGCAGAGGACTTCCTGCTGATTGAAGCTGTTTTTCTGTCTGATCAAATGCTGCACGATACGAAAAACGCTTATGATTAAATGTATATTGAATAAACCCTCCAATATTGATTAAGCTCAAATCGGAATAAAAATATCTATTGGTGTCGCTGCCTGTACCAAATCCTTTATAAGACTGTCCAAACAAATCAAAAACTATCCGCTTGCCGTAGTAATGATATTGCAAATCGAGATATTGGCTTTTTTCAGGATCTTGCTTTTTGGAGTCATTTAAAAAATCAAGACCAAAAGAAATACTAGCTCCTACCCTTTTCCAACTTAATCCAAAGCCCAAATTAGAGGCTACATTGGGCATAAACATTTCTGAAGGTTCCGGCGAATGCTGGTAGAGAATTGAGCTGAAATTATAAGCTCCGTATATTTTTGCTGAAAAGTTTTGATGGAACGAACCTATATAGGCAGTATCAATCTGTGCAGTGCAAAAATTTAAGGAGAAAAAAGAAAATAACACCACAAGCGTTACATTTCTAAGGGAACTGATAGGACGATATATTTGTGTAAGTTTTTGCAAATTGAAGAACATTAACTTTTCAAATCGTAAAGCTATATAACTTGATAAATGGGAAAAAAGTATATGTCGTTTATTTTAGAAGCAAAATTACATGATTTTTTACACAAATAAAAAGCGAAGTTATCCATTAGGGATAACTTCGCTTTTTTAATTAATTTAAAATGAATAGGTTTAATATTGTTTTTCAACAAAACTCCAGTCAATGATATTGAAGAATGAAGCTACATAATCCAAGCGGCGGTTTTGTTTATCCAAATAATAAGCATGTTCCCAAACATCGCAGCCTAATAATGCTTTTTGATTATGGGTAAGCGGATTATCTCCGTTTTTGGTTTGCAAAATATCTAAGCTTCCATCAGGATTTTTTACCAGCCAAACCCAGCCTGAACCAAATAAGGAACCGCAGGCGGCTGTATATTTTTGTTTGAATTCATCGAAAGAACCATATTGTTTTTTTATAGCCTCTGCTAATGCTCCTTTAGGTTCGCCGCCACCTTTTGGGCTCATGCAAGTCCAGAAAAAAGAATGGTTCCAAACTTGGGCTGCATTGTTGAAAATAGCTCCATCTGATTGTTTTACTATTTCTTCTAAAGATGCATTTTCGAAAGGCGTGCCTACTATCAATTTGTTTAAGTTATCTACATAAGCTTGATGGTGCTTTCCATAATGGAATTCCATAGTTTGTTTAGAGATATGCGGTTCTAAAGCATCCAGCGCATAAGGCAATTTAGGCAATTCAAATTTCATAGTTTTTGTATTTTTTTGATTGTTAATATTTTGTGTTGATTTATTCTGTGCCTGAGAAATGCAAGTTATTCCGGCAAAAATAGGAATTAATAATGTAAGAAAAAAGGATTTCAACTGCATGATGTTACATTTTTGAAAATATCTTTTTGTGCTTTTAAGTACGGATAGAACAAATCTTAGAACAAAAGGTTTAATTTTTTGGTATCGAATTTTTACAAATATATGGAAACAAATGTATTATTTTGAGACGAGCTTAAAAACTTACATATTTACGGAATGAGGATAAAAGATATATTGTCTCGGGATACCTATTTTGCTGTTAGGACTGTAAAAACGTTTTAAGCTCCTAAATCTTAAAACTTTCTAACTCTAAACTACCTTTGTTTTCTGCTTTTCGAACCATTCTCCTTACATTTCGTCTTCTGCGGATAACTTTTTCAAAACATCTTCGTTATATAATGGACAAAAAAAATATTTCACGTAACTTTGCGACCGTTTTTATTGTCAATTTATAATCTTTTTAATAATAAATAATCACATGAAAAAAATAATCAATACAGAAAAAGCGCCTAAAGCCATAGGACCTTACAGCCAAGCTGTTGAAGCAAACGGAATGTTATTTATATCAGGGCAGATACCGGTTGACCCTGCAACCGCAAAAATTGTAGAAGGCGGAATCCACGAACAAACCGAACAAGTAATGAAAAATATCGAAGCTATCTTAACCGAAGCCGGATATACTTTTCAAGATGTTATTAAATCTACATGCCTTTTGAGTGATATGGACAACTTTGCTATCGTAAACGAAATTTATGGTAGATATTATACGGTTAATCCTCCCGCAAGAGCAGCTTATGCCGTACAAAAACTACCTTTGGGTGTATTGATAGAAATAGAGACCATTGCAGCGAAATAGTTATTAGAAATTTAGATACAAGTAAACAAGATACAAGTTTACAAGTAACAAGGTTAGATACAAGTTAACGAGTAAACAAGATACGAGACACAAGTAATGGTAGAAATCATGAACGTTACAACTTTATAACCGAGCTTGTGAGCTCAACGAAGTTAAACTTTAAACTACTCAAAAAACAACACCGGATAGATGAATTTGATGGATTCCATTCGCGAAAATGCGAAAAAAAATAATAAATGTATTGTACTGCCGGAAGGCACGGAGGAACGCACACTGAAAGCTGCCGATATAATTCTGCAAGAAGGCTTAGCCCGCTTAATTTTATTAGGCGATAAACAGCAGATTATGCAGATGACCGAAGAGTTTGGTTTAAAGCATATTTCCCAAGCGACCATTATAGACCCCAAACAACACGCTCAAAAAGAATTTTATGCCCAAATGCTTTTTGATATAAGAAAAAGCAAAGGCATGAGCATGGATGAGGCTCTGAAATTGGTAGAAAATCCTCTGTACTTAGCTACTCTGCTTATTAAAAACGGCGATGCAGACGGCGAAGTTGCCGGAGCCAAAAATACCACAGGCGATGTGCTTCGTCCCGCATTTCAGGTTGTAAAAACCCTGCCCGGAATCAGCGTAGTATCGGGCGCTTTTATCATGATTTTAAAAGACGACCAATGGGGACATAACGGCATATTGGTTTTTGCCGATTGTGCCGTACATCCAAACCCTACAGCCGAAGAGTTAGCCCAAATTGCAGTAGTAACAGCTAAAACAGCTAAAAACATTGCAGGTATCGACCCGCATGTAGCCATGCTGAGTTTTTCTACCAAAGGAAGTGCCAAACACGAAATGGTAGATAAAGTAGTGGAAGCTACCCGCCTTGCCAAAGAAATGGATCCTGCGTTGAAAATCGACGGAGAATTGCAGGCAGATGCTGCTATTGTTTCTAAAATAGGTGCCAGCAAAGCACCTGACAGTGAAATAGCCGGAAAAGCCAATGTATTGGTATTCCCTACGCTCGAAGTAGGAAACATCGCTTATAAATTGGTACAGCGTTTGGCAGGAGCGGAAGCAGTAGGTCCTGTATTACAGGGTATGGCTGCTCCTATCAACGATTTGTCGAGGGGTTGTTCGCTTGAAGATATTGTGAATTTGGTGGCTATTACTGCTAATCAGGCAGCAGGAAAATAAATTAATCTTATATAGTTTAAACACCATATAAGGTTAAAAGCTTGTCTAAAAGTTGATTTTACCCCTAAATCCCTTTAGGGATTTAGGTACTGATGAAATATAATAACACTTTTAGACAGCTGCAAACATACAACAGCGCAACCATATTAACTAAAGCAGATGAAACGTATATTATTAATCTTTGTATTGGGTGTTTTATCCTTTCATATCTGGGCTCAAAAAAAATCTTCAGATAAAGGTCATCGTATTACGGTATCTGTAAAGAATTTTCCTGATACAAATCTCTTAATTTTAGGCAATTATTTTGGTGACAAAACCTATATTATTGATACGGGAAAGTATGATAAGAAAACAAAAATCTATGCTTTTTCCGATACGGCAAAATTATACAGGGGTATTTATTTTTTAGTGCATAAGCAAGCCAAAGTAGTCGAATTTGCAGTTTCGGACAACCAAAACTTTGAAATTTCATTTGATTTTCAAGAACCGTACAAATCTTTGGTTTTTAAAAACTCGCAGGAGAATACTGACTTTGCTGATTTTCAAAAACAGCAGAATGAATTATATCCTAAGGGCGACGAATTGTATAAACAATTGCAAAAGTGCGATTCTATTCCTAATTGCGACAGTGCTGAATTACATAAGGAATTGCGAAGCGTTTACAAAGCTTTGACTGATGGAAAAATCAATTTTGTACAACAACATCCTGGCTATCTTATGACCAAAGTACTGCTAGCCAGCAAGGATATAGAAATTCCAACGCCTCCGCAAGATTTAAAAACCGACGAGGAGATTAATGAATACCGTTATCAATATTATAAAACTCATTATTTTGATAATATCGACCTGAAAGAAGATGGGTTGGTTCGTTCTCCGGTTTTTCACGATAAAGTAGCGTTTTATTTTGATAAAATGATACATCCTAACCCTGACAGCGTAAACAAAGCAGTAGATGAATTTTTGACTAAAATAGAACATACGCCCGAAATGTACAAATACTGCTTATGGTATTTATGCAACAAATATGAACGGAGCAACCGGATTACGGATGATGCCGTTTTTGTGCATATTGTAAGGGAATATTATGCGAAAGGCAAAGCTCCTTGGACGGGACAGAGTACGGTTAAGGCTTTAGTGAAACGGGCTGATGAATTAGAACCTATTTTAATTGGTAAAAAAGCACCCGATTTTGCATGTCCCGATACTAACGAAAACTGGATTTCGCTCTATAGCATCCGCAGCAAATACACTGTCTTAATTTTTTGGGCAACCGACTGTGGAGTTTGTAAAACAGAAATTCCTAAATTGAAAGCTTTTTATGATGCAAATAAAAAGTTATACGATTTTGAAGTTTATGCTGTTGATACCAAATCGAACAAAAATGAATGGAAGCAGATGATACGGTCGATGGGGCTAAATTGGATTAATGTGAACGGAACTAATTCCAACCTCGATTGGTTTAATATTTACGATGCCCACTCGACCCCTGCCGTTTACGTATTGGATAAGAATAAAAAAATTGTACTAAAGAAAGTGGGTGGAGAATCGATTGAGGATTATTTAAAAATCGAAGGCAAGAAGTGATAATAGTTAATGATAGATACCAGTAAACGAGTTACGAGTGACGGGTAACTCGTGACGAGTAAATTTTCAGATACAAGGTAAGTGGACGAGATACAAACTAAAAATGATAAAATGCAAGAACGTTATAACGTTCAAACTTTATAACGTTATAAACAGCTCACAAATAAAGAATCATACAAATTAATTATTGACATAGACTAATTATTTATATATATGAAACGTTTATTTTTTTTATTAGCCTTCGGCATCTTGTGCTTAACCGGTTTGGCACAGAATGCTCAAAATACCAAAAAGCATAAATTAACGGTTACAATAAAGAATTTTCCGGATACGGGTAGTTTATTATTGGGTAATTATTTTGGAGATAAAACCTATATTACCGATACTGCCGTTTTCGATAAAAAAACAAAGTCTTATATTATTGCTGATACCGGTTTATTATACAGGGGTATTTATTTTTTAGTATATAATCAGGCTAAGCTTGTAGAATTTTCTATTACCGAGAATCAAGATTTCTCCATTTCGTTTGATTACAAAGACCCGCTTAATACGCTTGCATTCAAAAATTCTTTGGAAAATACTACCTTTACGGATTTTCAAAGGCAGAGAAGTAAACAGTACGCCCACATGGATGAATTGTATAAAAAGCTGCAAAAGTGCGATTCTATTCCAAACTGCGATACGGCATCTATCAACAAAGAATTACGAGAGCTTCATACGTCGTTAAATAACTCGAATCTGGATTTTGTGAAAACCTACCCTAACTTTTTAATGACCAAAGTTTTTTTAGCTACCAAAGAGATTGAAATACCCAGTGTTCCTAAAGAGTTAACTTCTGAAACAGATATTAATGATTTTAAATACAAATACTATAAAGCCCATTTCTTTGATAACATCGACCTTAATGAGGATGGTTTGATTCGTTCTCCGGTTTTTCAGGAAAAAGTAGATTTCTATTTTAGCAAAATGATACATCCCAGCCCCGACAGCGTTTGCAAGGAGGTTGATATGTTTCTCAAAAAAGTAGAGAAAGCTCCTGAACTGTTCAAATTCAGCCTTTGGTTTTTATGTAATAAATATGAACGCAGCGACCGCATTACCGACGAAGCCGTTTTTGTACATATTGTAAAGAATTATTACATGAAAGGCAAAGCCCCTTGGACAGGTCAAAGCACTGTTAAGGCTTTAGAGAAAAGAGCCTTACAGCTAGAGCCTGTTTTAATCGGGAAAAAAGCACCTAACCTTATCATACCTGATTCGAATGAGAACTTTGTGTCGATGTATGATTTGAAAAATAAATATACCATTCTTGTTTTTTGGGCAACCGACTGCGGGCATTGCAAGACGGAAATACCTAAGCTGAAAAAATTCTATGATGAAAATCACAAATTATACGACATTGAAGTTTATTGTGTAGATACCCATAATAATAAAGACGATTGGAAACGCCTGATTAAATCGATGGAATTAAATTGGATAAATGTTTTCGGCATGACCGCCAATATTAATTGGAAAGAAGTGTACGATGTGTATTCCACTCCGGTAATTTATGTGTTGGATAAAAATAAAGAAATATTACTTAAACGCATCAGTACAGAAACTATCGAAGACTATTTCAGTAAAGTCGTAAAAAAAGAAATGCAGAAGTAATTTTAGATTTCAAGTTTCAGATTTCAAGTTTCATTGAATGTTTATAAAGTTTGTAACGTTCGTGCGTTGTGCCATTTTTAGTTTGTATCTCATCAACTTGTATCTTGTATCTATTTTTCGTTACACAGAGCAGCACTGAGAAATCACAGAGAACCACTGAGTTTTTCTTGTTGACCTGTATCTTGTTAACTTGTATCTAAAAATTACTATATAAACACAATAGATGTACATATTTTTTCGAATAAATAAACCATTCATAATGAAAAAACATATTTTAAACAAAGGGTTATTTTTATTTTTGTTCAGCATCGTATCATCCGGTGCATGGAGCCAATCGACTCCCAAAGAATTGGATGATAAAATGAGGCAGATTATGCAGCTCATCCGTTACCGTTACGTAGAAAAAGTAGATGAGGATAAATTGGTTGAAACCGGAATTGTAAACATGCTCAAAGATTTAGACCCCCACTCTGTTTACATCTCTAAAAAAGATGTTGAAAGGGCTAACGAACCCTTAGTAGGTAATTTCGACGGCATAGGCGTTTCGTTTCAAATCATGAAAGATACCATCCATATTGTAGATGTTATTGCAGGAGGTCCATCCGAAAAAATAGGCTTACAAGTGGGCGATAAAATTGTAAGCATCGATGGTTTGAAAGCAACCGGAGATACAATAAGCAATAATTTTGTATTTACTCATCTCAGAGGGAAAAAAGGCACTATTGTAAATGTAGGCATAGCCCGCAGAGGCAGCAAAGAAGTTTTGGAATATAAAATTACCCGTGATAAAATTCCTTTGAACAGCATCGATACGTATTTTATGGCTGATAAAGAAATCGGATACATTCGTTTAGACCGCTTTGCCCGTACAAGTATGGATGAATTTCAAACGGCTGTAAATAATTTAAAAGCCCAAGGCATGCAGCATCTGATGCTCGATTTACGGGGAAACTCCGGAGGATTCTTGGATATTGCCATTGCTTTGGCTGACGAATTTATCGGGAAAGACAGCTTATTGGTGTATACCGAAGGCGTTTCTGTACCCCGTACCGAAGCCAAAGGAACTTCTATAGGCAGTATGCAAAAAGGCAGAATTGTAGTGTTGATTGACGAAAACAGTGCTTCTGCAAGCGAAATTGTTTCGGGAGCTATTCAGGATTGGGACAGAGGAATTTTGGTAGGACGCCGTTCTTTCGGTAAGGGCTTGGTACAGCAGATGTTTCCTATCGTGGATGGTTCGCAGGTAAGACTTACCACTTCGCGCTACTATACGCCTTCGGGCAGATGTATTCAAAAATCGTACGAAAACGGTTTGGATGATTATTACAGCGATTATATGAAACGCTACAGACATGGCGAATTTCTGACTGCAGATTCTATTAAGTTTGCCGACTCTTTAAAATACTATACGCACAATAAACGGGTAGTTTACGGCGGGGGAGGCATTATGCCGGATGTTTTTGTTCCTATCGATACCATACGGGCTTCGGATTATTTTATCGATTTGCGGAGAACGGGCGTAATGAACAATTTCTGCCTCGAATATACAGATGCCCACAGGGCTGAACTTTTACAAAAATATCCGACTGTAAAAGATTTTAAACTTCAATTCGATCAAACGCCGATGATGAAAGAGTTTACCGCTTATGCTGAAAAAAATAACGTAAAGGCACACAGCATTAAAACAGACCGTGTACAACGCTTTTTCGCTGATTATCTCCAAAGCTATATTGGCGACAGCACCCATGCCCAAACCGATGTATCGTACAACGAATATGTAAGCCGGCTGTTAAGTAATAAAGACTTTATGAATAAAGTATCTGCTGAAGCCCAAAAAGCGGATAAAGAAACATTGGTTTTGGATGAGAATTCATCTAAATTTATTTCTTCGCAGGTTTCGGCATTAATAGCCCGTCATTTGTACGGCATTTCGGCAGCTTATGAAGTAACGAAAGACTTGGACGACGGCTATAAAACGGCTCTCGAAGTAATTAAAAATACAGCCATGTTTAAGAAAAAAGGAATTCAGTATCAATAACAAAACCCTAAATCTACCCGAAGCCGATTAAGAATTTTGAAATATAGTTGGTCAAGTAAACAAAAATGTGTACTTTTGCACCACTTTTGGAATGGCGAGGTAGCTCAGATGGTTAGAGCGTCGGATTCATAACCCGGAGGTCACGGGTTCAACTCCCGTCTTCGCTACTAAAGCACTAAATCTTATATAAGGCTTAGTGCTTTTTTTGTAGTCCCATAGTTGCCGTCATGTTAAGCAAAGCAGTCTATTTGCATTTTGGGCTATAAATCTATTTTTTTTCCGATAGTCTTGCCGTTATATGGAATATTGTATTTTTGCCTATATTTATAAGTTAGCGGTAATCATCCAAACCAACTTTGAAACATTAACATAAAACGAAAAAATAATGAATACAAATGAATTTGATTACTACTTCATCTGGAGAGAAAACAATGATGATTATCCATTATTAGTTGCTGACTCAGATTGTCCACCCTACTTGCGAAGAAAAGATTTTATTGAAAATCCTGAAACAATGACTTTTCGCATAGGACAACCCATTCCCCGTAAACCTAAAATGGCAGATTTTCTTGCTACCCCAAAGTCATTTGTAATTTCCCGAAAATTTTATGATGTGTTAAACCCCATGCAAATAAAAGGACTTCAATTAATACCTGCTAAGATTACAGGAAAAAGTGGAGAGATTTTTGAGGATTATTGGTATATCCACATCTTTAATAATTATCCTGCCATAGATAGAGAAAAATCAGATTGTGATTGGGACAGTTTAGGAACGGCTTATTCAATTAACAAGCTTGTTCTAAATGAAGAGTTTCTAAAAACAATACCATTAGAGGAAAGAATGATATTTTATTTGGCAGAAAACGGAGTAGAACAACTATTCAATCAATCTGTAGTTGATGTTATTTTGTCAGCCAACCCGACTGGATTACGATTTTTCAATACCAAAGAATGGGAACAAGG
>JAVBQU010000054.1:0-22697 GCA_031548675.1 Bacteroidales bacterium
ATAGATTTTATAACCCTGCTTAATCAGAAAATACCCTTTCCGCAATCGGTTTTGAATATGGAAGAGAAAGCCGCCCAGATTACAATGCTGTTTATGCAGACTAATACATGGCAGGGCTTTGCGGTCAATGTGCTGATTATGGCTGTAGGGGCTGCTATTACAGAAGAATTTGTTTTTAGAGGTGTGGTGTTGCAGGTTTTACGCAAGTGGACTCGAAATATACATGCTGCAGTATGGATTTCTGCTTTTATTTTCAGCTTTATCCACATGCAGTTTTTAGGGTTTTTTCCCCGTCTCCTGCTGGGGGTTGTGCTGGGCTATGCCTTTGTATATACAGGTTCTATATGGACAAGCGTATTAATTCATTTTCTGAATAATTTTGCGGCATTGATGGCTTTTCAGGTTTTGGGAGCACAGGCATTGCAAGAGCAGGTATTAAACTTAAATGCTATAGGTGTTGTTACCGCTGTTATAAGTTTAGCCGCAGCGATATTCATTTTTATAAGAATGAGAAAATTAGACATGGCGGATTTGGTAAAAACAAAAAATCAGGATTGATGGAAACTCAAGACATGCATATCTCTTTTACAAAGTACCTGAACGCTGCCGAATTGCCGGAACAGGATGCTATTTTGTACCAAAAAGCCCGCGAAGCGGCAGAATCTGCTTACGCTCCTTATTCGAACTTTCAGGTAGGGGCTGCATTATTGTTGGATGACGGAACGATATTTGCGGCAAATAATCAGGAAAATATAGCTTATCCTTCGGGGCTTTGTGCTGAACGGGTAGCTTTGTTTGCTGTTTTTTCGCGGTTTCCCGATGCAAAAATACATACGATTGCTATTGTGGCAAAGCATCATGATGCATGGGTAGCAGTTTCTCCTTGCGGCGCTTGCCGACAAGTGATGTCGGAGTGCGAAAAACGTTCCGGGCAAAAAATGAGAATCCTATTTACTTCTCAAAATGATTCTGTTCTTCTGTTTCATGGCATAGAATCTTTACTGCCCTTTGCATTCTAAGAACCCTGATGTTTTGCTGTTTGGAGCAGAGCATTAAGTAGAATGAGGGTATTTAATTATAAAAAGATAGAATCCTAATATTAAAACTTTTCTGTAATGGATTTAATGAAAAAAATATTTTTATTTACTTTAAAAGATAAGAGTAATAAGACTATTTTTTATTCTTGGCAGAGAAAAATAGGCTATTTTAATTTATTGAATTTTCTATCTTTATTATTGGGGCTAATACTTACACTTTTGATTTTACCTTCAATCATTAATTTTTTTATTACTCCCTTTATTCTTCTCTATTTTATCATTGTAAATATTATTTATACTCTAAGCGTAACTATTTTAATTGTAATAAATAATGTATTTGATGACACTGTAAATGTATCTTTTTTGGCAACATTATTATATATTCTTTGGGGATTTTTTGCATGTATAATGCCATTTTCTTTATGCATGCTGAATATATTATGCAATTTACCTTAAAATGGTGGTTTCTGTAAGTTAAGCGGAAAATGTTTTACCGCTTGGAACACTAACCGAAAAAAGAGCATTAAGCTGAAAGGGGAACATTAAGTTGAACGAATATAAATTATTGTAATGCAAAATATATTTATGATAGACCAAAGCCATAATACAAATCAATATGCTTAAATTTATTTTAATATTTTGTTTTTTCATAGGAGTTAATAGGACTTTGTGTTCTCAAGAGGAGTATTATCCTATAGATGGTTATGGAAAATTGACATTATTTGATAATGGACGATTTTATTATGACTTTTTTGATGCAAATCAAAAAGATACAGGATCTTATATTGTAAAATACGATACATTATACCTTACATCTGGTTATCCTAATAATATAATCATTATTCCATCTGATAAACCATTAGATACCTTAAATTGTATGGGATGGAAATTTCTAGGAAAAAGAGAGGATGCAGATAATAAATTTTTAGAAGAAGTAGTTTTTTCATGGGATACAGTAGTTAAAGCTTTTGTTGTGAATAATTGTACTTTTAAAAAAGGAGATATAATTTCAGCGGGATACTATCTCATTAATAAATATATGTGGGAGACAGATACAATAAAATATTGCTACATTAAAGATTGTGCTCCTTTTTCAGGAGGAGGGGCATTATTTTTAAATAATTACCCACTACTAATGAGGAATAAAAGTTTAAAGCCGTTTAATTCTATAGAGAATGAAAAATATGAACTTATAAATCGGTACAAACCTGTGAAAATGAAAAAGAAAAATAAATTACATAAATATAAAGTACGTGAATCAGGTTACATTATTACCCATTCATCCCAAAGTTCTAAATAAAATAATGTACGGTTAAGCGGCTGTTTGAAAAGTTTTCATTATTGCTTTTTACCCCCATTCCCTAAAGGGGAGTTGTTGTGGACGTGAGCTTTACAAGAGTCCCCCTTTAGGGGATTGCCTTCGGCGAGCTCGTAAACTCGGTTTAGGGGTGAAATTGACTTTTTGAATATCTGCTTGGAACAATTACTGAATTTGAAATTTGCCAAAGAAAAAGAACCAAACCAAAGTTCAACTTTGCAAATAGCACCTAGCAAGTTCTTTTTATTTCTTCAAGATTTTAATCTCCACACGGCGATTTAGTTTTTGTTCCATCGCATCCCGTTCCTGTGTTAAAGGGCGTGTACGTCCGTAGCCTTTATAAGTCATACGGCTTTCATCAATATCATTATCTATCAGCATCTGATAAATTGTTTTTGCCCGCCGGGTAGATAGGTTGTTTTCATCATCCGGCTCGCTTCCGCAACAAATATGCCCCTCAATTTCAATTTCCAAAGTAGGATTATCCTTCATGATTTTAATCAATTCCTTTACGGCAGAATTAGATGCTTCCAGTAAAACAGGTGTATTAGGTTCAAAATTAATATTTTTCAGCCGGATATTTTCGCCTACTTTAATGGTATCTATCGCTTTCCTTAATTCACTTTTAACCGTATCTTTTTTTACCTTTACAGGCGGCGGAGGTGCAGCCTTTTGAAGAACAAAAATAATATCAACCCTTCTGTTTTTGGCACGCTCATCCTCTTCGATGTTCGAATAAGCCGGTTTATCTTTTCCAAACCCTTGTACAATGATAGGAACCGATATATTTTTTTCCGAAACCAAGAATTGCTTCACAGCCTCTGCCCGCTGCATAGAAAGCTCTTGATTATAATCTGTTTTGCCGATAGAATCGCAGTAGCCGAAAATATTGACATGGGTTACCGTATATTTATTTTTCTCTAAACGCTCCAAACAAATAGCCATACTATCTTTAGACGGTTGTTGCAAAACAGAAGTATTAAAATCGAAGAATATGCTGAGTTTCTTTTTTTGGGCTTGAGAGGGTAAATGAAATAAGGCGAGCAATAAGCTCATAAACAATATAGACCCTGTATTTTTTCGAAGAGTAAAAGATGCCATAAAAAAGGGTATTAGAATTTTCAGATAAAATATTAGATTTCTTCAGGAAATATAAAGAGCGTCATTGCTGCGACAGCGAGGTACGAAGCTGGAAACAATCTTACTTTAAACAAGAAGATTGCTTCGGCTATCGCCTCGCAAAGACGATATAATTTTAGATTTATGTGATTTTTCTAAGAAACCTAATTGATTAACATATCATTAACGCAGATTTAATAATTTTATTGCCATTTAAATAGATATAAAACCGGATATTTGAGTATTTGACCAAAACCATAAAAAATTGTACTTTTGTAGTTCAATTAAGTTACAAGTAACGTGTAACAGGTAAACAAGTTGTCAAGGTACAACCCCTCTTTCTGCCTCTCCCCGCAAGGGAGAGGAGTAGAACAATCTCAGTGAAGCTCTGTGTAATAAAAGAAATATATATAATTTGGCAAGTAAACAAGACACAAGGAGAATAATGAATTTTGAATACTTTTGAACCTTATAAACGTTATAGACATTCAACCTTAAACAACTCAACAACTCAACAAATAAAATAAACACATGAAAATATCCTACAATTGGTTGAAACAATATGTCGATACAGATTTATCGGCAGAAAAAGCAGGCGAATTGCTTACCGCTTCAGGTTTAGAAGTAGAAAGTTTAGAAAAAATAGAAACCATTAAAGGTGGTTTACGGGGCGTGGTGGTAGGAGAGGTAAAAACCTGTGTCAAGCATCCCGATGCCGACCGTTTAAGTGTTACAACCGTGGATGTAGGACAAGCCGAAGTATTACATATCGTATGCGGAGCTCCCAATGTGGCAGCTGGACAAAAAGTTTTGGTAGCCACCATCGGAACCAAACTGTATTCGGGAGACGAAGCTTTCGAAATCAAAAAATCAAAGATACGCGGCGAATTGTCAGAAGGCATGATTTGTGCCGAAGACGAATTGGGCGTAGGGACATCGCATGATGGAATTATGGTTTTACCTGCCGATACTAAAATTGGTACTACCGCCCGCGAATATTTCAATATCACCGAAGATTATATGTTCGAAATAGGACTTACGCCCAATCGTTCCGATGCCGCTTCGCATATCGGCGTTGCCCGCGATTTGGCAGCCGTACTCAATTGTCAGAATTCTACCCAAACGCCTCTGAATTTACCCGATGTATCAGCGTTCAAATCCGATAATCAGAATTTAGTAATAGATGTAAAAGTAGAAGATACCGAAGCCTGCCCCCGCTATTCAGGAGTTTCGATTACAAATGTACAAGTAAAAGCTTCGCCCGATTGGCTTAAAAACCAATTGACAGCCATAGGTATACGTCCCATTAACAACATAGTAGATATTACCAATTTGGTTTTATTCGAAACCGGACAACCCTTGCATGTTTTTGATGCCAAACAGGTAAAGGGGAAACAAGTAATAGTAAAAAAACTGGCTAAAGATACGCCTTTCATAACCTTAGACGGCGTAGAGCGTAAGTTATCAGGCAATGATTTGATGATTTGCAATGCCGAAGAAGGTATGTGCATAGCCGGTGTATTTGGCGGGCAAAAATCGGGAGTTACCGAAAGCACTACCGATATTTTTCTCGAAAGTGCCTATTTTAATCCCGTAAGCATCCGCAAAACTTCTAAATTTCATGGGTTAAAAACCGATGCTTCGTTTCGTTACGAGCGGGGCTGTGACCCTAACATTACCATCTATGCTCTCAAACGGGCAGCACTGCTGATGAAAGAAATTGCCGGAGGCGAAATATCATCCGAAATTATAGATATTTATCCGCAGATTATTGAGCGTAAAAAAGTGGAAATTACCTACGCACAGATTCATGCGTTGATAGGAAAAAATATCCCCGAAAGTACAATCCGTAATATATTGACTTCATTAGAAATCGAAATCGAAAAAGCAACCGATACCACTTTGCATTTATTGATACCCACATGTAAAGTAGATGTAACCCGTCCCGTAGATGTGATTGAAGAAATCCTGCGGATTTACGGCTACAATAACATAGAATTCGATATCAAACCCAATGTTTCTTTATCTTTTGGACAAAAACCGGATCCGGAAAGAATACAAAATATAATTTCAGACTTTTTGACTGATAATGGTTTCTTTGAAATCATGAATAATTCGCTTACTAAAGCAGAATATTTAAAAGAGATTCCCGAATTGAAAGCCGAAGAAAACGCTTATATCCTGAATCCGTTAAGCAAAGATTTGAATGTACTGCGCCAGACTTTATTATTCGGCGGATTAGAATCTGTGGTTTACAATATCAATCGTAAAACCGCTAACCTTAAGCTGTACGAATTCGGGAAAACCTATAAGCATAATCCCGATAAAGCTTCGCATCCCGATGTAACCGCACGGTATACAGAAGAACTCAATCTTTTACTTTTTATTTCCGGCAATACAACTGCCGAAAACTGGAAAGTAAAACAAGAAAAAACCGATTTCTTTATCCTGAAAAATTATGCCGAAAACATACTCAAACGTTTACGTTTCAATATCCTGAAATTTAATATAGATGCATCGCAGCAATCCTATTTTGCCGAAGGCATGACATATCGTTTAAATAACAAAGAAATATTGAGCTTAGGAAAAATCAGTGCAAAGCTGTTGAAATATTTCGATATTAAGCAAGATGTGTTTGTAGCCGAAATCAATTGGAGTAATATTTTGAAATTGATGGAGAAGAATGAAGTATCATATACCGCAGTTCCTAAGTTCCCATCAGTTCGCAGGGACTTGGCTTTGTTGGTAGATGCATCGGTAAGTTTTGCCGAAATACAAAAAATTGCATACAAGGTAGAGAAAAACCTGTTGAAAAATGTTATACTATTCGACGTTTATGTAAACGAGAAAATAGAAGCAGGAAAAAAATCCTATGCCGTAGGCTTTATTTTGCAAGACGAAGAAAAAACCCTTACAGATAAGCAGATTGACGGTATTATGGGCAGACTGACCTATGCTTTCAATGAGCATTTACAAGCTGTAATCAGATAATTTATCCTGCAATCTGGGGAGGTGCCTAAAAAGGTAAAAATACACGTCACTGCGAGTCAGGATGACGAAGCAGTCTGTTAATAATTAAATGGATTGCTTTACTATCGTTCGCAATGACGAAATAAAATAGCATTTTTAGAGAAGCTACTTAGATAGATTGGACTATTTTGAATATGCAAATGATAATGTGATATGAATCTATTAGAAATACTACAAGAAGAGAAATCTTCTGCCTTAAAAGGAGGTTTGTATCATCAAACTCAGATTAAACTTACATATAATACAAACCGCATAGAAGGCAGCCGGTTATCAGAAGAGCAGACACGGTACATTTACGAGACTAATACAATTTTTGTAGAAAATCAAGAAAATACCGCCAATGTAGATGATATTATCGAAACAGTAAATCACTTCTCTTGCTTTGATTACATGTTAGATATGGCAAAAGAGGCATTGTCGGAAGAAATTATAAAGAAATTCCATTATCAGCTCAAAGCGAATACATCAGATGCGAAAAAAAGCTGGTTTAAGGTAGGAGAGTACAAAACAAAGCCCAATGTAGTTGGCGGTGTAGAGACTTCTTTACTGGAAAACGTTCCGGAAGATATGAAAAATCTACTGCATTCGTATAACCTAAAAACCCATATCACGATAGAAGATATTATTGATTTTCACTTTCAATTTGAAAAAATACATCCTTTTCAGGATGGAAATGGACGTGTGGGGCGTTTAATTATTTTCAAAGAATGTTTAGCTCACAATATCGTTCCTTTTATTATAGAAGATGATCACAAATTCTATTATTATCGGGGATTAAAAGAATATTTGTCCATAAAAGGATATTTAATTGATACTTGCCTTTCGGCTCAGGACAATTATAAAAGAATGATAAACTATTTTCTTCCAGATTTTAATAAAGGTATAAACTAGAAAATCGAACTATATTATATATACAATATTATGTTACAAAGTTATGATGTAAAAATATTACTGGCATTGCAAAAAAGCCTCGAAGGACGCAGGGACTTTTTTAAATGGCTGTTGGAAAACGGCTATCCCGAGCTGGCTGCATTCTCCAATGCCGTTAGGGGAGATGAAGATGCTTTGAAGTGGCTTTTTGATAATAATTATCCGGTATTAGGTGTGCTAAGCGATGCTATTGATAACGATAGTACGGCTGTAGATTGGTTGCAGCAATATGGCGATGTATCTTTAATAAACTTTGCAAAAGCCTGCCGCAAAGACCAGTTGGCTGTCCGCTGGCTGAAAGAAAACGAATTAATGGTTTTTATACTACTCGCCCAAACTATCAGCGATGTTCTCGAATTGCAGAGCAAAGACAGTCATTTTTGGTACCGCATGAATTTCAGACGAAAAAAGAGGAAGTAATTATTGATACGCAACTGTAATATTCCGGTTTCCGGATAGTTCATCCACTGTAATATCCAATCTTAAATAATCTTCAGGCAAAAGCTCTTCTATTTTTTCGCTCCACTCTATAAAACAATAATTTCCGCTGTAGAAATACTCCTCGTATCCGATATCAAACGCCTCTGCCAAATTTTTGAGCCTGTAAAAGTCAAAATGAAATACAGATTCTCTTTTTGATGTAAAATATTCGTTCACAATTGCAAAAGTTGGACTGCATACCGTATCTTCTACCTGTAAAAGATTGCATATTGTTTTGATAAAAGTTGTTTTTCCGGCTCCCATTTTGCCGAAAAAAGCCCAAATGCGAGGTTTGGGGAAATCCTTCATGATTTCTTGTGCTATAACAGGCAGCTCGCTTAAATCCTTACATAAATATTCTTTTTGCATACCAATTTTACAGCTTATTAAAAACGCTGGCTTTGTTTTTTAGGTTGAGGTTTTTTAGGTTGGGCTGCCGGACTTTGGGCTCCATCATATTTACTCGAGTCTCCGGGTTTAAATTCCGCTACTTTTCTTCCTTTTTCAAATTTGGCTTTATAAATCACATTACCCATTCTGTCCCAATAAGTCCAAGTGCCTACACGCTTCCCTTTCAAAAATTCGCCTTCGCCCGATGGTTTTCCCGTTGGGTAATACTCAATCCATTTTCCGTCGGGGCTGTTATTGATAAAATTCTGGTCTTTGGCTTTTACGCCGCGATCATCATAAAAAGACCACATCCCTTCTCTGTTGTCCATTTTGTACATGCCCGTTTCAGCTTTAATATTGCCCGGAAACCATTCAGTCCACATTCCGTTTCTTTTTCCATCTTTAAAAAAACCGTCGTTTTTAGGCTCTCCGTTTTCGTACCAGCTTTTTGCAGCACCATCCTGCAAGTCCATTTTATAATTGTTCTCGTATTTTTTAATGCTGTTGGCATAGAATCCTTCCCATTTGCCATCCATTTTCCCTTGTTTAAAATTTCCTATGATTTCTATTTTCCCGTCTCCATACCACGATTTCCATAAGCCTTCCTCTTTATTATTCAAAAAATTGCCCTCACGTTGTTTCTTTCCTGTTTCGTACCATGCAGTCCATAAGCCTTCGCGCGAATCATTTATATATTTTCCCGCTTTCCATTTCTCGCCTGTTTCGTAAAAATAAGTCCAGTCTCCGTCCTGTTTGCCTTTTTTAAATCCGCCGGTGCTCCCTTTAGTACCGTTTGCATAATAAAAACTCCAAACGCTGTCTTGTAAATCGTTAATGAGTTTACCCTCTTTTTCTTTGTTTCCGGTTTCGTAGTACCACACCGCGTAGCCGTTTAGTGAATCATGAACATAAGTTCCTTTAAATCCCAATTGCCCGTTAGAGTGCCAAGACTGTGCTGTACCTTCTTTTTGATTTTTTATATAGGTAAATTCATCTTTTTTCTGACCATTGTCATACCATTCGGTATATTTTCCATGGTATAATCCGTCTTTGATTTCGATTTGCTTTTTCAACTGTCCGTTTTCGAACCAAACGCGGTTTGTGCCTTTCTCGTAATAAGTTTCGGTGTGGGATTTGCCGTTTTCGTAAAACGAAACCCATTTTCCGGTTTTCTCCCCTTGGTCATTATAATTCCCTTCTTGCTGCAATACCCCATTTTTGTACCACCAAGACCATTTTCCTACAGGAATAGAGTCTTTTTTACTTCCTTGTGTGGCTTTTTGTCCGTTATCCCAAGTTTGGATAAATTCTTTTTGGGCAAAAATGTTGCAACACAAACTTGTGCAGAATAATAAGGCGATGAATATTCTCGAGTTTTTCATAATAATTGTGCTATTATTTTTCTTCTTTCAATTGAAATTGAATATAGGTTATTTTTTTACCCATATCCAGCCACATTTTTTCATAAAAAGTTTGGATAGACATTACATCCTGCTTACAGCCGGATTGATATAAATCGTCTGAATTGAAAATTAAATGATGCCCTTCCTGCTGAATCATTTCCATCGTATATTCATATAATTCTGCCGAATCGGTTTTGAGATGGATAATACTATTAGGGACTAAGATTTTTCGGTAATAACTTAAAAACCGCGGACTTGTAAGCCGTTTGTTTACTTTTTGCAATTGCGGGTCGGGAAAAGTAATCCAGATTTCACTTACTTCGTTAGGAGCAAAACAGCGTTCGATAAATTGGATATGCGTGCGGATAAAAGCAATGTTCGACATTTTAGTATCGTTTGAAGTTTTACATCCCCGCCACATCCGTGCACCTTTAATATCCATGCCTATAAAATTTTTGGCAGGATATTGAGTTCCTAATCCTACTGTATATTCGCCTTTGCCACAACCCAGTTCCAAAACAATCGGATTATTATTTTTAAAAAATTCCTGATGCCATTTGCCCCGTAAAGGCATTCCCTCCTGCACTTTACCGAAAGGCAATTCGAACATATTGTCAAAAGTTTTATTTTCTGCGAATTTTGCTAATTTATTCTGCCCCATTTTTTATGTCAATACTCTTTTTTGGATAAATTTATTTTTTTGATTTATAATATAAAACAGAACTCTTTTCTTCTGTAAATGCAGTTTGTGCTGTTTTTACAATATCAGCCACCTCAATGGCTAAATATTTGCCGAGTTCCTTATTAATTTGTCCGGCATTCCCCAACAACTCATAGTAAGCCAAATCCATAGCTTTGTCGATAATTTTCAGGTAGGCAAATGTACGTAAGTTTTCCAATTTATTTTTTACTTTCTGTAATTCTTTATCCCTTATAGGTTCTTCCTGCAGTTTATAAAGTTCTTTCCAAACAGCCTGTTCTGCCATTTCAAAAGAAATACCTTGTTTCAACGTTCCGGCAATAACAAATAAACCCTCATCAAAATCTCCCGTAACAAAAGCAGAAATATCTGTAAACAAATGTTTTTTCTTAGTAAGATTATATTTAAGGCGGGAGGACTCTCCATTACTCAAAATATCAGATAATAAATCAAAAACATAATAGTTCGGATGAGTACGCTTGCACATAGGAAAAGCCATATAAATTTTGTCGGAAGGGACATCTCTTTCCACAGTTAAAGTGCGTTTTTTATTTTGAATTGCTTCTTGAGGTAGTTTTCTTTGATAAGAAGATGTAGAGGATATAGGGCTAAACCATTTTTCAGCCAGTATCTTCATTTGTTCAACATCCACATTGCCGGCAATGCTGATGATGGCACGCGAAGGAACATAAAATTGATTGTAGAACGACCGGGCATCCTCGAGCGTCATATTTTCAATATGAGATAAATCTTTACCAATGGTTGACCAAAGATAAGGATGCTTTTTATAAGCCAAAGGCTTTAATAACAGCCATGCATCTCCATACGGCTGATTAAGATAACGCTGTTTAAATTCTTCGCACACTACTTGTTGTTGTACGCGGAAACTATTTTCACTAAAAGAAAATCCGCTCATCCGGTCGGACTCCAGCCAAAAAGCAACTTCTATATTTTGAGCAGGAAGAGTCATGTAATAGTTAGTGATGTCATTATTGGTAAACGCATTATTTTCTCCACCGATTTTTTCTAATTCAACATCAAAAGCAGGGATATTTTGTGTGCCTCCAAACATTAAATGCTCAAACAGATGGGCTAATCCGGTTTTATCAGGATTTTCATCACGAGAACCTACACCATATAAAACATTAAAGGCAACTAATGGAGTAGTTTTGTCGCTGTGGATAAGAAAAGTTAGTCCATTGTCTAACTGGAATTTATTATAATCAATCATAATCTGCGTTTTCTATTATCTGCAAATTTACAAGAAATACTTATTATTCTCAACATTAAAATATAAGGCACATCTTTTAGCAAATGAATTTTTATGCCTATTTTTGTACAATCAAAAGTAAATCCAAATTTTGTGTTCAAAAAACTAACATTCTCGGCTAATCCATACTTGTATACATTGTATAAAGTTTTCGTAGCCGTACTTTTTCTTACCCTGTCACAAGTTTTGTTTTGGCTTTTTAATTCAGGCTTATTTCCGTCTCACACCCTAAGCGAAGCCTTTTCCATTATACTAGGTTCGTTGCATTTTAGTACTATGGTAGTATGCCTTGTACTGCTTCCTTATATAGTTTTTACTTTGCTGCCTACTCCTTTACAATACAAAAGATATTATATTATTGCCTGTAATGTTTACTATTACATCGCTTTATCCATTTTGCTCCTTGCCAATTTTATAGATATTATTTTATATAGATTTACCTTTCGCAGAATGACTGCCGATATCTTTAATTTTTTGGGTGTGGGAGGCGATTTTGACAAATTAATTCCCCAGTTTTTTAGAGATTTTTGGTACATAGCTATTCTATATGCAGCAGCTATAGTTTTATTTATTTGGGTAGCTAAAAGAGTAAGACTTAAAAAGCCGGCTGGAAAAATATTGAATATCAAATATTATATTCTGCATGGAATTTACTTTATTGTGTTTATCGGCATTACCATAATTGGCACACGAGGCGGGATGCAGCTACGGCCTATGCAGATTATCAGTGCAGGTTATTATACTTCTCCCGAAAATATCCCTTTAGTAGTTAATTCGCCTTTTTCAATAGTACGAACATGGCAGAAAAATACGATTACAGAAACTCATTATTTTGCCTCAGAACAAGAATTGAATGCCGTTTATCAGCCTGTAAAGCATTATATTCCATCAGCCCAATCTTCTCCTGAAAATATTGTAATCTTGATTCTAGAGAGTTTTTCGTCGGAATATATCGGAGGGATAAGCGGAAAAGAGAGCTATACACCTTTTTTAGATTCATTGATTCAAAAATCTTTGGCTTATCGGGGATTGGCAAACTGCAAGCGTTCTATGGATGGTATTCCGGCTGTTTTGGCTAGCATGCCTTTGTTAATGCGTGATTCGTATATTACCTCGCCTTATTCGGGCAATCATTTAAATGCAATCCCCAATTTATTAAAAGAAAAAGGCTACCATACTTCATTTTTTCACGGAGGAACGAACGGAACAATGGGCTTCGATGCATTTTGCAAGGCGATAGGCATTGAGCATTATTACGGACGCAGGGAATATAATAATGAAAAGGATTATGATGGAAAATGGGGAATTTTTGATGAACCCTTTTTGCAGTATGTAGCTAAAACGATAACACAGAATAGCAGCTCCAAATTTTGTGCAGTTGTATTTACCTTATCTTCGCATCATCCATATACGCTGCCTTCTCAATATAAAAATACTTTTAAGCAGGGAACTTTACCGATTCATCCCACCATCGGCTATACTGATATGGCTTTGAGGAAATTTTTCGAAACGGCTTCAAAAACAGATTGGTACAATAATACTCTTTTTATAATTACGGCAGATCATGCTGCCGGACAATCTACCGATGCGTATCATAAAAACCTGCTCGGAATGTACGAAGTCCCTATTATCTTTTATCATCCAAAAAATATACTCAAAGGTAGCAGCGAAAAGTTTGTACAGCAGGCAGATATTATGCCGTCTGTACTTCAGTATGTAGGTTATGATAAGCCTTTTGTATGCTTTGGCGAAAGCGTTTTTGATACCACTGCCGTGCACTATAATATTACTTTTTCAAACGAAGAATATCAGTTGGTAAAAAATGATTACCTGATTCGTTTCGATGGAGAAAAAACCACTCAATTTTACAATATTCAGAAAGATTCTTTGTTGAAGAATAATCTGGAAGGACAATATCCTGCCATTGAACAGCCTATGACTTTGTTTTTAAAGGCTGTTATCCAGCAGTATAATAATCGTTTGAAAAACAACAAAAATTTTGTAGATAAGAAATAAAGCCTATTTATCATGTTACATAAATCCCCTAAAATATTATTTATCCTTAATCCGATTTCGGGTACAAGCCGTAAAAATGCCATAGAATCCAAGGTGCGTAAGATTTTAGATGAGAAACAGGTAGAATATGATATTTGTCATACGCAATATGCTGGGCATGCTATCGAACTTAGTAAACAGGGAGCAGAATTAGGTTATGATATTGTGGTAGCTATTGGCGGCGATGGTACAGTGAATGAGGTAGCTCAAGGATTAATTAATACCGAGACTGCTATGGGAATAATTCCTGCCGGTTCGGGTAATGGTTTGGCTCGCTATTTAAAAATTCCGTTCAATGTTGCCAAAGATTTAGATATTATTTGCAACGGAACTATTTTACCTATAGATACTTTAAATATAAACGGACGAACTGCTGTGAGTATTGCCGGAATAGGTTTTGATGCGTCTATAGCCCGGGAGTTTGCCGGACGGAAAACCCGCGGATTTCTCCCTTATTTTCAAATTGCCTTAGAACATTATTTAACCTATCAACCCGAAGAATATGAATTAGTTATAGATGATAAAAAAATAATGAGACAGGCATTATTTATTTCCTTTGCCAATTCCGATCAGTTTGGGTTTAATACAAGTATTGCTCCCGATGCGGATATTACAGACGGGTTAATGGATGTTACGATCCTTAAAAAAATTCCTATGGCGCTTACGCCTTTCGTAGCCTCTTTATTATTTATTAAACAAATTAATAATAGCGGATTTACGGAGACTTATAAAACCAAAACCGTTGAAATCTGTTTAGATAAAGGGGGAAGATATGTAAATGTGGATGGAGAAGCTATTTTTTTGGAAGGAAAAGTAGTTATTTCTGTTGTTCCCAGGTCTTTGAAAATGATTATTTAAGATAAATTATACAGCTGATAATCAGTGTTTTAATGCGTTCTGTTTAACAAAAAAAAGATTTTAATTTCTGATTATTGCAAAAATTTTTATCTTTGCATGTCGTTTTGTTTTATAAAAATATTAAGTAAAACAAACTTTATTTTTTGTATTCATTTAAGGATCAACTAAGTAACAATAAATCAAACACAAGTAATTATGAAAATGAGTAAAACAAAGCTTATCATTTTAGCATTAGGTGTTATAGTAATCGGTTTAACCGGCTGCGGCGGACCTAAAAAAATGGCAAAAAAATACAATGAGGTCAAGTATACTGTTGAACCTTTGGCTGTTTCAGGCGGAAAAGTTACCACAACAATTAAAGGAACTGTTCCTCCAAAGTATTTCCATAAAAAAACAGTAGAATATTTCCAACCTGTATTAGAAACCGAAAACGGAACTATTCCTTTGAAACCTTTTTACATTAAAGGTGGAAAAGTAATGGGCGAAGGTATCACTATCGACCAAAAAGCCGGAGGTGCATTTACTTATACTGATGTTGTAGATTACAAACCTGGTATGGAAAATGCTAAATTGGTGGTAAAACCTGTAGCATACAAATCGAAAGATGTAAAAGCTAACAAAACCCAGCAAGATGCTTTAGCTAATAAAGGTGCTTTGGTTTTAGGCAGCAGTAATTTAGCAGATGGTATTAATACTACAGAAACCCGCGTTGACAAAAAAAATTCGCAAACGGCTACAGCTGCTAACGGGTACGAAAAAGAAACTATCATTCCTAAAAAAGCCGACATTTATTTTGTTGTTAATGAATCTAACTTAGCATGGAATCTTCCTTTAAACAAAGATCAAGCTCATAAAGATGCATTAACAGCTTTGAATGACCAATTGAAAAAAGACTGGGCTGTAAAAAACATTGAAATCAATGCATGGGCATCTCCAGAAGGAGAAGAAAGCTTAAACCAAAATCTTTCTTTAAATCGTTCGAAAACTGCTGAAAAATACATGAAAGATCAAATCAATGCAGCAATTAAAGAGATCGATAAAGCAAATACAAAAGAAGTTGAAGTACCCGGCAGCAAGAAAAAACAAAAAGTAGTAACTACACCTGCAAAATTAAAAGCAGACGCAGCTACTGTATCAAATGCTAAAGGTGAAGACTGGGATGGCTTTTTAGTTTCTATGCAAAATTCTAATATCGCAGAAAAAAATACGATTTTGAATGTAGTAAAATCTCAACCAGACAGAACTAAAAGAGAACAAGAAATTAGAAATATGACGGTTGTTTACAAAGAAATAGAAGATCAAATATTGCCTCCGTTGAGAAGAGCAGAAATGGTTGTTAATTTCTATGAACCTAAGAAAACCGATGCTGAAATAGCTCAATTTTCTACTACGAATCCTAAACAGTTAAGCGAAAAAGAATTATTATATGCTGCTACTTTGACTAATGATTTGAATACCCAAATGGCTATTTATAAATCTGCAACTGAACTTTATCCTCAAAGCTGGCAAGCTTGGAACAATGCAGGTGTTACTGCTTTCAAATTAGCTAAATTCAATGATTCTAAAAGCTATCTTGAAAAAGCTAACTCTTTATCAGCAAATAATATGGAAGTGCTTAATAACTTAGGTGCAACAGCATTGGCTTTAGGTGATACTCAAGGTGCAAAAAGTTATTTTGAATCTGCTGCTAAAGCAGGATCAAAAGAAGCTGCTAGCAATGTAGGTGCTTTAAAAATCAGTGCAGGAGATTATTCAGGAGCAGCTAGTGCTTATGGAACAAATTCATGTACATACAATGCAGCTTTGGCTCAATTATTAGCTAATAGAATTGACGATGCTTTAAAAACATTAGATTGTGCTCCTCAAAATGCAGAAGTATCTTATTTAAAAGCAGTTTGTAATGCTAGAAAAGATAACGCTGCCGGTATTTATACCAATTTGCAAAGTGCAATTAAAGCTGATGCAAATTATAAAAATACAGCTAAGAAAGACGTTGAGTTTAAAAAATATTGGAACCAAGCAGAATTTCAAAACATTGTAAAATAATTTTGGTATTCTGATTGAAAATATTCAATCAAATAAGCCCGAAAAACTTCAAAGTTTTTCGGGCTTATTTACTTTATAAAGCTGAGGCTTTAAATATCAATTCTTTCTGTAAAAAGCCGTACTTTTGCATAATAAAACAATGCAATATGCTATTCCGAATATATGAAGAAAATCCGAATGAACGCCATATTCAGCAAATAGTCGAATGCCTGAAAGACGGAGGCGTTATTATATATCCTACAGATACAATCTATGGAATAGGCTGTGATATAACCCAAAAGAAAAGCATAGAACGTATTGCGGCTATTAAAGGCATCAATCCGGAAAATCATCTTTTTTCGTTTATCTGCCACGATTTAAGTCATCTGTCAGATTATACCCGTCCGATTAATAATAGTTTATTCCGCTTAATGAAGCACAATCTTCCCGGAGCCTTTACATTTGTTTTAGAAGCCAATAAAAATGTTCCCCAGTTGCTGCAAAGTAAGCGTAAAACCATAGGTATTCGTATTCCCGATAATATTATTATACGCACTATTGTGCGAGAATTGGGCAATCCGGTTCTTTCCTCATCTATCCAAATTGATGAAGAAGATTATGAATATGCAACTAATCCCGAATTGATATACGAGACCTATAAAGATTTGGCGGATATTGTAATTGATGGCGGATTTGGGGATATAACTCCTTCTACAGTTGTTAATTGTGTCGGCGATGAAATAGAAATTTTAAGACAAGGCAAAGGACACTTTCAAGAATAAACTATTCTTATCTGCATAAATCCGAAATTATCAAAGGAACCGGATTATCCTAAATCGAATACCTATTGTGTTGCATAGGAAAAATGAGTACTTTTGCATAACAATTTAATAATAACTCTATAAAAATCAAAATAAAATGGCGATAGTAAAAGCATTCAGAGGGTTACGTCCTCCTGTAGAAATTGTAAAAGAAGTGGCTTCGCGTCCGTATGATGTATTAAATTCGGAAGAAGCCCGTATAGAAGCAAAAGGAAACGAAAAATCATTACTTCGGGTTACCAAAGCAGAAATTGACTTACCCGCTGGAATTGATGAACATGGTCAAGAAGTATATGATAAAGTAGTAGAGAACTTTAATCTTTTCAAACAAAAAGGTTGGTTGGTAAAAGATAGTGAAGAAAAACTTTACATCTATGCTCAAACCATGGCAGGCAGAACACAATACGGTATTGTGGGCTGTACACACATTGATGATTATTTTAATAATAACATTAAAAAACACGAGCTTACCCGTAAAGATAAAGAAGACGACCGTATGATTCACGTTCGCATAACCAATGCCAATGTTGAACCCGTATTTTTCTCTTATCCTGCACACAAAGAAATAGATGCAATTGTAGAGAATATCGTTAAAAATCAAAAACCCGTTTATGATTTTGTAGCCGACGAAGGTTTTGGTCATCATTTTTGGGTAATCGACGATAAAGCTACCATTAAACGTATCGAAGAAATTTTCCAAAACGATATTCCTTCGCTTTATGTAGCCGACGGACACCATAGAACCGCTGCTGCTGCACGCGTTGGCGAAGAAAGACGTAAAAATAACCCTAACCATACCGGAAAAGAAGAGTACAACTATTTTATGGCTGTAATTTTCCCTGATAATCAATTGAAAATTATTGATTACAACCGTTTGGTAAAAGATTTGAATAACTTATCGAAAGAAGAGTTTTTACAAAAATTGAATGATGCATTTGTAGTAGAAAAAGTAGGTAATGAAATTTATACACCTGCTAAATTACACGAATTCAGTATGTATATCGATAAAGAATGGTATCGTTTAACCGCTAAACCCGGAACATACAATGACAATGATCCTATTGGTGTGTTGGATGTAACGATTTTATCGCAATTGGTTTTAGATAAAGTTTTAGGCATTACAGACCTAAGGACATCAAAACGCATCGATTTTGTAGGTGGTATCCGCGGATTAGGCGAATTAAAACGCAGAGTTGATAATGGAGAAATGGCAGCCGCTTTTGCCCTTTATCCTGTGTCGATGAAACAATTGATTGATATAGCCGACACAGGCAATATTATGCCTCCTAAAACTACATGGTTCGAACCTAAATTACGTTCAGGATTAGTTATTCATGAGTTAGAATAGCAATCATAAAACGATAAACCTAAGAGCGGAATGTATTAATTAATACATTCCGCTCTTTTTGTATATCTATGCAAAAACTAAAATTGAAATACTAGACTTCAAAAAGGTCTGTTACTTTGGTATTTCGACCTCGTTAGTTGGCTTCTGGGTCTCGTTAGCTGGCTTCCGGGGCTGGTTAGATGATTTCTGGGTCTGATGAGACGGCTTCCGGGTATCTTATTTTGCCAAATTTTACTGCGAAACTTCCGACTAAGTGAAAGTAAATTAGTAAAACTATGAGATAAAAATCCGTGACAAGTGACACGAGACGGGTAAACAAGCAGATAAAGTGAACCGCAGCATTATATTTCTGCCAAAAACTGTAAAGTATCTATGCCGTCGGCATAATCCCATAATTCAGGTGTTTGGGCAGCACCTAACGGAAATGCATTCGAAGTTTTGCTGTTTTGGGTTACAATACATTGCAGCGAATCTTTTATTTCTGTAAGATGGGTTTGTAATAGATTTAAATCATTATAGGTTTCGTAGTGCAGTACGGCTATGGGAGATGATAAAGATATTTCTTGACGAAGCAGTATAGAACCCAAATCGAAAAACGGAATGCTATTCATCGTAAAAACCGTTTTCCAATAATCGTAATTATTTCTGTATTTATTATTATCTAATGTTTTGTGGAAACTTGCAAATACCTGAATCAATTTTGAAAAATCATAATTTTCAGGAACATATAATTTAGAAACATTGCGGCAGCCTAATCCGAAATATAAAAATACGTCTTTTCCCAAAGCAGTTAATTCGTCTTGTGCTTCGTTTCCGTTAAGAATAGCTATGCTGTTACGGTTTTTGCGGATGATGGAAGGATATTTGCCAAAATAATATTCAAAATAGCGAGCAGTATTGTTGCTTCCTGTAGCAATTACAGCATCGAAATTATGGATAGATTCAGATGTAATTTCAATATAAGATTCAACTTCCGGTTCTATATCAATTAGTATCCGGCTAAGAGCGGGTAACAAAATAGAATCGCTGGAAGATATTTTGACTAAAATCTTATGTCCGCTTATCAAAACGCATAAAAAATCATGAAACCCAACCAAAGGAATATTCCCAGCCATAATAACACCTATAGCTTTAGGGGTTTGTGGCTCAAATGTTCCCGAATTATATCTAGCCATCCAAGCATCAAGTTTTTCTTCCGTCAGGTTTTCTCCCCATGCAGATAAAGCATATTCAATATGCCTGATACTAAACCATGGATTTTCTTGCGAAGCAGAAATTATAGCTTCGGATAAAAAACTCGGTCTTTGTTTAGGCTTACGCAGGATGTTACCCAAGCGGATAAACATAGCAATACGTTGTTGTAGGTTCATTTCGATAGTTTAGATTGGATTGGAATGAAATAGAAATGGCAATAGCAATAGATTATGACCGTACCCATTGGGTAATCCGTACAGGCTTTCCTTTATAATCTAAAATAATTACCTTTTCAGGAAAATTACCAGAGCCGTATTGATAATTGGTTCTGGTCGATTTTTCAGGAAACAAGCGGTTTTTCTCATCTATGTATTTGATTACGCCATCAGGATAGAAAACGGTTGTTTTTTGATAAATAAGCTTCTTTCGGTTGTTTCGGATACTTTTTTCTATTTTAATGCAAACCTTATGTTTATAATAATACGTTTCATATTTTGAGGTCGTATCAATTAGATTATGCTCTGTAAGAATTGTTTTTTGCAGATTCTGTTTATGATCATAATAATTTATACTTCGAAATGTTTTGATAAGTCTGTTGTTATGATAGGTTTCAGTAGTTTGGGACGAATCTATATATCGGTAAGTCAAATTATCGGCAGGCAGGGGACTTTGCAGTACAGGTAATTTATCGTTATCCATACTTAAGAAAGGTTTAATAAGCTTTTCAGATGCAATGTTACCCAATGTGTCCCGTGTTTCCTCAACCATGCTTGTGTCGGGCAGCGACTGTATATTTTTAATTTCTATCCGGAGAAACGTATTATTTTGTCCGAATAAGAAAGCAAAAAGAAAAACGCAGAGAATAGTCAAAGAAAAATGTTTCATCTGTTTCGATTTCAAATTTGGCTTCGCCGAGCTTCGCTTCGCTACGGTTCAGATTTCAAAATTGGGTTAAAAAGTTTACGGTTTACGAGTTCCCCTCACTGTTTTGTTACAAGTCACTAAAAATTTCATCGTCCTCCTCGTATCTCGTCTACTTGTTAACTTGTGTCTTGTTTACTCGTTTACTAAACCATTTATTCAACATACAGCAGCAATCCTTTCAAATAATCGCCCTCCGGGTGAAAAATACTTACCGGATGATCTGCCGCATGGGGAAGCTCGCTTATAATACGCACATTGCGGCGGGCTAAAGCGGCGGCAGAAAATACCGCTGTTTTAAAATCGGATTTAGATACTGCTTGAGAACAAGAAAATGTGAATATAAAACTATCTTTTTCAACACATTCAAAAGCCTGCTTGTTGATTTTCCGGTAGGCTTTTAATCCGTTTACCAAATCTTTATTATGCTTTACCAGTGCAGGAGGATCTAAAATAATAATGTCGTATTTTTCGGTTATATTCTCCATAAAATCAAAAGCATCCACCGCAAAAGCCTTATGGCTGTCTATGTTCCCGAAATTTAATTCTATATTTTCGTAAGAAAGGTCAATCGCTTTTTGCGAAGCATCCACCGTATGTACCAGCTTTGCACCGGCTTTGCAGGCAGCTACAGAAAAACCTCCGGTATAACCGAAAAGATTCAATACTTTTTTATTATGGGAAATAGTTTCCAGCAATTTACGATTTTCCCGTTGGTCGATAAAAAAACCTGTTTTCTGCCCATGTATCACATCTATTTTAAATTTTTTATCGTATTCGTTTACGATGGTTTCAGTGCTGTTATTTCCCCAGAGTACTCCATCTTGGGCTTTTACCAGAGGATTGCGGGGAAGAGTATGCGAACTTTTATTATAAATCGTTTGTAAGCCATGGGGGAGTAGTTCTGTAAAAATTTCTACAAAAACATCTTTAAGCAGATACATTCCCACAGAATGAAATTGAAACACCAGGATTCCGTTGTACCAATCGGCAATAAATCCGGGTAAAAAATCTCCTTCGGCATTTACCAAGCGGAAAACATTCAGATTATCATTATTAAATAGATTCAATTGTTTTCTCAAATTAATGGAAGACGCAATTTGGGCTTTCCAAAAAGCCTTATCGATTATGCCCTGTTCAAATGCAAATAATTTTACGGAAATACTATTATCCTGATAATGTCCTGTTCCCAGATAATTTTTTTCAGCATTATACACTTCTACAATTTCTCCTTCAGAAGGATGTTCCGAAACACCGGCAATAGCACCGGAAAAAACCCAAGGGTGGAAACGTAAAACAGATTTATCTTTTTGTGGTTTGAGGTATACTATCGGATACATATTTGGTAGATGAAAAGGTGGATAATTTATGGGAATTAAAAAATTGCTTGAAAAATGAAACTAAATCTTCATTTTGATTACAAAATTACGTCTTTTTTGACGGTTTACATTTTCTAATTTTAGTTTGTATGTTAAAAAATAAAATTAAAAAAGAGGCTGTCCTTTTCGAACAGCCTCCAATGTTGTGTTAAGTGTCATTTATACGGCTTAATAAATCCGCATAATTACCGGCATGCGGGCTTGAACACCTTCTACTTGTACGCTTTCTTTCAGGCTTTCGAGAAACTTATAATTTTCGATACCAATGGTTTGTTTCAAATATTTTACCTTAGCATCTTCTCCAAAACTTTGAACTAAAACCTCAATAGTCGATTTTTATTTAGGAAGTCTAATTATATAGTATTTTTCAATTTTATCTAATTGTTTATCTGCTTCTTTGGCTTTATACAAGCCGCCGA
>JAVBQU010000196.1:0-4718 GCA_031548675.1 Bacteroidales bacterium
GCTTGTGTTTCATCAAATCCACCATAACGGATAAAAAATAGTTTTGAAATTAATTAATTGGAATCTTTATATGTAAAATAAACATTATGAGAAAATTACTTATTTTATTACTATTTGTTCCCGTTTTTCTAATAGGACAGAAAGACACAAAAAATACAAAAACCTCACATGTAAAAACGGAAAAAAAACAAGAAACGTATGTTTTAATATGTAATAGTTCTAAAGCATACGCTTATCATAGCTATACTTGCAGAGGGTTGAACAACTGCAAAGCAGGTACATCAAAAATTACATTGTCAGAGGCTAAAGCAAAGGGATATAAACCTTGCAGGAATTGTTATAAGTAAATTTTTCTCATATAATTTCTTTATTAAGGAACCCAAATAATCGGGAAAGTAAAAAATTAGTTTGTTTCATCAATTGTTTAGCTTACAAACATATGCCGCATAAAATTTTAATAACAGAAGATGATTATTCTTTTGGGCTTATGATGCAGGAATGGCTCAAAAGAAAAGGGTTTGAAGCTGTCTTGGTACAAGGCATAAAGCAGGCAAAAAAAGAAATTTTACAAACGCATTACAGTCTTGTAATAACCGACCTGCGCCTGCCCGACGGTGACGGTATACTTTTATTGACATGGATAAAAGAGCTGAAAAAAGATTTACCTGTTATCTTGATGACCAATTATGCCGACCTGCAAAATGCCGTTTTGTGTATTAAATCGGGTGCTTTTGATTATTTGGAAAAACCGATTAACCCCTTAATTCTAGAACAAAAAATAAATCAAGCTCTTGCGGAACCTAAATCTATTTCAAATTTACCTGTATCTAAAAAAGATTGCCAGCAAACAGGGCTTATTATCGAAGGCAGCAACCCTTTTGCTAAAGAAATGTATGAGCAGGTAATGTTAGTTGCCTCTACACAGTTATCGGTTTTAATTTTTGGAGAAAGCGGTGCGGGAAAAGAACATATAGCCCGCTTGATACATGAAAGCAGTAACCGGAAAAATGCTCCTTTTATTGCAGTGGATTGTGGAAGTTTGTTGAGGGAATTGGCTTTAAGTGAATTATTCGGACATGTAAAAGGTGCTTTTACATCTGCCATCGCTGATAAAAAAGGGGTTTTTGAGCTCGCTAATGGAGGAACTGTTTTTTTGGATGAGATAGGGAATCTTCCGTACGATGTCCAGATTCAGCTTCTCCGCACACTGCAAGAACGGCAGATACATCCTGTAGGTTCTTCGAAAAATGTTACAATAGATGTGAGAATATTGTCTGCGACTAATGAAAACTTGGAAGAAGCAATTTCTAATGGAAGATTCAGAGGGGATCTTTACCACAGACTGAATGAATTTTTTATCGAAGTACCGGCTCTTCGCGATAGACTGGAAGATATTCCAATTTTTACAACACACTTTATGAAAGAAGCAAATTTGGAGTTGAACAAAAATGTGAAAAGTTTCTCTCAAGAGGCTTCGAAAATCATTAGCCAATATTATTGGCCTGGAAATTTAAGGGAATTACGCAATGTTGTCCGAACGGCTGTTTTATATGCTCAAACCGATGAAATTGTGCCGGAAAATCTACCAGCATTGTCTACAAATTTCTACCGGATTGAAACCCAAAAGATAACTGAACCAATACCTGCTATTTCTGAAAAAGAATCTATAGAGTCCATGCTAAGAAAAATGAAAGGGAATAAAGTACAGACTGCCAAAACATTAAAAATAAGCAGAAAAACACTTTATAATAAAATACATTTATATGGCATTGACTTATAAAGATTTTAATATAAAGAAAGGCAAGCTCATCGAAAAAAAAATACAATTTCATGCCATATTAATATATGTCATAGTTGCATTTTTATGCGGTGCAATGTTTATCTATTTATACAGCCAAAAAGCAAGTATCGGATCGCAGAGACAGAACATTCAAAAAAACCGTAAGACCTTAACGTTAACAAACAACTTAATTTCGTCTGTTAATTATACACAGGCTAAAGCTAATTTATACCTTACTTCAAAAAAGCCCGAATACATTTTACAATTTGTTGAAAGTATCCAGAAAGTACAGGCATCTATCGATTCTTTAAGGCTTTCTTTTCCTCAAGCTGAACAAAAATCTATTTTAAATGATATTGATTCTCTTCTAACCAAAAAGGCTATTGCTATTACAGCTTTGAATCTCCAATTCGACAACTATAATATGGTTGATTCTATCAGCAAAAAAATACGGCAGTATGAATTGTCATTATTAGATAATGCAGTTGAACAAAGCTTTAAGGATAAAATAACCACCATTTTTATAAAAGAAAAGAATGATACTATTCGAAAAAAATTTCTCCAACGGCTTGCCGAAGCTTTTGTACCGGAAAAAAAATCTTCGAAGTACAATAAAGAGGTAATAATTACAAAGGGAGATACGCTTAATATTAATCCGGGATTCAGGGCGGATAGCTTGTCTGTATTGTCGGATTTGTTGAGCATTGCTAACAAAAACAGTAAAAAATATAACCGTCAGATCATCTTTATTGAAAAGCAGGTAGCCGCGCTCATGGTATCTGACCATGAGATATCGATGCAGTTATCTAATCTTCTCATCAACCTGCATCAGCAAACCATCGATTCTACCATGCAGGGAATAGAGAAAAGTGAAAAAATTATTTATCAAAATTATATCAATTCTATAATCGGTTCTTTATTATCGCTGGCGTTGATATTGATTCTGATTGTTTTCATTATAAAGAATGTAAGTAAAGGTAAAAAGATGCTTGAAATGCTGGAACAGGCAAATACACGTACTCAAAGTATATTTGAAAGCCGGCACAATCTTATACTGTCAATTTCTCACGACATAAAAACTCCGATTAACTCGATTATCGGGTATTTGGATTTGTGGGAACGCGAACACACCTTATCTTCAAAAGAAATTTTCGCTATGAAACAATCGGGAAAGTATATTTTGGAACTTACAAAAAATCTACTCGAATTTTCCCGTCTCGACCAAGGAGCCATGCAGATAACTCCTGTAGATTTTCAACTTTATGAACTATGTACCGAAACTGCAGAGGTATTCAAACCATTTGCATTGAATAAAAAAATTGCATTTAATGTTCATCTTAATTTTGATCATGCACTGCGGTTCCATTCTGATGCAATAAAAATTAAACAGATCATCATCAATATTCTTTCAAATGCAGTTAAATATACTGTAGAGGGACATGTTGAATTGGATGTAAAATATATAGATGGACATATACATTTTAACATAAGCGATACCGGAAAGGGAATTCCTGAGGAGCAAATTGATACCATTTTTGAACCTTTCAGGAGAGTTGAAGAAAATAATTTTCTGGCATCCGGCAGCGGGTTTGGCTTATTTGTTGCCAAAGGCATGACCGAACTATTAAATGGTACGATTACTGTACGTTCCATTGTAAATAAGGGAACAAGCATGAAAGTAATTATTCCTGCTCAAGCTGTTCAGGCTGTAGAGGCAAAAGCAAGGGAAATAAAATCTAAAAGAATATTCATAATGGATGATGATATTGTTTTTTTATCCATGTTGCAAAAAATGTTATCAAAATTAGGACATCAGGCTGATACCTGCTATTCTTTGGAGACATTTAACAAACTATCGAAATATCTTTCGAATTATGATGTGGTTCTTACGGATGCTGATATGGTTACTTTTTCGGGTATGGATATTTTGCAAAAAATAAAAGCTCAAAATATAAAACTTCCTGTCGCTTTAATGAGCGGACAGGGTAATTTGACTCACGAAAAAGTGAAAGAATACGGCTTTGACGATTTCTTGCCAAAGCCTATTTCTATAACTTCTTTAAGACAATTATTCGGCGGTAATGAAAACGTTTCGGATACGCTCTATTCTTTGGAAGAATTATTTGACGGAAACATGGAAGCGATTCAAAAAATACTGGACGCATTTATAGACGACACCCAAAAGCATATTGGTTTGCTTGAACTGGCACTGGAACAAAATAATCTTCAAAAAGCCCAGCAGATCTGTCACAAAATGCTCCCCATGTTTATGCAGCTAAAAGTAATCAAGGCTGTAGTAATATTAAGCAGGGTAAATGGAGCTCAAAATGATTTTTTGATTGAGGATGATTTGTGGAAAAAAGAAATACGGCAATTAATAAATATAGTAAAAGATTTTGTGAATGAGATTGAACAAGAAAGAGGATGGGAATTGGAAAAAAATATGCCCTTAAAATAAGAGTGATTATTCTACGCCATAAGTAATATTACCATAAGTCAAGAGGTTATTTTACATTTATTTCCGGTTTGGACAAAAAATCAATAGAATAAATAAAAATCAGCTATTTAAACTTCTTATCTTTCATAAACTCATGCTTTCCCGCATGGGTTTATCTAACAATTTTGTTTGCAATTTTTCTTGCTCGTGTATTTTTAGCTGCAAAGGTGTGTAAGTATTACTCAATATGTGTAAATATTTTGCTTTTTACACATATGGGTAATATGAATTAATGCATGATTATCAATTAATTAATGATTTGGTATGATTATTGCATTATTAAAAGTTTGCCCAAAAGTGTACATTTTAACTTTATAGAATGTTAATGCAATTTATTTCATGAATGGGAAATATAAAGCTGTTTTTCTGATAATTAACCAGATTACTTTAGGCTGAATGGCAATGATAACAGAACAGTTTTCAAGCAGATTTGTTCAAGGT
>JAVBQU010000025.1:0-5425 GCA_031548675.1 Bacteroidales bacterium
CTGGACTAATGGTTATCAAACCTTACCGGTACATGCACAGCCTCCGGTAACATATAAATTTCCAAGTATAAATCCTGAAAAAAGAACTACCTACGAAATTGTACATGTTTTTAAAGAAGGGGTAGAAGGTGCGGTAAGTGATGATAAATGTGTTACAAACGATACCAATCGCTTTTTTCAGCATTTTAAAAATTATTTTGCCTACGATGATGGTTCTGCCGAAAACGGATATGGAATTACGAGCATGGGAGCAAAATTTGCTTATAAATTTGTTTTAAATACCTCTGATACGCTTACAGCGGTACAAATTTATTTTAACCAAGCCTTGGGCGGTTCTAATGCAAGTCCTTTTCATCTTACAGTTTGGAATGACCATGGAGGAATGCCGGGTAGTATTATCTATCAACAGATGAACCAAGATGTTATTTTTCCCGATAAAATTAATCATTTTGCATTATATCAGCTAGATCAGCCCTTGGTAGTAAATAGTACTATTTATATAGGCTGGGAGCAGACTGATGAAACTAATTTGAATGTCGGATTTGATAGAAATACGGATGCCCGCGGAAAAATGTTTTATAATACAGGTTTAGTATGGCAGGAAAGCTTTTTAAAAGGTTCCGTTATGCTGCGCCCGGTATTTGGAGCTATTGATAATGATATGCTTGATATAACAGAATTACGCCAAGCCCGTTTAGCTTGTAAAATTTACCCTAATCCGGCTAGTACTGTGCTGCATATCGAGATGCCTGCTGAAAATCAGAACCATGATAATTATTATGTAGATATTAGCAATATGCTCGGACAAAAAATATTGCATATTGCCTACACATCATCTATGATAGATATTCAGCACCTTGATAAAGGTTGTTATGTTTTGAATATATACAATAAAGATAGAAGTAAATTTTATACATCTAAGCTTGTAGTTCAATAAAATTGCATTTACGGCAATTATCTATAAAGAGGAGCGGGCGTAAACCTATTTATATCGAAAAAATACCTATCTTTGGTACAAAATTGAAAAAAATATGGGAAGTCAAGAGCAATATGATTATAATGATAGCGAATGTCTTTGCATTGATAACCATGCTAAGTTGATTTTGTATAACGATAATTACAATACATTTGAATTTGTAATTCGTTGTTTGATAGAAATTTGTGACTATGATTATGATCGAGCAGAACAAGTTTCGGTTATAGTGCATTATAAAGGACATTGTATCATTAAAGCAGGCGATTACGAAGAACTGCTTGTTATGTATGAAAAATTAACATTAAGAGGATTAACCGTTGAATTACAGGCTTAAATCAAGCTATTATCGAATTACAATGATTCAATTTTGGAAAGATTATTATGCTCAAAAACCCTTGCAATGTGTGCTATTGGTTGCACTTTTGCTGCGGTTGGTAGCTGCTGTATTTGCCCGTGGTTACGGCATGCATGATGATCATTTTTGGTTATAGAATCTTCGGGTTCTTTTGCTGATGGCTATGACTACAATTCATGGCTTCCCAGCAGTAACGGCAATACAGGTCCGCACGGACATAGCTTCTTTTATTTGGGATTACATTACATTTTGTTTGTTGTCTTAAATCACATACACATCACATCTCCCGAAATCCAAATGTACATCGTAAGGATTATACATGCGGTATATTCCCTTTCTATTATATATTTCGGATATAAAATCGCTAATAAATACGCAGAACAAAAAGTAGCTTTACTGATAGCTTGGTTATTAGCTGTTTTGTGGTTTATGCCATGGCTGAGTGTGCGAAATTTAGTAGAGTTTCAGTGCATACCTTTTCTTTTGTGGGGTGTATGGCTCTACATTAAAAAAGATTCTCCATCCATTAAAATGATATTGTTATCGGGGCTTATATCCGGCATAGCTTTTTCCATACGTTTTCAATCCCTGTTTTTTTTAGCCGGTTTCGGATTGGCATTATTATGTCTCAAGCAATTCCGCAATGCTTTTATATGGGGTTTTGCTACTTTGGGTTCAATGGCAATAGTGCAGGGTTGCATAGATTTAGGGGTATGGGGAAAACCGTTTGTAGAATTTCAGGAGTATGTAAAATATAATATTGAAGCTGCCGGCGATTATTTACGCGGCGGTGTGTTAAAATATATATGGGTTATTTTGGGCTTACTGCTGCCCCCTGTAAGCTGTTTTATCTTTTTTGGTTTTTTTGCCCGTTGGAAAAAATATTTATTACTTTTTTTACCCTCGTTTATTTTCCTACTATTTCATAGCCTATTTATCAATAAACAGGAGCGGTTTATTCTTACCATTGTTCCTTCTGTCATTATTTTGGGATTAATCGGATGGCATGAATTTTATGCTAAATACAAAGAGGTAAAATGGCTGAAATCCCTGTTAAAAACCAGCGTAATTATCTTTATGGTGCTCAATACGGTTTTGTTATGTTTGATTAGCGTACACTATTCTAAGAAAGCGAGGGTGGAAACTATGCTGCATTTATCAAAATACGATAATATAGAAGTAATTGCTTTTGGGGATGATGTGCCTATGATGCCCTTGTTTTATTTAAATCAATGGGTAAAGCAAAGCTCGTTTAACCTCGAAGATATAAAGCGCTATAAAGATATTGAGCAGAAACCTCGCTTTATAGTACTTACTGCATCTGAAAATACGCCTCAGATGGTAGATTCTTTAAAAACATATTTTCCTGATTTGGTTTTTGAAACCCAAATTAAACCTAACTATATTGATAAACTCTTGTATAATATAAATAAACATAACAGGAACGAAACTTTATTTGTATACCGGAACAGAGCCTATTTTAAACAAGCTGTCAACTAAAAGTAAATTCCTTATAACCCATTATAAATATTAATTAATACCTGCAAATATCATGGACTTATTATTGATCAGTAATTCTACTATGCCCCAACAAGAATATTTGGGATGGTGCAAATCGTATATCAGCGATTTTTTGAAATCGTTACATGTAAAAAAAGTATTATTCATTCCTTATGCCGGAGTTTCGATAGAATGGGATGCTTATACAGCTAAAGTTGCCAAGGCATTTGCCGAATTTGGCGTAGAAGTAGAAAGTATTCATAATAAAGCCAATCCTTTGGCTGCTTTATCGCTGGCACAAGCGGTAGTAGTAGGGGGGGGAAACACTTATAATCTGGTTCGCCAAATGCAGATTACCGGATTGATGGATGAACTGCCTGATTATATTTATGAAGGCTTACCCTTTATCGGATGGAGTGCAGGTTCTAATGTTTGCTGTCCAACCTTATGTACTACCAACGATATGCCTATTATCGAGCCTTTAAGCTTCGAATGTATGGGTATTGTTCCTTTCCAAATCAATCCACATTATACCGAGTTTTTTGATCCGAAGCATGGCGGCGAAACCCGCATGGACAGATTGAACGAATATATGGTTATCAATCCTGATATGAACGTGGTTGGTTTACGTGAAGCTTCAATGTTGAAAATTAAAGACGACACCATGACTTTATTGGGCGATAATCCATTGAAAGTATTTAAATATAAACAAGAACCTAAAGAATATAAAGTAGGAGAGGATTTGAGCTTTTTACTGGAAGAGTAAACGCAAGCTGTAAATAATCTACTATTCACAATTTACAAATAGTTAAATAATATGACACCAAAAGTAAGTATAATAATGGGAAGCACTTCCGATATGCCTGTAATGGAAGCTGCTGCCAAATTTTTTGATGAAATGGAAATTCCATTTGAAATTAATGCTTTATCGGCTCACCGCACACCAGAGCAAGTAATTGCTTTTGCTGAAAAAGCCCACGAAAGAGGTATTCAGGTTATTATTGCTGCTGCCGGCATGGCAGCTCATCTGCCGGGTGTAATTGCGGCTATTACTCCGCTGCCTGTTATCGGTGTACCTATCAAGGCTTCGTTAGAGGGTTTGGATGCTGCCTTTGCCATTATGCAGATGCCTCCGGGTATTCCGGTAGCTACAGTAGCCATCAATGGTTCTCAAAATGCAGCTATTCTAGCTTTGCAGATTATGGCAACTAATAATCCGGATTTACAGCAAAGGGTAATTAAATTTAAGCAAAGCCTGAAAGGTAAAATCGTAAAAGCCAACGAAGAACTGGCTCAAATTAAATTCAAGTTTAAGACAAACTAAGTAAAGATTTTGAATTTGGTAACGAGTGACAGGGAAATGAAATCTTGAAATTATTTTATGAAACAAATTTTGCTTAACATCCTAAAAATAGCAATCTACTGGTTGCTATTTTTTGCGTTCATGCGTTTGGTATTTATCATCTTTTATTGGGGAAAAATAAGGGCTGGTGGAGCCGGATTGGGAGATATCTTAGGAGCATTTGTGCATGGTATTCCTTTGGATATAGCTACTTTATGCTATGTGATGCTGATTCCCTGTTTAATATTTGCCATCAATGCGTTTGTTAATTCCCATGTATTTAAGGTTATTCATATTGTTTATACAGGTATTCTGCTGCTGACTTTTGGATTTATATTAGGTGGGGAACTCGGAATTTATGAGGAATGGCAGACTAAGCTCAGCTATAAGGCTTTGGTGTATCTAAAAAATCCTTCGGAAGTAATGAATTCTACTTCTACAGGTAGTTTTTTATTACTTCTGTTTTTGGTATTATTTACGGCTGCGGCGTGGCTGCATATATTTCATAGGCTTTTTTATAAAGATATTGTTATAAAGAAAAGAAATTACCTGTTTGCAGGAATTTTTACCTTGATATTTCCTTGGGTCTTGTTTGCAGGAGCAAGGGGAGGTGTGCAGCCGATTCCTATCGGGATTGCTGATTCTTACTATTCAAAACATCAAATACTAAACGATGTAGCGGTAAACAGCATATATAATTTAGGGGTAAACTGCTGGAAATCGAGTTTGACTATTGATGATAAGCAATTTGTTTTTTATCCGGAACAAGAAACCAAACCTGTGCTTGATTCTTTATTTTATGTTGAAAAGGATACAACGATTCATGTGCTGACCAATCAAAAGCCGAATATCGTTATTATTTTATTGGAAAGCTGGTCGGGCGATATGATAGCGTCTTTGGGCGGTGATGAGGGAATTACGCCTCAGTTTGCCCAATTGGAAAAAGAGGGTTTGATGTTTACCCGATTTTATGCAAACGGTAATCGCTCGCAAGAAGGAATTGCCGCACTTTTTAGTTCGTTTCCGCCTATTCTGCATTCTACTATTACGAGCTTTCCGGATAAGTATAATTCTTTGTCTTATTTTCCGATAGACCTCAAGAAACAGGGCTATCATACCGAGTTTATTTTTGGAGGGGATTTGAATTACGGCAATTTGCTTTCTTACATATACCATAATCAATTTGATAAGATATTAACTGAAAAAGATTTTGATAAAAGTATTAAGCGGGGAAAATTAGGGGTTCATGATG
>JAVBQU010000048.1:0-4704 GCA_031548675.1 Bacteroidales bacterium
GACAGGATGATATTATCCGTTTCATCAAACATTACGAGGAAAAGGAACTTAACCAGATGATACGGGCGACCAATTCGATAGCCGTCCGCTTCGATGGAATAGTGAAGGCTTTGGAAACACTTGTTCTTTCCCAATTGGAGAAGAACCAAGATAAATACAACGCCGTGCTGCAAAGAATCAGCGACAAGTTCGGTGAACATGCCGACGTGATAAACGGGCAGGGTAAACACATCGGCGCGTTAAAAGAAACACAGAAAAAAGACAATGCTAAACTTTTGAAGTTGATTAACCTTTATGCAGAGTTGGCGAGTTGCGGAGTGATGGACGGTAAACGCAAAGAGAACCTGAAAACCGAAATAACGAACCTTATAAACGAGAATTAGGCATGAACATAGATTTCCCGCCACCATCCAACGGAGTGTATAACAATGCAGGCAGCAGCCGACAGTTAGCCAATTACATGGAGCATGAAGATTTGCAACGGATGGAACAGGGAATTTATACCGAAGGCTTTTTTAACCTTACAGGTGATAATGTCTATAAGTCCCAATTCATAAATGACATTGACGGAAACATTAGGCAACTCTTAAAGACCGATGCCAAGTTTTATGCCGTTCACGTCAGCCCATCGGAAAAGGAACTGCAAGCGATGGGCAACACGGAGCAGGAGCAAGCCGAAGCCATGAAAAGGTATATCCGAGAAGTGTTCATTCCTGAATATGCCCAAAATTTCAATAAAGAACTATCGGCAGAGGATATAAAGTTTTACGGCAAAATTCATTTTAGCCGTGACCGTTCCAACAATAAACTGAATATGCACTGCCATTTGATTGTAAGCCGTAAAGACCAATCGAACAAAGTCAAGATAAGCCCGCTAACCAACCACCGCAACACCAAGAAAGGCGTTATTACAGGTGGTTTTGACCGCACAGCACTATTCGAGAACGTGGAAAAAGGTTTTGATAAGTTGTTCGGCTATAATCGGCAACTATCCGAAACGTTCGAGTACTGCAACACGATGAAGAACGGCAGCATGACGGATAAACTACGGATGCAGGAACGGGAACTGAAAGTCCCCGAGCAAGATTTTGCTGGTGAAAAGAAAAAGATTGTAGATATACAAACAGATGAAAATGTAAAAGCACAAACAAATAAAAATCTAAAAACGATTTCAGATACTTCAATACAACAGCAAATCAGTACAACAGTACAACAGCAAACAAGTGGAGGCGGCTTGTCCTCTTTATTTTCCATGCTTCCATCGGCGACAGATGTCAATCCGAATGATGAACAGCAACCAATAAAACCCAAGAAAAAGAAGAAACAAAGACCAAGATTAAGCTAATAAAAATTAGATTTATATTGTGTCAAAAGTTATTTCCCGTCCAGCTTCGGTTATTTCCCGCTCATGGCTTCCCTGCCCGTTTTGAAGGGCGGAAGCCCCGCGAGAATAACCGATTGTCCGAGAAAAACTTTTGTCAGTTGAACGGAGGCAAGGAAGCCGCTTCGTTTTTATTGAAAACTAAGGTGTTATTTTGTTTGTATAGTCAGATTAATTTGATAAATTTGCATTCTGTGTAAATAAGGAGGATGAAAGCAAAGACAATTAATAGGCTAAAAGCAGTACTTGCCGAAAAGCAGGTAACCAACAAATGGCTTGCAGAGAAGATGAAATTAAGTACTACCACTGTGTCACGTTGGTGTACTAATAAAACACAACCTTCACTTGAGACTTTGGTCAAGATAGCCGAAATTCTAAAAACAGATGTGAAGGATTTTATTATTTCAACAAAAAAATGAGGATAATAATAAACCACTAAATACAGTATTATGGCATCGATTAATCCAAAATTAGAATTCTACAGATTCAAATTGAATCCGAGACAAGAGGGTTTTAAAACGTTTAGAGATTTTGCCCTTGATGAGTTAAAAGGAAAGGCTTCGTTTGATAACGAAAAAATAATGAAATCTCTTTTTACTCACTTCATTAAGTCTTTGGATGGGGATTATTCGAAAGATGACAGAATGAAGAAACAAATAAAATTGGAAAAAAGGGGTTCCATAAATAAGTATTTAAGCAATCAACCAAAGTTTTCATCTGAAAATAATATCATATTAGGTGTGATTAATGGAGGTTCTTATGGACGAGATAGAATCATAGGCGATGTTACTAATCCTGAAGAAGGTAGTCAATTGGGGAAGAATAAGACAGTATTGCAATATTACTTCTTCTTGCTTTACCTCCCTTTAGACCATGATGAGGGTTGTTTTATTATCCATTCTAATGGTAAAGAAGAAACCATAACGAATATTTTCAGAAGTTTTGTATCTCATCTTTTCAAGGCTTCTAATTATAACAAAGTGAACATTGAATCATTTTGTCCTAAATCGTTTCAGGACGAATTTAAGAAGGGTGCAGTAATACAAACAATAGAATTCAAAGATTCCAAAGTTGATAATACGCATACAGCAAATGGAACAAGCGATATTGTTGGAAAATACGATATACGTATTGAGGTTACACCTAAAAATAAAGATATATCAATAAATGCTTTTGATAAGCTGAAATCAACTTTTGCCAATTATATATTTGGGAAAGAAAAGCACCCTAAAAAGCTTCATGATTTTGATGAAGCAAAGGTTGTTACAAAAAATCCGGTGGATAACTCAGTTCGTACTTTTGAATGGAGTACCAAAGATGAAGATTTTGTTCCTGTTGTTTATTTAGAAGGCAGAATTGCCAAATACAATGATGACGGAACGCCAAACTTCGATGAATTAGAAACATTGTGTAAAAATTATTTTAAAGACGAAGTATTACCAGAATTAAGACCAGACTTAAATGTCACTAAGGCTAAGTAAATATTTAAAAGATTTGCGGATGGAAGCTCACAGATTTGAGCGAACAGACATTAATAATAATGTCAGCATTTCTTTTTGGGGTAGAAATCAAAGGCGAATTATTTGCCTTGTGCCTTCCCTTATATTACTTTTTCTACTGGATGAGGGCTTTAATTCGGATTTTGTAGCATATGCATCTACAGCATTATCAATCTTAATCGGATTATTTACAACGGCAATTATTTTTATTCTTGATAAATATCAACCACTTAATATTCAGAATCCAAATTCAAAAGAAAAATTATGGGATACACAAGCGTATAACTATACGAAACAATTTGCATATATAACAGGATACAATATCGTATTGTGCGTGTTTGCATTGGTGTTATTGTCTTTCAGCGCATTGTTTAAAGACTTCTTTAATATAAATATATTTCAATACAGTTTAAATCTAAAAGAAATTGGTGTAGATGCTATATGCAATTTTCTTATTGTTACATTAGTTGTTGTACAGCGACTATTTGTGCTGTATTGGTTGGCAAATATTGTGTATAATACACTTTATGCTATAAGCAGCATGGTTAAATACATGGTTGTTAAAATTGAACGAAAATGATAGATTTAAAAGACGCAGTAGTTAGAAAACTAATCTTTCACAGGATTAGTAATGAGGATAATGGAAATTATCTAAGCAATGATTTGTTTGAGTTTAAAGATGAAGAAGAAGACTTGGTTCTAAAGAAAATCTTTTTAAAACCATTTGTCGTTAATACAACGACTTATGAGTTTAAACACGATATTGACTTGGAGCTAAATCCTCTTTATAAATTATCAAAGACCATATATGAAGATGGAAATTTTGTTGAAGTATCAAAAAATATGCATCAACATTTAAAATCGGTTTCAAAGCATCCTAATATAAAAGATGGCGACTTGTTTATAGTGCAATACAGTGATGTTAAAATGGGTAATACTTTTTATGATGCACTTGGAGTCTATAAAATCGAAAGCAGGGATAGTTTTATAGAAATATCATCGGAAAAGTTAACTTTCAAAAAGGGTATAGGTTCTCGAAAATTGGATAAGGCATGTTTAATCTTATTTACAAAAATACCATACACTCTCTTTATTATAGATAATGGTAGTACCGAAACAGACTACTGGAAAAATGAATTTATTAAAGCCGACTACAAAAACGACAATGTAAATAACACAAGTCAATTTCTTGCTTTAACAAAAAACTTTGTTACTCAACGATTGCCTCAAGAGTTTGAAGTATCAAAAGCCGACCAAGCAGACATTTTGAATAAATCCATTCAATTCTTCAAAGAAAAAGACAATTTCAATTTGAATGATTTTACCAATGAGGTAATAGATGACCCTAAAGCAATTGAGGTTTTCAAACAATACAAAACAGATTTTGAACAGGAAAAAGATTTTGAGTTTTCTGACAATTTTTCTATTTCATCAGAAGCCGTTAAAAAGCAAGCTCGTTCGCTGAAAAGTGTTATCAAATTAGATAAAAATTTTGATATCTATATACATGGAAACCGAGAACTTATAGAGCAAGGCGAGGATAAAAAAGGAAAATTTTACAAGGTATATTATCAAGAGGAAAATTAGGGTATGACTAAAAAAAAGAAACTGCAAATCCGTAACAGTACTGCCGAATTTTTAACTTTTGCCTATCAGTCGAAAGGCGATGGCGTGGAAGTGCGTGTGCAGGATGGCACAATCTGGTTGTCGCAAAAAAATATAGGATTACTATTCGATACCTCAACTGACAATATTGGTTTGCATCTCAAAAACATCTATGCCGAAGGTGAATTGGATGAGGTTTCAACTACCGAGGATTTCTCG
>JAVBQU010000026.1:0-11261 GCA_031548675.1 Bacteroidales bacterium
AGGAAATTCAAAAAAAATGCATTTCCATAAAATATTTTTTTAGTTCGTTTGTCTACATAAACAGAGAATATAATCTCTGACTTTTATGAATGTAAACTAAGGAAACCAATAAAAATGAACAATTCGGTTATAGAGGTCGAAAACCTTGTCAAAAAGTACAAATCATCCAAACATCCTGCGGTAGACGATATCAGTTTTTCTGTTAATGCCGGCGATTTTTTCGCCTTTTTGGGTCCCAACGGAGCAGGGAAAAGCACTACAATTTCCATTTTAACCACAACCCTTTCCAAAACATCCGGTACAGTAAAGATTGCCGGATACGATGTAGAAAAAGAAGCCGGTTTGGTAAGAGAAAAAATAGGAATTATTTTTCAACAACCCAGTCTCGACCCCAATCTTTCAGCAGAAGAAAACATCCGCTTCCATGCCTGCCTGTATGGTTTGTATGGCTATCGTCCCCTATTTCGGATGATGCCCGCTGCCTACAAAGACCGTGTAGTTGAGCTGGCAGAACTTGTAGGAATAAAAGATGCGCTGTTTAGACCCATTAAAAAGCTGTCGGGTGGGATGCAGCGTAAGCTGGAAATTATCCGCAGCCTCATACATACCCCGTCTATATTGTTTCTCGATGAACCGACAACAGGGCTGGATGCCGTAAGCCGTCGAAACCTGTGGGATTATATCAATCAGGTACGACGAGAAAATGGTACGACAGTCTTTTTGACAACCCACTACATCGATGAGTGCGAGAATGTGGACAGGGTTTGTATCGTAAATCATGGAAAAATTGCCATTAATGGCTCGCCCGAAGAGATGAAGCAAAGCCTGCTGAAACAAGAACTGATTGTAGATACAGACGACCGAGGACAGCTTATCGGCGAACTTTCAGCCATGGGGATGTCTTACCGGATGGAAGATCACATTATTTTACCATACCAAAACACAACCGCACAGGAGATTATTTCAAGCCTCAAGACCCGATTAACTGTACTCAAGATACAAGAACCCACTTTAGAAGATGCTTATGTGGAATATATTAACAAAATAGAAAGAATTGCAGGATGAGCAAGATAACACTACAAACCAAAAAATCGAGGTTCTCGCGTGAATGTACCGCTGTTTTTACCATTGCGGCAAGAGATGTTTTACTTTCTCTCAAATCACCCGCTATGCTGATTATGAGTTTAGCCATGCCCATCGTAATGATGGGAATGCTGGGAGGCAGCCTTGCCCAAAATATGGCAAGTGGTTTGGGGTTTAACTACGGTCAGTTTATGCTGGTTGGTATGCTGGTAAGTATGTTGTTTCAGTTTACCATCATGGGACTTACTTCGCTGGTAGACGATCACGAAACGGACTTTACACAGGAGATGATGATTTCGCCTGTTTCACGCTATTCTATTGTTATCGGTAAAATATTCGGTTCTTCGTTCGGAGGAATTCTCGGCATGATAGGTGCGTTGATTGTAGGACTTATGATGGGAATTACTTTGTCTCCTTGGCAGTTTGTATTAATTTTGGCACTCTCACCCTTGATGTGTCTTTCGGCAGGTGCTATGGCAATGCTGCTTATGGGGATTATTAAGAACAACAAAACCGCCAATATGGTTACGATGGTACTAGCTATGACACAGATATTTCTTTCGGGAGCTATCATACCGATCAGTCATTCGCATGGTATTCTGCTGGTATTAAACCGCCTGATGCCGATGACTTATTGTCTCGACCTTACGCGGGCAGTTGTGTATGCTGGAACACCTGAGTACAGCAGTGTTGTGCTGTTCAATCCGGTAGTAAATTGCATTGCCATAGTCTCGTTGACGTTGGTTTGTTTGATAATAGGGACATACTTTTTTGCGAGATCAGAGAAAAACCGGTAAATACGCTACGCTAAATATATTTTAGCATGAGTACAGGTCAAAAAAGAATCATTTATTTTTAATAACTTTTGAAGGCTTTTGTTGCTTATAGGATATAAAAATAAGTAATGCCATAATGGCGATTGAAACCAAAGAGGCTCCCAATCGATCTAAATTTAAACCTCCTTTAGCAAGCGGCTTGGTAAGGAAATCGCCAAAAGTTGCCCCGAATGGACGAGTAAAGATAAAAGCTATCCAAAATAAAAGAATATGATTTAGTTTAGTGAAATAGTGTAATAACGAAACAATTAATATGATTCCGCCCGTAATGGCTGCTCCTGTAAGGTATTCCATTCCCAAATTATCACTTAAGAAATCACCAAAAGCCGTACCTAAAGTATTGGAAAACAAAATGGCAATCCAATAGTATAATTCTTTGTTATGGTCGGTTATTGGATATACTTCGAGGTTTTTATACCGCATCTTCCACAAGAACAAGGTAAAGAATAATCCTGTTATAAGCAATAAACTTCCCCAAGCATAACCTAAACCTAAAGTTCGTGTAAGGCAATCCGAAATCTCGGTTCCTAAAGTTGTAGTGGCTATTATTACCAGCCAGTAGATAGCTGGAATATGCTTTTTGAGTAGTAGCTGGGTTATTAATACAAGGAGAAAGAAACTAAGCGTAATGGCTATTCCTACAATATAACCTAAATCTAATGTCATTGAAAAGAAATCTCCCAAGGTTTCGCCCAAAGTGGTGGCTGCAATTTTCATTAACCAAAATAAGATGGTAATTTTGGCTACTTTATTTAAGTGCTCATTCATAGGAATTATTAAAAAGATATTTTTGACGACAATAATAAACGATATTTGAGCTAAATTATTTTTCCATTCAGTAAAAAGTTTTAGTGTAAAATAATAAGAATATTAAAAGCGGGCGGCTATTCGTGAGAATAACCGCCCGCTTTTAATATATGAAGGTAGAGTAATTATGCAGTTGCATATTCTGCAATAATATCCTTTACGCCGTCAGGAGAAACACGACCATAAACTTTTTCGCCGATAAGCACTACCGGAGCTAATCCGCAAGCACCTACACAACGAAGACAGTTTAAAGAGAATTTACCATCAGCAGAAGTTTCGCCTACTGCAATACCCAAACTGCGTTTAAACTCATCCAAAACCTTTTCTGCACCACGCACATAGCAAGCCGTTCCCATACAGATAGAGATAGGATGCTCGCCTTTGGGCAGCATGGTAAAAAATGAATAGAAAGTTACGATGCCGTACACATGGGCAACCGGCAGACTAAGCTTCGCAGCTACAACCTCCTGTACTTCGGCAGGCAGATACCCAAAAGCACCTTGTACTTTGTGTAACACATTAATTACTTCCCCCTTTTCGTTATTAAAGGAACTACAAATCTCTTTGATTTTATTTATTTTGTCTTCTGATAATTTGATCTTAACCATAATCTTATTTTATTTTTAGTTACGCGTTACGCGTAACATGTAACTGGTTCTACGTTCCAAAATTAATTTTCTACGATATCTATGTGTTTAGATTTGTCGAAGTAATGCGTATGCAGCAATTCGTGGGATTTATGTCCGCAAGGCTCGCCCAAAAATTCTTTATACAATTGCTGTACAGAAACGTTTTCATGCGATTTACGAATAGGTTTTCCTGCATCTTCGCGATAGATTGCCTCAAAACGTTTTTTGATAATTTCGCTGTCGCCATGGTGGAAAGGCTGACCGCCGCCGCCAATACATCCGCCCGGACAAGCCATAACTTCGATAGCGTGGAAATTTACCTCATTATTACGTACTTTTTCGAGCAATGCACGGGCATTTCCCAATCCATGGGCAATACCGATGGTAATAGGAGTTCCGTTGAAATCTACGGTAGCTTGGCGGATACCATCTAAGCCGCGTAATTCGTTAAAATCAACTTTTGCCAAAGCTTTTCCGGTAAATATTTCATAAGCTGTACGGGTAGCCGCTTCGATAACGCCTCCGGTAGCACCGAAAATAACACCGGCTCCGGTCGATTCTCCAAGCGGGTTATCGAAATTCTCTTCCGGTAATGTATTTAAATCAATATTGAATTGTTTAATTAGCTGAGCCAATTCGCGGGTAGAAATAGCATAATCCACATCAGGATTGCCGTTTACTTTAAACTCATCGCGTTGGCATTCGTATTTCTTTGCCAAGCAGGGCATGATAGATACCACAACCAAATCTTCGCGTTTGATTCCCATTTTATCAGCCCAATAGGATTTGGCAATAGCACCAAACATTTGTTGGGGCGATTTAGCTGTAGAGGGAACATCGAGCATATCCGAAAAATTGGTTTCGAAGAAATTTACCCAACCCGGACAACAAGAAGTTAAGATTGGGAGTTTTACATTTTTATCTCCTGCCATAAATTTACTGATACGGCTTAATAGTTCCGTACCCTCTTCCATAATGGTAAGGTCAGCAGCAAAATCGGTATCGAAAATATAATTGAAGCCTATGCGGCGTAAAGCAGCAGCCATTTTTCCGGTAACAATGGTTCCAGCTTCCATGCCGAATTCTTCTCCCAATGCTACGCGGACAGCCGGAGCAGTTTGTACGATAACGGTTTTACGCGGATCGCTCAAGGCTTGGATTACCTGACGGGTTTGATCTACCTCGCTTAAAGCTCCTACCGGACATACCATTACACATTGTCCGCAATAGGTACAAGGAGATTTTTCCAAATCTTCTTCAAAAGCGGGAGCCACCACAGCATCGAATCCACGGTTTACAGCAGATAAAGCACCTACGGTTTGTACTTTGTTGCACATCATTTCGCAACGGCGGCACATCACACATTTGTCGATATCGCGAATGATTGAAGGTGATAAATCCTTGCGGTAGGTAGATTGAGCTCCTTGGAAAGGAATTTCGCGGATACCCAAACGTTGTGCTAAGTTTTGCAATTCGCAGCTTCCCGATTTAGAGCATACCAAACAATCTGTCGGGTGGTCGGAAAGAATTAATTCCACAACCGTGCGGCGTGCATTGATTACACGTGAAGTGTGTGTACGGATTACCATTCCTTCTTCGCAATTGGTAGCACAGGCAGGAGCTAAATTTCTTCTGCCTTCTACCTCTACTACGCAAACACGGCATCCGCCGGGTTTATTTTCTATTTTCATCCCGCCCAATTCGAAATAACAAAGGGTAGGGATATCTATTTTTACTTCACGGGCAGCTTTTAATATCGAAGTTCCTTTGGCAACTTCAATAGGCTTATTATCTATGGTTATTTTTATTGTTTCGCTCATTTCTCTATATTTTTAAATGATTGTAAGTCCCTTTTTTAAGATTCAGGGGCTTAATTATTGGACAAATATGGCATCAAATTTACATCTTTCAATACATGCACCGCATTTGATACATATTTCCTGATTAATTACATGGGGCAGCTTTTTCTCGCCTTGAATTGCATTTACAGGGCATTTACGGGCACATGCTGTACATCCCACACAGGCTTCCTCATTAATAATATATTGCATCAAAGATTTACAAACTCCTGCATGACATTTTTTATCTTTTACGTGAGCCATATATTCATCTTCAAAATGATCAAGCGTAGATAATATCGGATTCGGAGAAGTTTGCCCTAATCCGCATAAAGAAGCATCTTTGATAACCTGAGCCAAATTTCTCATTTTTTCAAGATCTTCCAATGTACCATGTCCATGCGTAATTTTTTCCAATAATTCATATAAACGTTTGTTTCCGATACGGCAGGGAGCACATTTTCCACAACTTTCTTCTACCGTAAATTCCAGATAAAATTTAGCTACAGAAACCATACAGCTGTCTTCGTCCATCACAATCATACCGCCCGAACCCATCATAGAGCCGGCAGCAATCAAAGTATCATATTCGATAGGAGTATCCAAGTGTTTTTGAGTTAAGCATCCGCCCGAAGGACCTCCGGTTTGTACTGCTTTAAATTGTTTGCCGTCTTTGATACCGCCGCCTATTTCGTAAATTACTTCACGTAAAGTAATTCCCATAGGTACTTCAATCAAACCCACATTATTGATTTGACCTGCCAAAGCAAATACTTTGGTTCCTTTAGAACGTTCTGTTCCGATAGCAGCAAACCATTCCCAGCCTTTGTTGATGATAACAGGGATATTGGCGTAAGTTTCAACATTATTTACATTGGTAGGTTTTCCCAAATAACCCGATTGGGCAGGGAAAGGAGGTTTAAAAGTAGGCTCGCCGCGCATACCTTCCATAGAGTGGATCAAAGCCGTTTCTTCTCCGCAAACAAAAGCTCCCGCACCATAACGCAATTCGATATCGAAATCGAAACCGCTGCTTAAAATGTCTTTTCCTAATAAGCCATATTCACGGGCTTGTCCGATAGCAGTTTTCAAACGTTCAATAGCCAAAGGATATTCGGCACGGATATAAACCAAACCTTTGGTAGCTCCGATAGCAAAACCGTTGATAGCCATAGCTTCGATAACCGAATGCGGGTCGCCTTCTAAAATAGAACGATCCATAAATGCACCCGGATCACCCTCGTCGGCATTACAAACCACATATTTTTGGTCTGCATGGTTTTTGCTGGCAATTTCCCATTTCAAGCCGGTAGGAAATCCGCCGCCGCCGCGGCCGCGTAATCCTGATTTTTTCATGATATCGATTACCACAGCCGGATCCATTTCTAAAACTTTACCTAATGCCTGATAACCATCACGGGATATATATTCATCAATATTTTCAGGATCAATAAAACCACAGTTACGCAAAGCAATACGCAATTGTTTCTTGTAAAATCCCATGTGCTTCGAATCGGCAACATGTTCTTTATTTTCAGGATCAGTATAAAGTAAGCGGGTTACTTTTCTTCCTTTAATAACATGTTCTTCAATAATTTCTCTTGCATCTTCGGGTTTTACTTCAGTATAAAAAGTATTATCCGGCATTACTTTTACAATAGGTCCTTTTTCGCAGAAGCCAAAACAACCAGTAGTAATTACTTGAATTTCGTCCGATAAACCTTTATCTTTTAAAATTTGGTTGAGGTTTGCAGCCAATATATGGCTTTCCGAAGCCTGACAGCCCGTACCGCCACAAACCAAGAGGTGCATTTTATATCTTGCCATTGTTTATGTCTCCTGTTTATTTTATAGTTTCGTAATTTACGGGAATGATTCCATCTACCAATTCTCCGTTTTTGATGTATTTTTCAAAAATTTCGTCAGCCTTTTTCTTATCCACAAAACCAAAAACAATGGGTTCTTTGCCCGGAACAGTTACTTCGATGGTAGGTTCGGCATGGCAGTAACCCATACATCCTGTTTGGGTAAATACGGCAGCAATTCCTCTTTTTTCCGATTCGGTCATCATATAATCCATCAATTCTTTAGCTCCTGAAGCAATGCCGCAAGTAGCCATTGCAATTTTAATTTGAACTAAACTTTCGGGATTATTGCTTTGTTCCCTGATGCTGATTTTATTTTGCATTTCTTCTTTTACCTTACGAAGATCTGCCAATGATTTTATTTTTGCCATAGTATTTGGTTTTAATAAAGATTATTTGGGCTTGTATATAAAGAGCTAAACGCTTGATTTTTTAGTACTTCATGTGCACAAAAAGACCGTTGCAAATTTACGGATTTTTTTTGAGACAAACAATCCCGATATATATGCAATTTTGTATTCAACTTTGACTTTTTATTCACGTATTATTTTATTCTCAAGGTGTTCATGAGACCGCTTCGCTTAGTTGTTCCTTTTGGGTCGAGGCAAAAGAAACTATAAAGATTTGCTTGATTAAAACTAAGTGTTACCAAAGAGGGCTATAGATTGAAGCAAAAAGCAATGAGTTTCTGCTTCGGCAAACCTTAGAGGGAAAATTTCGAAAAAATAAACTTAGGGGATAAAATACGGAGGCTTAAGAGAATCAAATTTATAAGATACCTTCGTCTGCAAAACTAAAATATAGATTATCGCTGATTATAAGGTGGTCTAGTATTCTTACATCTAATAAAACTCCAGCTTCTTTCAGTTTTTGAGTTATGAGTATATCTTCTTTGCTTGGGTAGAGTTGCCCTGAAGGATGGTTATGGGCAAGAATGATTCCGGTAGCTTTGTTTTCTATAGCAGCAGAAAAAATCTTTTTGGTACAAACTGTTGAAAAGGAAAGTCCACCTTCCGAAATGCAGACTTTTTTAATGAATTTATTGGCATGATTCAAAAGCAATACCCAAAAGTTTTCATATGGAATAAGAGATAAATTCTCCGATATTAGAAGAAAAGCATCGTGGCTTGTGATAACTTTAGGTTTTTCCAATGCCTGAGAGCCACGCATGCGTAAACCCAATTCCAAGGCGGCTAAAATACTAATGGCTTTGGCATCTCCTATACCTTTGAATTGCGATGTTAAATCATTGATGGTATAACGGGAAAGTTCAACTAGGTTATTTCGGGCTTCGTTTAGTATGCGTTTAGATAACTCAACAGCCGTTTCATTTTTATTACCTGTGCCAATTAGGATTGCTACCAATTCCGCATCGCTTAATGCAGCCGCTCCTTTTTGTTCAAGTTTTTCGCGGGGACGGTCTTCCTCTGCCCACAATGTAATGGGAATCATAACAGCAATGTATTAAACTTGTTTTTATTTATTATTAAAAGCATTCATAGTCCTGTCGATTCCGATGGCAGCAAAACTTTTGATAATTTCAACAGACTGTGTAATTTTTTCCGCAATTTTGCCCTCTTCATCCTTAGGGAACTTGCTTAAAACATAATCGACTTGCCGTCCTTTCTGAAAATTATTCCCTACGCCAAATCGTAATCGGGCATATTGGGTCGATTCCAGTGTTTCGGCAATATCTGCCAATCCGTTGTGTCCCCCGTCGCTGCCGTTTTTTTTCATTCGCAAAAGCCCCGTATCTATAGCGATATCATCAACTATAACCAAACTATTTTCAATCGGTATTTTTTCCTGCGTAAGCCAGTATTTCATAGCTTTTCCGCTCAGGTTCATGTATGTGGTAGGTTTAATCACAACTAAAATATGTCCTTTGTATTTTACTTCAGCAACGTATGCCAAGCGGTCTATTTTGAATTTCCCGCCTAAATCTGCAACCAAAGCATCGGCAACCATAAAGCCGATATTGTGCCGTGTATTTTCGTATTCTTCGCCGATATTTCCTAATCCAACAATTAAATATTTCATTTTACGCTAAAAAAAACTCCGAATTAAATTGAGATTTATGATTCTGATACTCTTTCAGGCTGTGGAATATCAAATCAAGATATTTATAATAAGGAGGTTGTCTGAAAAGGCAAAACATGCGTCACTGCGAGTCAGAATGACGAATTAAAAAACTTTTTCAGACAACCTCTTAAAGAACTATATTTATGTCGTTATTAAATGGCAGCATTTACTTTTTCCAATATTTCTTTTTCCAGAATATTAGCTTTCTGTACATATTCCTCAGCCTGTTTTACAATATTTTCGGCAAAAACCTTGTCGCCCAATCCGCCTGCATTGATTTTTACATTCAGGTAAGCTCCGATTACAGCCGTACGTGCACATAAAGCTCCAACGCCGGCATCGGTTATCGAGTTCGGATTTCCGGTTTCAACCATAGCTTGGCAGAGTTCGAAAACATCAAACGATTTTTGAACGGTTTTAAAAGGAACTTCTGTAGCAAATTTGGTTGCATCCTCAATAGCCTGCTTACGGGCTTGCTTTTCTTCTTCCGATTTTTTAGGGAGCGAAAAAGCATCCATAATTCTATTAAAAGCTTGAGTATCTTCATCTACCAAATGCAATAACTCATCTTTCAGAGCCTGACCTTTTTCTGCCCATTTCGAAAATTCTTCCCAACGCTCGTCCCAGCCTGCTTTGTGCGATGATAAGTTCGCAACCATAGTGGCTAAAGAAGCACCCAAAGCTCCGGTGTAAGCGGCAATAGAACCGCCTCCCGGTGCAGGGCTTTCGCTGGCTGTTTCGTTGGCAAAAGCTACGCAGGTCATATCTACCAATTTCTTTTGCGAAGCATCTTCCAACACATATTCTATGATTTTTTCTTTGGGATTAAAGGGTTTTAAATCATCTAACCCCATCGATTTAACGGCAATTTTAATAATTTCTTCTTCCGAAACGCCCAAAGAACGCTGTTGTTTTGCCAGATAATGTTTACCGGCTTCTATCAAAGTCTTTTTAGGCATCAATCCCACAATTTCGCAACCTGTAACACGGATTCCACGTTCGGCAGCTTTAACCGATACTTCGTCGAAAGCCGTATGAACAGGGGTAATGCCGATATTGGTAATATTCATGGATACTTGGGCAATGCCGTACTCTTCAATAAACCAGCCGATGGCTTTGGTAGCTTTTAATGTACCCGGAATATTGACAGGGTTTCCTTTTTCATCTAACAAAGGCTTTCCGTTAACTTTATTGCCTTCGCGGGCAGGGCGTCCTTTTTCGCGGACATCGAAAGCGATGGCATTGGCTCGGCGTGTAGAAGTTGTATTAAGATTATAATTTATGGCAATTAAAAAATCGCGTGCACTTACCGCAGTAGCTCCGGTTCCGGCTACATGGTCGGTAAATTCGCAAGGACCGAAACAGGGCTTCCATTCAGTACTGGAGATACGGTCTTTCAAACCTTCATATTCTCCTTGCCGGCAGGCAGCCAGATTACGGCGTTTAGGTTCAAAAGCAGCTTCTTCGTAGCAATATACCGGAATTAGCAATTCTTCGCCGATACGTTTAGCCAATTTACGGGCATACTCTACGGTTTCTTCCATGGTAATTCCCGAAACGGGAACTAACGGGCAGACATCTGTAGCTCCAAAACGAGGATGATCGCCATGATGGTAACGCATATCAATCAATTCCGATGCTTTTTTTACTACGCGGAAAGCGGCTTCGCAAACCGGTTCCGGTTCGCCCACAAAAGTAATAACCGTGCGGTTAGTAGAAGCACCCGGGTCAACGTCCAAAAGTTTTACACCTTCTATTTTTTCTATTTCGTCGGTTACCTGTTTTATGATGTTCATGTCGCGCCCTTCGCTGATATTAGGAACGCATTCTATCAATTTTTTTGCCATGAGTGTAAGTTTTTATATTTTTTGATTTACTAAGTAACTAAATACGAGTTAATTTGTTAGTAAATAAATTATTATAATTTGTAATGCAAAGCTACATGAAAATTTTGGGAAGCCCAATACATGCATAGTCAAACTGTACGATTTTTTGCAAATAGATAATACTTTCTTGATTATATGGCTTTTATTATTATTTGAAAAAGCGTAAATTTGCAATTAAATTTCTTTAAACAAAAACTAATATATGAAAAAGCAAAAAACTTTTTTTCATTTATCA
>JAVBQU010000044.1:0-2529 GCA_031548675.1 Bacteroidales bacterium
ACCTTTTTGAAATATTTAAATCCAAGCAAAAATAAATTGGTTTTCACTCCATTTTCTTTGCATGCCCTTACAATTTCTTTGTTTAAAATATAGGTACTTTTCAGCGATTCCGTACTTTTTCCTCCCGTCCGCATTTTGATAAAATCAACGGGGAGATATTTATAATTGAGTTTATGTGTATAAAGAAAACGCATTAATAATTCGAAATCTGCGGCAATTTCATAATCTGTTTTGTAATAGCCATATTGCTCAAAATATTTCCGACGGACAAAAAACGTGGGATGTGCGGGCATAAATCCCCAGCGGAACTTTTTCGGATTGAATTGTGCGGATGAATAATAGCGAATTGTTTTTTCCAAATTTTCGGGCTTTACAAATTGAACATCCGCATAACATGTATCTATTTCATTATTTTTGAATACTTCTGCTATATGGCTTAAACAATCTGGATGATTATAAAAATCGTCTGAGTTTAAAATTCCTACCACTTCTCCATTTGCCATTCTAATGCCTTTATTCATGGCATCATACAAACCTTTGTCGGGTTCGCTTATCCATTTCATACGTCCGTTAAAAGCAGATTCATAACTTTGGATGATTTCTACCGTTTTATCAGTAGATTTTCCATCAATAATAATATATTCATAATCTGTAAAATCTTGTTTTAAAACAGATTCAATAGCTGTATGGATATATTTTTCGCTGTTATAGCAAACGGTAATTATGGATAGGGTCATTGAGCAATTTCTTTCCAGTTGGTAATTAATTTCTGCCATATAGCCGGCATGGAATACTGTATGTTTACCCTTTGGCGGGCATTTGAGCCATGTAAAGCTGCCAAAGTTTCATTATGTAAATAGGTTTCTATAGCTTGCTGTAACAAAGCCGCATTTTGAGGCTCTACACAAATTCCACAAGAATTATCAGTGTCTTGGATATTAAGCATTTCAGGGATGGCTCCTACAGGCGTGCTTACAATGGCACAGCCGCATGCCATGCTTTCCAATATTACATTTGGAAAACCTTCGGTATAAGTTGGTAATGCAAATATGGATGTAGATAACATCGTTTTCAATACCTCATCGGGCGGTATTTCTCCATGTATTTCAATCCAATCGGTATTACCTTTGCTTGAAGCTGATTCTAAAAGAGCATTTTTTATATTCTCTTTATATTTCCCTACAATAATCAGCTTTATGTCAGAAATTTGAGAACATGCTTCTACCAATTCAAAAATTCCTTTGGTTGGAATCACATGTCCGGCAAACAAAATCTTTCGATTAATTCGTTCCGTTTCTATGTTTTTAGAAATAAAATCCAAAATTTGAGGAGATATGGGATTGGCTATCAATGCTATATTTTTTAAACCTGCTTCAATCAACGTATTATATGAAATTTGATCCATTACAATCGTAAGATTGGAATGTTTTATAACATAAGAGAGTATTTTCCATTCCCATTTTTTTTGAGCATATAATTCGGGTATTCTGCCAAAATGATAATGCAATAAATGTTTTATTTTCTTCTGCTTACAAATCCGCTGTAAAATTATATCTTTAAATAATCCGTATGAAGCACTTGATACAATGTGTACTACATCCGGTTTTTCTTTTTTCAGGGTTTGCTTAAAATGAAAGAATATTGACAAATAATCGCGTATGCCTGTGCGTAATCGTAAGAAAAATGATGAATCGTAAGAAATAAAACGGCTTCTATTCATGGGAAGCAGACTAAGTTTTATATCTTGAAGCTTTGATTCTTTATAGTAATTGAGAATATGCCGTGTCCATGCTGCAATGCCTCCGGTATAATCAGGAGAAGGAGCCAAGAGTAATATTTTTAATTTCTTAAACGACATAATCCAAAGTAATACTTTAATCTAAGAATTTAGATAAATCTAATCTTTCGGAAAGAGGATAACATAGCTCCTCATGCTTTTGTATATCAGCCAAAGTCCAACGATATTTGAGTAGTTTAGCCGGTACACCGCCCACTATTGCATAAGGTTGTACATCTTGTGTAACTACGGCTCCTGCTGCCACAATAGCTCCTCTGCCGATACGTACACCATGCAAAATAATAGCTCCGGTTCCCACCCAAACATCATCCTCAATAACTACAGGTAAATCGTTTAATGAGAGTTTATCTGCGGGAGTATAATCATATAAAAATTTACCTACAATGTGGGAAGCATGATTTCCCCCGATAATACTTACCTTAGGTCCGAAAAGTACTTTATTTCCGATGCTAATATGGCTTAAAGTGGCTAGAAACAAAGCTCCGGGTCCTATATAAACATCATTGCCCGTATGTATCGTTTTATAATAAATATCTGATTTTGTGGGGTAAAACCTAACATTTTTTCCGCATTCGGCAAAAAGCGAACGAAATACATACATCAGTATTCTATCCCATGCCTTTTGTATATTTAGTATAAATAAAGCGATGTATTTCATCTGTATTTATGTTTCAAATTTCAAAATTTCAGATTTTTAATTATTTCGACTGTAATAATTCTAAATACTGATT
>JAVBQU010000246.1:0-5622 GCA_031548675.1 Bacteroidales bacterium
CTCCTCAAAAATACCAAGAAAACGTTCTCCATTTTGTAGAACGCGGCTTACAGCCCAATTTGGCTTATAAAAAACCGGTTACTTTACTTACTACTTTCAGTCCGTTATACGATGCAGGAGGAGCAAAAGCATTAACTGATGGACGATTCGGTGTATTGGATTACCATTATAATTGGCTGGGATTTCAGGGACAGCATTTAGAAGCTGTTGTAGATTTGGAGGAAGAAAAAGCAATCAGCCAAATCAATATTGATTTTCTGCAAATGCCTCTCTCATGGATTTTTCAACCCAAGCAGGTTGAATTTTATATATCTCAAGATGGAGTTTCATGGACACTGCTAAAAGCAGAGCTTTCTCCTGCTGATAATAAAAACTTAAATAAATCTTTTATTCATAGTTATACCGTAAAATTTGCAAAGCAAAATAGCCGGTATGTAAAGATTAAAGGGATATCTGATCTCACTTGTCCCGAATGGCACAGAGGATGGGGGCAACCCTCATGGATTTTTGCAGATGAGATAGTGGTTAACTAACTCATTAAAATAATATGACAATTTTTTTACTTAATAATAAATTCTAAATCTCAGTTCAAAATCAATGAAACTTTAATCTTCTTTTGATTGAAATTATTTTGCATCTCGTTAAGGATGCATCCTTAACTTTAGAAAATCTTATCTTTGCAAAAATGCATCACAACGAGGTATAAACTCAATAAAATATTAAATAATTATGAAACAATTGACTACAATCTTATTAGCTGTTTTTTTAGGAATTCTGCATTTATCTGCCCAAAATAAAGGAGATATTCCTATCAATAAAAATTTGGACCCGCAATGGATAAAATCGCTTTACCAAGCCGGAACACCCACCACCTATTATAAATCGAAAAATGAATTACAATATATCGGGATGCCTGTGGGCGGCATTATGGCAGGCGGCGTTTATCTCGGTGGAGACGGACGACTTTGGCTGTGGGATATTTTCAATGAAAAGAAAGAAGGGGTTGATCCTAAAATTGTAGCTTATCAACGGACTACAACCCATAACCCTTATGTTCGCTCGAGAGATGGAGCTAATTATGTAGAACCCTCTGCTAATATTCGCCCGTTGCAACAAGGATTTATTATTAAAATAGAATATGGAGATAAAATCATTTATAAAACTTTGGAAGAAAAGGATTGGGACGAAATAGCATTTGAAGCTACCTATCCCGTGGGCGTTGTGCATTATACCGATAAGAATCTGCCTGTTAAATTAACATTGAAAGCCTATTCGCCTTTTATTCCATTAAATGCGGATGATTCTGGCCTTCCGGCTACGATTCTATCCTTTTCTGCGAAAAATACCGGAAGCCAATCCATTAATATTTCTATTTTAGGTTATCTGGAAAACAAAACGAGTATCCGCACAGGTGATGGAATGTTTTGCCGCAGGCAGAATGAAGTTTTAAAAGCAGGGGGATTTCCTGCAATATTAGAAAGCACACAAATTCTGAAAAAGAATGATAAGGAATTGGATAAGAAACCGGATTTTGGAACCATGTGCATCTCGGTTTTAGACCCTAAAGCAAAATATTTTTGCGATTTGGATATCGAAAACCCTGTGTGGGCATTTCAACAAAAAGAATCCGAAAAGCAAACCAAATCTTTCAGAGAATCCTTAATTGGGGCTGTACAAACGGATATTAATTTAGCTGCCAATGCTTCCGGCGAAGCCGATTTTATAATCAGTTGGTATTTCCCTAATCTCAAAGTGGATAATGCCATAAAAGATACAGGAGCTTATTATCAAAATAAATTTGCATCAGCTTTGGATGTAGCCAAATATGTGGGTAATAATTTTAACAGGCTTTCATCAACCACGTTGAAATGGATGTCAACGTGGCAAAATACAACTTTGCCCCAATGGTTTATGGAACGTACATTTTTAACTGTAAACACATTGGCAACAACCAATTGCTATCGGTTCAATTCCGGTCGCTTTTGGGCTTGGGAAGGCATAGGTGCATGTCCGGGTACTTGTACCCATGTTTGGCAGTATGCACAAGCTATGGGGCATCTCTTTCCAGAGCTGGAACGCGATTGCCGCGAACGCACAGACTTAAACATTGCGATGCAGAATGACGGAGGAATTATCTTCCGTGCCGAAATGGAAAGCCGTCCGGCTATCGACGGACAAGCCGGAAGCGTATTGAGATGCTATCGGGAACATCAAATGAGTTCTAATGATGAATTTCTGAAACGCAATTGGACTCAAATTAAGAAAGCAATTCAGTTTATTTTGAATCAGGATAAAAACGGCGACGGCATGGAAGATACACCGATGGAAAATACTTTGGATGCCGTATGGGATGGAGAAATAGCTTGGATAGTTGGGCTTTGTATTTCGAGCGTTAAAGCAGGGCAGGAAATGGCAACCGAAATGGGAGATATGGAATTTGCCAAAGTTTGTGCCGATTATGTACAAAAAGGCAGTAAAAATATGGATAAATACCTGTTTAACGGAGAATACTATATCCATAGACCAGATAAAGAAAAAGGCAGAGCACAATTAGGTTCTTATAATACATGCCATATAGATCAGGTAATGGGGCAGTCATGGGCATATCAGGTAGGCTTGGGGCGTATTCAGGATGCAAAGAAAACCCGTTCTGCTTTACAATCTCTTTGGAAATATAATTACACTCCGAATGTAGGACCTTACATTGAAACCCATCAGGGAGGACGTCCCTATGCTTTACCCGGCGAAGGGGGCTTGATTATGAATACCAATCCTAAAAACGAAGCTAAACCTTATGGCGATAATGTTACATGGCAGATGGGGTATTTCCACGAATGTATGACCGGATTCGAATATCAGGTAGCTGCCCACATGATTGCCGAAGGCATGACCGACGAGGGCTTGGTATTGATACGCTCTATTCATGACCGCTATAATGCCGCTAAACGCAATCCGTTTAACGAAATTGAATGCAGCGACCATTATGCACGGGCTATGGCAAGCTATGGGGCTTTTATTACTGCTTGCGGATTTGAATATCATGGACCTAAAGGATATATGCGTTTTGCTCCTAAATGGAATCAAACCCATTTTAAAGCTCCTTTTACAGCCGCCGAAGGCTGGGGTACTTATACGCAAAACCAAACAGATAAAAACATGACTTGTACTTTGCAGCCGCAATATGGCAAAGTAGAGTTGAAAACATTCAGCGTAGAAGCTCCTGCCGGAAAGAAATATAAATCAGTTCAGGTTAAAGTGGGAAATCAGGAAATTAAAGCTCAGATTAAACAAAGTGAACAAAATATTACAATAACATTTAATGATAGGATAAATATTAAGGAAGGCGAGACCTTAAGCATAAGCCTATAAATATGAAAAAATCGAAAAAGAAAAAGATTCAAAAGAAAGCCAATACTATAGGCTTAGAAGATTATATGAAAGCTATCCACAAAGGAAATCGTGAGGCAGAACTCGAGACATCTCCCGGATGGAAAGCTATAAATAAAGTGCATAAAAGTAAAAAGATTTATAATCGAAAAGCAAAGCAAATTGTGGCGAGTGAAGAGGTTTAGATACAAGGAGACCAGATACGAGATACCAGATACGAGGAGAATGATGAATTCTGAATACCTTATAACGTTATAAACATTCAATTTTAAACCATAAACAACTCAACGATTCAACATTTCAACACTTCAACAATCTATGATTACACATCAATACGGGATATGTTTATTAGGAGTAATTCCTGTTAGAATTGAACCTTCCGATCGTTCGGAAATGGTTACTCAGCTATTATTTGGCGAATTATTCCGCATTAAAGAGATTCTGCCTAAATGGGTAAAAATAGAACTGGTGTATGATAATTACGAAGGCTGGATAGATGTTAAGCAATATCATACTATAGCCGAGTCGGAATTTCATATTCTGTCAGATCGTTTTTCTTATGTTTCCCAAGAATTGATAAGCGAACTTATAGATGAGCAGGGAGCTAAATTATTATTAGCTAAAGGGAGTAATCTGCCAGATGAAAGTGAATTTTCTGTTTGCGGAAAAACCTATCGGTATTATGGAAATGTTTTGCAAAACCAGCAAATAGACCGGAAAGATATTGTAGAAACAGCTATGCAGTATAAGGGGAGTCCTTACCTATGGGGAGGACGTACTCCATTGGGCATTGATTGTTCCGGATTTACCCAGATGGTATATAAATATAACGGAATCGTATTGCTTCGCGATGCAGCACAACAGATTACGCAAACCGAGCCGGTAGATTTGTTAGATGAGGCTCTCGCGGGCGATTTATTATTTTTCGATAATGAAGACGGCAGAATTATACATGTCGGAATTTATTTGGGAGAAAATAAAATTATCCATGCCTCGGGCGAAGTCCGTGTTGATGCTGTTGACCATGAAGGTATTTATAACGAAGAAATATTGAAATACACACACCACTTGCGGTTTATCGGCAGGGTGATGTAATTGCAATACTAATTTTTCCTGAATTTATAAGTAATAGTACCTGTTTGCACTTCAGCAGCGTCGGGGTCGGAAGAGAACTTGGCTCTATAGGCTGCCTGTGCCGCAATAGGCCATAAACCCGTTCCTGCGGTTGTCCCTTTTTCTCCGGCTTGGGCTTTTATTACCTTTCCGGTTTGGTCAACCCAAATTTTTACAACCACATCGCCCACTTCATCCGAAGTATAAGTAGGTTTAGGCAATTCGTTAGCTTTCCGCCTCGCTAAATCAAATGAAATACCCCCACCGTTTCCGTTTCCTGTTCCTGTACCGGTTCCGCTTCCCATACCGCTTCCATTTCCTGTTCCCGTTCCGGTATAAGAAGTTCCGTCCAAACTTCCATAAGGATTGCCTTGGTTGCCCGGCTTACCTGTAGTCCCTTCATTGCCTCCGTTAGCAGTTCTTCCCTTGCCGGGAAATAGAGCGGCCTGATTAACAACAGGCTTGGCTTCAGGTGTCTCAGCAGAAGCTTGTTGCGATGGGTTAGATGAAGTATTTTGCGTATTGGCAGTTACATCCGTATTATCTGTATTTTGCGAATACACATTGTCATTAGAAGCTGTGAAAGTACGAGGTTGAGACGGCGTAGGATTTGCACTCGGTAGTTCAGGATTGGTGTTTCCCATTCCATCATCACTATCACCATAATTGGTATTGCCCATGCCTTCGCCTCCATCGATATAATCTAATGCCATACCGCCCGGTTCATCCGGCAATGGAAGACGAATAGTAAAACCGCATAAAAGCAGTACGGCTAAAATAATACCATGAAAGATGAGCGTTCCTACTATACTTGTTCGTTGTTCTTTACTAAACATGCAAATACTTAATTATAAGGTTACAGAAATTATGTAAAGGTACAGTGTAATTTGATATTTACAGATTTTATTGCGAAATATTTTTCAACAAGTGCAATGTGGACAAGTTTGAACTCATTTATAAGAAAAACATCCTTAATCTTTGAATGCTTTACTATCCTTGCTAGTGATTAACATAATAACTAAAATAACTGCAATTGGTTTTTACTTCGTTGTAAAATTTCGTGTTTTTGTATTTTGCCAATTCTTCAAAATATTTCCTGTTGCTGATTACAATATATTTATC
>JAVBQU010000111.1:0-4635 GCA_031548675.1 Bacteroidales bacterium
CAAACTTGCAACTGAATAAATTGAGATTCACATTTGCTACAGGTCAATGTAAGTAAATTATCATCCACATGTACTATGCCGTCTGCATCCCAATCGTAGGGGCAAGCAGCATCATAAGCCATAAATTGATCGCTTCCCGCACGGTAAATAACAGCCCCTCTGATACCTACCGTATGCCCGTCAATATAGTTGATATAAACATGTCCGCCTACATTATTCAAGTCGGAATAAGTCGGCAGATCAATATTGATGGTAAAGTTTACATATACGATAGGAACACTTTCGTCATCTTTGCAGCTTGCGAAAAAACTTAGCAATAATGTAAAACAAAATATTTTTGCAAGTATTTTCATGAATATGATTTGGTTAAAGCGGATAAATATAACAATCCTAAATACAAAATAACAGAAAAAATCTGTGTAAAAGAAATATTTTCTTAGTAATAACACCAATTTGCCTGTTAGAGTATAAATGCCGTTGAATTTTATGCGTACTTTAATATTATTTAAATGAATACAAAGCATATAAGTTCAAAAATCAGATAGTAAACATTGTTTTAATCCCATTGTTATTATCTCAGTTTATAATACATTTAATATATATAATGAAAAGAATTATTCTAGCTATCGGAGTATTTTTATTAGGGTCTATAGGTTTATCCCGTGCCCAAACCTCTTTTGAACCTTCTGCAGTACGCCCAGTGTTGGATTTGCAGCAACACAAGGCTTTTACTTATTTTACTACAGTAATTGATCCTGTTTCTAAAATGGCTTATGAGGGAACCAGCGGGGGAACTAACCGCTATCCGCTTACAGTAGGCGGCAGCGGGTTCGGCGTAATGGCTATTATATCCGGTGTAGAACGAGGTTGGATTACACGCGACTCTGCGGCTTTGCACATCCGCAGTATGGTGCGGTTTTTAGGAAGTGCACAACGCTTTCACGGCGTTTGGTCGCACTGGATGAGCGAAGCAGGAACGCCCTATGGATTTGGAGATAAACAGGTAGCCGCCGGCGATTTAGTAGAAAGTGCCTTTATGATGGCAGGGCTTTTAGCTGCCAAAGAATATTTTAATACTTCGAATGCTGTAGAAAAAGAAATCCGCGATTCGGTAGTCCGTTTTTGGAATACCATAGAGTGGAATTTTTACACCAAGGGAGAAAACGTATTGTATTGGGTTTGGGATTCAGCCAGACCTTTAGACCCCGACCAATTTGTATTACCTATCAATGGTTGGAATGAAGGACTGATGGCTTATATAATGGCACTGGCAGCCCCTGTCCAGCATGCCATAACCCAAGATGTTTACAAACAAGGCTGGCTTAATAACGGCAATATGTTCCATACCGGACGTACCACTTATGGCTACCCTTATATTTTGGGCGGAAGCGACAAAGGCGGACCTTTATTTATTTCGCAATATTCGTTCTTGGGCTTAGATCCTCGAAAAATGCAGGATAGCGGAACATTTTACTGGGAACAACAAGTTGCACATACCTTAATTAACCGTGAATACTGCCTTAGCGAAGCTCCGGCAAGTTATGCTTACGACGAACAAAATTGGGGACTTACAGCTTGCTATGGTGTGGGCAATAGAAGCTACCTTGCCCGCGAACCTCATTTGGATGATGGAGTTATTGCTCCTACAGCCGCTGTTTCCGCAATGCCTTATACCCCTTATTATTCACTGCAAGTACTCATGAACTTGGCACAGAAACCCCAAATGTATGGGCAAAATGGTTTGTTTGATGCCTATTTGCCTGCTTCACTCGATAGTGTGAAAGCTGATTATTTAGCCATAGACCAAGGTCCTATTGCAGTAATGATAGAAAATTACCGCAGCGGATTGATATGGAATTTATTAATGAAAAGTCCCGAAATTCAGGCAGGCTTGGCGTTAGCCCAAATTAACAACCCTGCTTCATCTACCGGATTTCCTTTGGTAATGAAAAATGCACAAACAGGAGTATATGATATGATACAGCACCCAGACAGGGCTGTGTATGAGCTTCCTTATTCTGTTCAAAATGCCGGACAGGTATTATTTACTTTAAAAGATACACAAGGGCAGGTTGTTCGGAAATTTTTTGCCACAGCCGTACAAGGGAGCAATATTTGCAGTTTTGAAAAAGATTGCAACACTATGATTAATCAAACTTATACACTCGAAATGTATGCCGACGGCAGAATAAGCAGTCTGCCTGTTGTGTTGCGCTAAAAGTAAAAATGAAGAGTGTAAAATGGTTTAATACTAAATAAAAAACATAAATGAAAAAGATATATATATTAGCAATGGCTTTGCTTTGCTTGGGGATAAATACCTTGCATGCACAAACAACATTTTCTGGACAGCCTCAAACGCTTATTGTTGAAACTTCAGACAGTACTATGCTGCTGCCTGCATCAAATGCGGTTGACGGGGGTATAACTTATAGCTCTTATAGCGGAGCCATCAACGGCTGGGGAGCAGGAAATGTTACTTGGAAAATTCAAATTACACGACCTTCAAACATTACCATATATGCCAATTACACCAGCGGCTACGATGATGCGGGTTTGACCGTAAATGTAAATGGAACAACCATTAATGCTGCCGCATTGGGTACTGGAGGTTGGGGAACTTTTTTAGATAGAGCAGTAGGGCAAATTACATTACAACCCGGAATCTATACTTTCAGCTTGGGCGTTACCAATAACGCCATGAATTTTAGCCATGTTAGGCTTACACGACAAATAGTACCCCTAACGCTTACTACTTTGACAAACAATGCAAATTTCGGATTTGTGGTCAAATCCCCTTATCGGACTGTTTATGAAATTGGCGATACCGTTTTAGTAAAAGCGATACCCTATGCAGGCTATGGATTCCAAAATTGGAACAGCTCTTCAATAAATGCAGTTGATACCATAGTTATGAGCGGAAATAAAACCGTAACTGCGAATTTTGCAAAAGGCGGAACTGTTTTTCCTGATGGAATGGGAGTTATCACACTTCCTGCCCCATTGGCAAAATTAGATACATCCGGAATTGTTTTGGGCGATAGTATTATAACTTCATGGACTATGGGAACTGCTGTTTGGCAAGTAGAGGTACAATGCCCTACTATGTACATTATCCGTGGCAATATTTCAGGATCAAACAGCTCTTTGCATGGTTCTCTTCATATTACGATTGATTCTACAGTCTTGGGAGGAAACTATACGACTACCGGAAATGGGTTTAACAGTTATGCCTATCAAAACTTTTGCGGTGCTTTATTGCAATCCGGAACACATACTGTAAAAATTAGCCGCGTAATAGAAAGCGGAGTAGATAACACCATTAATCTAAAAACACTTCAATTTGTGCAAGATACAAGTAACGGTTTTCTGCTATCACTTAAAGTTAATAATTCCTCTATGGGCAATGTAACAGCCTCGCCCATAAAGATTATATACAACTCGGGCGATACGGTTGTTATAAGTGCTGTAGCTAATCCCAATTATCAGTTTACCGCTTGGAGCGGAGATTTAGTTTCTACCAAAAGAACAGATACCATTATCATGAATGCAAATAAAACCATTACCGCCAATTTTGCACCTATTACTTATACATTAACTTTGAGTAGTAACAATCCAACTTATGGAACAGCAAATGCTTTGCCCAACCAAACTACTTTCAATGCAGGCGATACGGTTATAATTACCGCCAATCCCAATGCAGGCTATCAGTTTGTTTCTTGGAGCGGAGATTTGGTTTCCACTAAAATAATAGATACTATAGTGATGACAGGCAATAAAAGCATTCAGGCAGAATTTGAAGTTATAACGAGCATAGCCCAGTTATCTGAAAGTAGCTTACATTTCTATCCCAATCCATTTAATGATATTATTTACATAGAGTTTAGCAAGTCATTAGATATTTATAGAATAGAAATAATAAATGAAAAAGGCACTAGCATGAAAAGTTTTATGTTGAATAGTTCCTATAATAATTCGGTAGTTTTGCAAGGCAAAGAATTAAGTGAACTTTCTCAGGGTGTGTACCTTATAAGAGTAACAGCCCAAAATCAAATTATTTCTCATAAGATGGTAAAAGTTTCAGCATACTAGAAGCTCTTATATTTAGTTTTATGGAGTCATACATTTTAGGCTTGTTTGTCAATAACAAACAAGCCTAAAATGTATTAAGCTATTAGTAAGAGATATGCCCTTTCATGATTTAATTCAAAGGCTTAAAAGTTTAACTTTGTTGAGCTTGCAAGCTCGGTTATAAGGTTTATAAAGTATGTTCTAAATCATGTTTCCCTCCTCATTTACTTGTATCTCGTCCACTTGTATACTTGCAACTAAAAAGTTCATAACTCATAACTCATAACTTTTAATTAACTTTTGTCTTATAAAACACGACAGAATTTAAAAATATTTTACATAATATTTGGTTTTAGACTTTTTAGGTTGTATATTTGCATAAATTTTTTGTTTTTAGAAGCGATTATAAAATTAAATCTTTTATCTATGAATAAAATAATATGCTTTCTTTCATTGTAGCAGTTTTGATATAATCCTTAAACCTCTTGCATTTTCAAATCTTTAAATTTTAAAACCATGAAAAAACTTATTTTCTTTACTCTAAGCATTTTTTGCTGCATGAGT
>JAVBQU010000107.1:0-2618 GCA_031548675.1 Bacteroidales bacterium
TTTTTGCTTTGTATTACAATAATTATAACAGCCTGAATACCAAACCAAATTCTTCTTCCCGATTACTAATTATGAATACTATTCAAACCAAATTCAAGGGAGATGTTAATGCTTACACAAATCAAATATTTGAAAATTCTATCTTTACTTCGAAAGAAAAAATAGAAAAGACGTTTGCCAAATTTAAGAAAATAAAGGATTATCTTAAACTTACCGGAGACCCTATGTATCACCTTATGAGTATAATGGATGAACAACTATGCTTTGAATATCCTATAACTCGTTTACAGGACTATAATCGTCAGCTAGACAGCCTGTACCGTATTTATGTAGCCGGAATGATGGAAATGCAAAAAGACCGCCGTTTTTTCCCCGATGCTAATTCAACTTTGCGTATCGCTTACGGCAAAGTACAAGGTTTTGAACCCGAAGACGGTATTGATTATAAATACTACACAACGATTGAAGGGATTATGCAAAAAGAAAATCCGAATATCTATGATTATGTGGTAGAACCCAAGCTTAAAGAATTGTATAACAACAAAGATTATGGCAGATATGCCTCTAAAACCGGAGAGATGAATGTGGCTTTTATTGCTACCAACCATACTACGGGAGGTAATTCGGGAAGCCCTGTACTTAATGCCAACGGAGAATTGATAGGAATTAATTTCGACCGCTGCTGGGAAAGTACCATGAGCGATTTGATGTATGACCCTTCGCAATGCCGTAACATCGCATTGGATATCCGCTACTGTTTATTTATCATCGATAAATTTGCAGGAGCTTCGAATCTGATTGACGAAATGGCAATCGTAAAATAAAACTACTTACCATATAGAGATATAGATTCACATGGTTTTCTATATCTCTATATGGTAAAAATAAAATCTGAAACCATGAATATCAAGCATTTTTCAGCAATTATTTGTTTGGGAATACTATTCTCTTTTTTTGCTACAGCCCAACAAACGGTAAAAGTAGAGGTAATTGACAAAAAAACTCAAAAAGGGATTCCTTTTGCCGGTGTTGTTCTTGATTCTGTTCATGGCACAATGTGTGATGAAAATGGGAAATTATCTATAGTTCCTGAAAAACCGCAAGGGAAAATAAAAATTAGGGTTTCGTGTATCGGATATGAGCCAGTAATTACCAGTATTGACATTGCAAAAGCCAGCCACACCATTGCTATTGAACCCAAAGCTTACCAATTAAATGCCATTACGATTCAGCCTGAAAAATGGAAGAAAATGGAAATTGGAGGCACAAAAAAAGAAAATAATTATGGGAATACATCTTCTATAGGAATGCAAGTAGCTCTATTGGTAAAATCTCCCAGTAGTGTCAATATCATGCAACGTATTTCTTTTTATATCGAACAAAATGAAGCCTCTTATCTAAAGTTCAGAGCTGTACTTTACACTAAAAATCCCACAACAGGCTATCCCGACCAACCATTTTTAGAAGAAAATATTATTTTAGAAGCCCGCAAAGGTCGTAGATGGGTTAACTATGATATGAGTAAATATAATATTACGATTCCCGAAAGTGGTATTTACTTGGCTATGGAATGTGTACCAGAAAAAACGCCTGTTTTTGACAAAAGGAAAGCAATTATATATTCTCCTCCTCATTTAAGTTTAAGGGGCTATTCTGTTAATTCTAAAGACCCTAACAATTTACAAAGAGTTGTTATAAAAAATGAGCAACTTGCTCCATGGAAATTTTATGAAGAATCTCTTCGTGATGATGGTCTTCCTAAGGATTATCCTTTATATATGCCTAAAATAAAATGCGAAATATTGGTAAAAGAGTGATCTGTATAATGAGTGATTTTATAACCTCAGCGTAAATTACAAATGATTTTTCGAAGAGGTCAAATAGAAGCCGTCCAAAGTTCTTATATATTCCTTACAAACTCATTAAAATCTTCTTCTTCCGAAAGTTCAAACTTTCTTTTCAAACGGTGCCGGTGCATTCTAACCGCTTCGGGCGATACATTCAAGATTTGGGCTATTTGTTTTGTAGACATCCCTATCCGGAAATAGGCAAACAAGTGAAGGTCTGTTTTAGAAAGTTTAACATTAAAAGATTTAAGCTTTTCAAAAAAGCTGGGATGTACCTTATTAAAATGCAGCACAAAATCATTCCAAGCCTGATTGGTATTCAAGTTACTTTTGATAATCTTAAGTATTTCATCCACTGCCAGATGTTCTTTAGGTAATTGCTGAGCTGCCGAATTGATTTGCTGCAAAACATTTTCTTTACTGGAAAGCAGCAGTGAAATAGAGGTTATCTCCCTATTTTGAGCCTCTATTCGTTCTTCCTGAAATTGCTGTATCTGTAAATCATTCTGCAACTGTTTCTCCAGTTCCTTATTTTCAGCTTCCCGAAGTAAGTTTTGTTTACGGATGTTGCTTTTCTGCAAATATAAAATAATTACAGAGGATGCAATTAAAAGAATGATTCCCAAGGCAGAAATAACTACAAAGGTAAAACGGCGGTTTTCCAATTGAATTTGCTGTTCCTTAATTATAAGCTCCTTTTTAGACGACTCTAATAATATAGAAACATAAGCCTGATATTCTTCTATGATTTTAGAATCATTGGATAATTGC
>JAVBQU010000128.1:0-3892 GCA_031548675.1 Bacteroidales bacterium
ATTCAAGCAGGTTTGAGCAAAAAAGTGAGTATGGCTGATTTGATTGTGTTAGGAGGAAGTGCCGCTGTAGAGAAAGCGGCTCAAGATGCAGGTGCAAATATCAAAGTTTCATTTACTCCCGGACGTGGTGACGCTATCCAAGAAATGACCGATATTGAATCATTCGCTGTACTTGAACCTATACACGATGGATATAGAAACTGGCTTAAAAAAGAATATGCCGTGAAACCTGAAGAATTGCTGCTCGACAGAACACAATTGATGAGGTTGACAGCCACTGAAATGACTGCTCTCATAGGAGGAATGCGTGTTTTGGGAACAAACTACGGAGGTACTAAACATGGCGTATTTACAGATAGAGAAGGTATACTAAGCAATGATTTCTTTGTAAACCTTACCGACATGAAATATACTTGGAGACCTGCAGGTGAAAATCTCTATCATATTGTCGACCGAAAAACCGGACAAATAAAATGGACAGCAACCCGTGTAGATTTGGTTTTTGGCTCTAATTCGATACTCCGTTCATACGCTGAAGTGTATGCACAAGACGACAACAAAGAAAAGTTTGTGAAAGACTTTGTAAAAGCATGGGTAAAGGTAATGAATGCCGACCGTTATGATATAAAAAAATGATTTAATTAATAATCAATTTAGTAATAATATAAATTCAATTTACATTAAACTATCTGCAAAATAAATTGTTAATTAGAAATCAAAATATAAAAGAAAATTTTAAACTTATAATTAATAGATTATGAACTCAATAGACACATTAGTATTAATTGGAGGCATCAGCAGCACATCCATTAACAAACGTTTATTCAACGAAATCAAAAAACATCAAAAAAGCAATCTGTCTTTCAAGGTATTTGATATTACAACCCTACCCTATTATTCTCAGGATACCGAAAATAATCCTTCTGAGACAGTGAAAGCGTTCAAAGAGCTTATTAGAAACTCAAAAGCAATTCTTTTTATTACTCCCGAATACAACCGTTCTTTTCCCGGAGTATTGAAAAATGCTATTGATTGGGGAAGCCGTCCTTGGGGCGATAACAGTTGGAGCAACAAACCTGCTGCTATTATCGGAGCCTCTATCGGACCTATCGGTACTTTCGGAGCTCAACAACATTTGCGTAATGTTTGTAATTATTTAGGCATGCATGTAATGTGTCAACCCGAATTTTATTTTAATGCTTCAGCATATATGCCAGAAAGCGGTTTAGAAGAAAAATCTATTCCTATGGTTCAGAACTATTTCGAAAGCTTCGAAAATTGGGTAAAGAAACTTTCCTGAGACTTTAATAGTTCCCTTAAAAATCCTTTACCGGAATTTATAAAAATAGCCATACATTGAAACGTATGGCTATTTTTATATTCCTGCATCAAAATCTATTTCTCTCTTATTAAACGGTAATTCAAATTTGATGAAATGGGTTGAGCATGGTTATCAAGTTTCTCCAAAGTATTGCCATCAATTAATGAATAATATATGGATTCTTTTTTATCATAATCCAGTTCGATAAAAGCCAAATCTTCAGAAGAAGTCCACTTGCCTTTTTTGATATATGGTTTCTTATTCCCTTTTCCTTTATACACCGTTTCAAGCACATAAGTATTATCTTTTTTCAGGGTAAGTTTTGTTTCTATTCCTGAACAATCGGCACAAGGCAAAGTACCTGCAAATGTACCCGTATATTTATCTTTCAACTCTTCAAGCGATGTAGGTGCACCTGCTGCACGGCGGTTCAAAGTAAATGTTTTAACAGTCTTTCCATCTGAAATAAAATTTACGGTTTTAAGATTTTCTTCTTTTGCAAAACTAAAAACCAATAGAGGCTGCATACTATATGAAAGCGATTCTCCGGTTTTTACTTCATAATAAATATTGATGTTATTTTCATCTGCTTTTTCAGCTTTAATTACAGAAATTTCAGTTTTAACTTGTGCTGGCTCACATACAATCGCTAAAACCGTATTGTTATCAAAATCAGGCTTATCAATTTGATTATTCATAGTGCGAGCCATCCCCAGATAATCATTAAAAACCTCTTCACCCTTAAAAATGAAAAAAGTTGGATTGGCATCAACATTATGGGTATTCTTAAAAAAATATCCGTTTAACAATTTTATTTGTACCGTTTTTATGGGTTGCGCTGTAGCATCAACATCCGAGGTTTGCTTTTGAACAGTGTTGGAAACAGAAGAAACCCTTTCTTTGCAAGTAACCAAAGCAATAGGAAGAATAAATAGTAATAATGTCAGTTTAATTGTTTTCATAAACGATAATATTTAGTGATTAAAAAATTATTTGAAATATAGTACTATTAAAGAGTTCAAAGATACTTATAACTAATAAACAATATACTAAACAAAATAGTAAAAAATAGTAACAATATAAAACAAAACGGCAGATGTTATATATAACATCTGCCGTTTTAGTATGAATTGAAAAACTTTCCTATTTATTCACTTGGAAAGTTTTATCTCCGGTTGTCAAGAATTTAATAATTTGGTTAGCTGCTGCTAAACCTGCATTGATATTGGCTTCTGCAGTTTCTGCACCCATTTTCTTAGGTGATGCAAATACGCGTGTTCCAAATTTTTCGTTCAATACCGCTTGATTATCAGCTGCAATATCAGTAACGTATTTCAAATCCGTACGTTCTTCCAATAACTTTACCATTTCTTCTTCATGGATAACTTCCTTACGGGCAGTGTTTACCAAACAACCGCCTTTAGGCATTTTGCTTAATAAATTATATCCAATCGATTTTTTAGTTTGCTCGTTTGCAGGAATATGCAATGAAACATAATGGCAAGTGCTATACAATTCTTCGATAGTTGCACATACTTTAACACCGTCTTTTTCGATCGCTTCTTTAGCCACAAATGGATCAAAAGCATATACTTCCATACCAAATCCTTTGGCAATTCCGGCAACTAAACGACCTACATTTCCGTAAGCATGAATACCTACTTTTTTGCCTTTTAATTCAGAACCTGTTCCTGATTGGAAAGTGTTACGAGCCATATACACCATCATACCCAAAGCTAATTCGGCAACAGCGTTTGAGTTTTGACCGGGTGTATTCATGGCAACAATACCACGAGCGGTACAAGCAGCCAAATCTAAATTGTCGAAACCGGCACCGGCACGAACAACAATTTTTAAATTCTTGGCGGCATCAACCACTTCTTTAGTTACTTTGTCGGAACGAACAATTAAAGCATCTACATCAGCAACAGCCTTATAGAAATCGTTCACATCTGTATATTTTTCGAGCAAGCACAATTCGTTGCCTGCATCTTCTACTATTTTTCTTATACCGTCCACTGCAGCCTTGGCAAATGGTTTGTCGGTAGCTACTAAAACTTTCATTTTTTGTTGAATTGTTGAATTGTTGAGTTGTTGAGTTGTTGAGTTGTTTCCTCTCTAATATCACTCTCACAACAATGTTAATACTATATTTTTTAAATGTCAAATCGTTGATTATTGCATGCGTCTTATTTGAGAATTTTTCAAAGCATTCAGTTTGTTGGAAATTTCTTCTATCAATATTTTCATTTGTTTAAATTCGTTCTCATTGATATAACTCAAGTCTTTTGAAAGAATTAATTGACAGTAGACTTCCATCAATGAACCATAAGCTATTTCTGTAAAACGACTCAACAGTTCAACGATTCAACAAAAGTTGAATGCTTACGCATTCAACTTTTCAAATTCTTGCATACATTCTACCAAAGCCTGAACGCTTTCTTTTGGACAAGCATTGTAAGTAGAAGCACGGAAACCGCCTACTGAACGGTGTCCTTTGATACCTACCATACCGCGTTCTTTGGCAAATGCCATAAAAGCTTCTTCTTTATCTTCAAATCCTTTGTTCAT
>JAVBQU010000220.1:0-10478 GCA_031548675.1 Bacteroidales bacterium
AGTGATGAGTATTTGATTTGTTTTGAATATAAAGCAAGGAATCTTACGGCTTTGTTCCAAATCGAAACTGCCTATCTGTGAACCTTCTGCTGTTGGCTGTACAAACGATTTTACCCGCAATAAAATATTTTTATTCTGTAAGGGCTTAATGGTTTTAGGGTGGATAATCGTAGCACCGTAGTATGCCAGCTCAATAGCATCGCGATAAGAGATAAAATCCAATTTCTGAGTTTCAGAAAAATATTTAGGGTCGGCATTCAGCAAGCCCGGAACATCTTTCCAAATAGTCATCTCCGAAGCATTGAGGCAGTAGGCAAATATAGCGGCACTGTAATCGGAACCTTCTCTTCCTAAAGTTGTAGTAAATCCGTCCTGAGTTCCTCCTATAAAGCCTTGCGTTAGAAAAATCTTATTTTGTGTGAAATCCAGCGTTTGGATTCGGCTTGTGGTTTTATCCCAATCCACAACAGCATCGCGGTAAGTATTATCGGTGCAGACATATTTCTGTGCATCAATTAATATATTCTGTAAGCCCATGCTTTTCCAATAAGCACTAATGATAGTTGTGGAAAGAATTTCGCCGAAACTTACTATCTGGTCGTATGCTTGATTATAATTACCAGAGGGCTGTACAGAAAGCTTTTTTACCAAATCTGCCAATACGTTTTGTACCGGAGTTATATCCAATGCAGGGCTTATATTGGCTAATTGTTGGGCAAGCCGAAGATGGTAATCCTCATTTTCTTTTAATAAATCACTATAGTTGAAACCCTGAAAATAGGCATCGGCGACTTTTTCTAAAAGATTGGTTGTTTTACCCATAGCCGAAATAATTATCATCAGTTTTTCGTGGGAAAACATTTTGATAATTGAAGTTGCATTTTGAACTGCTTCTGCACTATTTACCGAAGCACCGCCAAATTTGAATACTTTAATTTCAGATTTCAAGGTTGTTGAATATTTAATGATGTGAGACTTGAATAGAAAATCTATATTCTATTTTTTGTTCCCTAACTTAAAAGCCGTTTATACATTTGAATTGTATTTTCGATACCCAAGTATAATGCATCGCTGATGAGGGCATGTCCGATAGAAACCTCCAATAAATTCGGAATATGTTTTGCAAAAAATGCCAGATTCAGCAAATCCAAATCATGTCCGGCATTAATGCCCATCTTTAAATTATGAGCGGTTTGAGCTGCCCTCACATAATTTTCGATAGCATTATCAGCATGGATAGGATAGTTGCTTGCGTAGCTTTCCGTATAGAGTTCTATGCGGTCGGTTCCGGTTTGGGCTGCATGTTCTACCATTGCAACATCAGGGTCAACAAAAATAGAAGTTCTTATTCCTTCATTTTTAAATAAGGCGATGGTTTTAATTAAAAAGTCTTTTTGTGTAAGGGTATCCCAACCTGCATTAGAAGTTAATACATGGGGCGGGTCGGGAACTAAGGTAACTTGTTCGGGCTTTACTTTTAAAACCAAGTCGATAAAGCCGTCGGAAGGGTAGCCTTCTATATTCAACTCTGTAGTTACTACTTTTTTTAGCTCATACACATCTGCATAGCGGATATGCCGCTCATCGGGGCGGGGATGTACCGTTATCCCTTCTGCACCGAAACGCTCGCAATCGATGGCAAATTTTATAACATCGGGAACATTGCCCCCACGTGCATTACGGATAGTGGCAACTTTATTTATATTTATGCTGAGTTTGGTCATTATTTTTACTTTGTTGAGGATTTTATTTGTTAGGGTTTCAAAGGAATGCGACTTATATGAATTGAATCTTCGGTATGGCTATTGGTCATATAGGCTATTTTGAAGTATTTATTTTCAAACACTTCGTAAAAGGCATACCATGTTGTTTTGGTTTTGGGACGCCGATAAGCTGCAATATGTAAATTTTCTCCATATTTAGAGAAATAAGGTTTTGCTTTTGGGCAAAGATTTAAGCGATGCAACTTAGGCAAATCTTGTTCAAGAAAGCTATAAATGTCTTTTATATATTTTTCAGCAGAAGATAAAAACCCAAAATATTCCTGTTCGTATAAAATATGAATTAATTCTGATAAATATTCATCAACAGAAGGACGAATTACTATCGTTTTACTTTCCATATTTTTCACGCAAACGAGTTATTACTCTCTTTTCAGATTCTTTCAAGGATATGGTTCCTTCAAAGAATTCTTCTACCGATGCGTATTTAGGTTTTTCTATGGCTCCTACCTGTTGCAGAAATTCTACAGCTTCAGGGCGTTTTTTCAAATCGATGATTGCCCGTATAGGATTTCCTTTTGAATTGGTTTCTAATTGTATGCCTGCAATTGTTGCCATAATACTAAGAGATTGATTGTGTTTTGCAAAAATAAGGTTTTCTATCTGTAAGACAAAATTGAAATATAAAAGTTTTATCTAAATTAATAAGGGGACAACTTAAAGTTATCCCCTTATTAATAATTTCAAAGTAGTAAAACAAATTTATTGTTTTACTACTTTTCTTACTTCTGTACCTACTTTTATAAAATAGACTCCCTTAGCCAAATGCGATATATCTATCAAAGTTTCCGAGCCTGTAATGCTGTATGTACCTACCTGCTTACCTGCGATGTCGTAAATTTCGCTGTTGAGTTGTTGATTCGTTGAGTTGTTGAATTGTCTGCCGTCATTGGCTTTGCCGAGCTCCGCTTCGCTACGGTTTCGAGCTTGTCGAGAAATCTCATATTCAATAACTAATTTCCCTGTAGTTGGATTTGGGTAAACCTTTAGAGATGTTGCATGTGGCGTCTCTAAAGATTCTATGCTTGTAGTACTTTTGAATGAGACTACAATGCTATGGTCTGCCTGCACATTACAGAAAGTATAAGATCCTCCGCTGATTGAATCCGGTACATTTACGCCATCGACTAATAATGAATCTATTTTGTAACCACTATTAGCACTAAAAACATAAGTAATATTATTATCATGACTTACCAAGCTGTCTCCTATAGGACTGATAGTTCCATTTTCACTATCTATACTTGACGATATGGTATATTGCTTGGGTTTGAAACTAACTTCAATGCTATGATTTGCTGCAACATTAATAAAAACATAAATTTCATTTTCTACAGCTTGGGGATTGTTTACGCCATCAATGAGTACTTGATCTATTTGGTAGTTGGTATCAGGAGTAATTGTATATAACATACTGTTGCCATGACTTATCAAGTTATCTCCCATAGGATTTATGCTTCCATTAAGTCCTGCACTGGCAGATATGGTATATTGTTTCAATTTGAAAGACACTACTATATTGTGATTAACTGTTATATTGCTAAAAGTATAAATTCCGTTAGTTACGGCTTCAGGATCGTTTATGCCATCTATCAGTACTTCGTCTATTTGGTAGCCGTTGTTGGGAGTAAAAGTGTAGGTAATACTACTACCGTAGTTTATCAAACTATCTCCAACATGGCTGATACTGCCATTAGTGTCATTTACACTTGCCGATACAGTGTATTGATTGAGCTTAAAGCTAACCACAATACTATGGTCTGCTTGTACATTGTTAAAAGTATAAGTTCCCCCACTGATTGAATCGGGAATGTTTACACCATCTATTAACAATGAATCTACTTTGTAACCATTGTTGGGTGTAAAGGTGTAAGTAATACCACTACCGTAGTTTATTAAGCTATCTCCTAAGGGAGCTATGCTCCCGTTGGCTCCTGTTGAGGCTGTTATTTTATATGCACTTGCTCTTTCCTCAACAATATTTAGAAAATTTTTCCAGGCTGTGGCTGCTTTATAAAGTGTTTTGCTTCCTGCTGGTACCCATAAAATACAAGTACATATTGGCACATTACAAAAAGTGGAGCTATCACATATAGCAGGTTGCATACTTAGAGCATAAATACTATCTAATTTGCTACAACTGAAAAAAGCATCGACTCCAATGCTTGTAACAGAATTAGGAATAGTAAGCGAAGTTAATTTGTTACAAAATATAAAAGCTTTATCTCCAATACTTTTAACAGAATTACCGATACTAACAGAAGTTAATCCACTGCAACTTTGAAAAGCAGAATTTCCAATGCTAATAACTGAATTAGGAATGGTAATTGAAGTTAAACTGCTGCAACTGAAAAAAGCAGATTCGTCAATACTGGTAACCGAATCGGGAATGGTTATAGAAATTAAACGATTGCAATTATAAAAAGTATTACGTCCAATACTTTTCACAGAATTAGAAATAGTGAGCGAAGTTAATCTATAACATTCATAAAAAGCAGAAGTTCCAATACTTGTAACAGAATTAGGAATAGTAATAGAAGTTAGTTTGTTGCAATAATAGAAAGCAGAATATCCGATATTTGTAATCGAATTAGGAATGCTAAGTGAGGTTAAACTTTGACAATAGGAAAAAGCAGAATTTCCAATATTTGTAACTGAATTAGGAATAGTAATCGAAGTTAAACCGCTGCAATGGGAAAAAACATAACTTTCAATACTTTTGATCGAATTAGGGATAGTAATGGAAATTAATTTACTCCATGAAAAAGCATATTCTCCAATACTCGTAACTGAATTAGGGATAGTAATAGAAGTTAATTTACTGCATGAAAAAGCATATTCTCCAATTCTTACAACCAAATTAGGGACAGTAAATGATACTTCCTGCTTGCCTGCCGGATAGCACACTAAAGTATCTTTAGCTTTACTATATAAAACCCCACCCAAAGAGGAATAGCTTGGATTTTGCGTACCAACATCAATAACTGTTAAACCACTACATTCGCAAAAAGTCTGAGCTCCAATACTAGTAACTGTATTAGGAATAGAAACAGAAGTTAAACCGCTGCAATTGTAAAAAGCTAACTCTTTAATACTTGTAACAGTATAGTTTTCGCTATTATAGGAAACTTGGGAGGGAATAATGATAGAACCGGTGCATCCAGAACCGGAAACTACTGTCGCTTCCGTTCCTGAAAAGGTGTACCAGATACCATTTACTAACGTTTGGCTATAAGCCTGCATCACAAAAAGTAAGCTGAAGATAAAGAGTGTAATTTTTCTCATGCTTGGTTATATTGGGTTCGTAATATTTATTTAATTTATAAAGTTTATTAATTTACAAATATACGAATTTTATTGGATAGCAACGAAACTGTTCCAAAAGTCTATTTTCCCCTAAAGGGGGAAGGGTATACATGTACTTTCTGAAAGTCCCCTTTAGGGGATTTAGGGGAACGCTAGAAGAGTATTTTTCTACTCCCTCTCTTTTGGAGAGGGCTGGGGAGAGCTTGCTTTCGCTTCGCTTATCCTTTTTCGTTGTGCCAGAATATAGGTGTAATGTTCGATGAGGACATTCAGTTGATGGACAAAAGGCTCGTAGGCTTCCGTACCGTTTATAACGCCCAAAGCATCTATCCGTTCCGTTATGGAGTGGTAAATCCGGTCTATCTCCAAGCGGACTTCCTTCGTCCGCAAATCTGTTTTTTGGTTTTGCTCGCTGTAGCGGTTTTGCATCAGCTGTTCGAAAGCCTGATTTTCGGCATCCAGTTGATCAGCCCAAGGCGTAATGCCGAGCAGCTCCATTTCGGGCATATAGTTGTTTCGTAACTCCTGCAACAGCTTGTAGATGCTTGCAGTTTCCGCATCGTAGATTCTGCGGGCAAGGTTGCCGTAGGTGTGGAACACTATTTCGATTCGGCGTGCAGCCGTGCGTGTATCTTCGTTAAAATGTTTTAGAGCCGTTTTTACAGTATCGGCAAAGCCCCGAAAAGTAACATCCCGTGCATGGTCGGCATTCTCAAGCTCCTCTGTGGTGGCACTCTTTTCTATTTTCCTTAAACAGCCGCCCTCTTGGGCATATAGAAGTAAGTATTTTTCAAATAAAGTTCCGACGCCCAAGGCTTCGGGGGTAAACAGTTCTACCAAATCCTTAAACTCGGTTTGGAACTGGAAATGTTCATAGTTGCGTAGATTGTTCTGATTGGTTTTTTTGATTTTTATCATATAAAGATATAGATGATAAATAATATGCTATGAATATGGATACTCTTTTTTCATTAAGAATAATATAACCGTATTGCAAAAAGGTAATGAACAATGTAAATAAACCGTCTGAACTCTCTGAAACCTTGCCGCACTGCTTCGGCGGACTTTCGCTCTTGTGCGACGCTTTGCGGAAGCTCTTGGGTACGCTTTCGCATCTTTGCGACACTTTGCGGAAGCTTTTCGGCATACTTTCGCACGCTTGCGTCGACTTGCAGCAGGGATGCGGCTGAAAAGAACTTTGTGTTTCTTATACCTTGTCTGCGAGCTTACTTGCTTACTCGTTTATTTTCTCTCATCTCCATCTTCCGCTTGGCACTTTCTACGATGAAATATAAGCGGTTGAGGATATTGGCTTCGGATGCTCCTGCATCAAAATCGATAAAAAGCAGGTTCATATCGGGATAAATCTTTTTTACCTGTTTTTCTATCCCTTTTGAGATAACATGATTGGCTATACATCCGAAAGGCTGTAAACTAACGGCATCGTAAACGCCATTTTCGGCAAAGCTTGCAAACTCGGCGGGTATCAGCCAGCCTTCGCCAAAGTTTGCCGACAGGTTGATGATTTCTGAAGCTTTTTCGGCATCATGAAACATATTGCTGAACGGACGATAGTAGGGATAGCTTGCACATACTTTATCGAATTTTTGTGCGTAGCGGTATACCAATTTGTAAATAACATCGCTTAGGAATACAGAGAACGCAGAGGTGTGCTTGATAAACTTTTCGTTGTTGATATGCGTGTTTACAAAGCTATTGATAAAGAAATTGTACAGCGATGGTGCTACCACTTCTACGCCTTGCTCGGACAGCCACTGCATTACGTTGCGGTTGCTGAATGAGTTGTATTTTACATAAATTTCGCCCACAATACCTACAACCGGAATATGGTCGTTGGGTTTGATAATGGCTTTAAATTCTTGAACGGCTTGTTCTAATAATTGTATCAAGCCTTTGCGGTTGCGTTTGACAACTAAAGGCTGGGCTAAGTCCAGATATTTTTGCTTTACACGGTCGGCATCGCCTTTGGCTCTTTCGCGTACTAAAGCCGGATAATATAATTTGTTGAGGCAGTCGGCATACAAAAGGCTGGTCATGGCAGTACGGATAACTTTGCTCCATTTGAGCTCGAAGCCCGGCTGGTCGTTGGTTAAGCCGTCGCCCATAGCTACTGAAACCACCGGAATGTGACCGAATCCGGCATCAATCATCGCATTTTTTATCATCGAAATATAATTCGATGCACGGCATTGCCCGCCTGTCTGCGTAATGGCAACAGCAATTTCGCTGTCCTTATAATTGCCCGATTTTAATGCCTTGATAATATCTCCGATAACCAAAGTAGCGGGATAGCAGATTTCGTTGTTGGCATATTGTAATCCGTATTCTTCTGACAGTGTATCGCTTTTGGGCAGGATTTCTAAATTAATATCCATCAGCTTAAATAAAGCGGGCAGAAATTCAGAGTAGCCTTCGGCAAAATAGGGGGCAATAATTTTCCGGTGTTTATCCTGTATGCTGAAAGCGGGTGTAGTTACTTCCGGCAGATTAACAGATTGCTTATTATGATCGAATTTAAGACTTTCGAGCATGGAGCGGATACGCAGACGCAGAGAACCGATGTTGTTTACATCATCAATCTTAAGCGTAGTCAGGTTTTTGCCTTTGCGTCGTAAAATCGTATTGACTTCGTCCAAAATAAACGCATCGGGACCACAGCCAAATGAGGTTAGCTGCACATAATGTATATTATCGGTGCTATTGGCTACATAATTGGCAGCTTTAAAAATACGATTCGGATATGCCCATTGCGAAATGGCGTTGAGCGAATTGAAAAATTCATCGCCTGAATAACGTACCACATCTTCGGTAATCACATCTACGCCCATTTCGGCTATGCAGTCGGATATTTTATGCTGTACCAAAGGGTCTATATGATAAGGACGCCCTGCCAATAATACCACCATGCGTTTGGCTTTGGAGGCATCGTCGGCGGTTTTGCGGGCTTTTTCGGCTATGGTTAAGAAATAATTATCTTGTTCTTTTACGGCTTTTACAAATGCAGGACGGATTAATTTTTTATCTACGCCGATAGATTGTAAGTATTGATGGCAGGATTTATACAACAACGACATATCGTTGAAAGCCACTGTAGGGGAATCTAAAGGAATATTGTATTTATTTACCGTATCTATCGCACTTTTTATTACATCGGAATATCCGGCAACTACAGGGCAGTTGTAGCTGTTGTGCGAATATTTATCTTCTTTATGTTCAAAGATGGCATAAGGGAAAAGCATTCTGTCTACCTTGCGGGCTGCTAAATCCTGCACATGTCCGTGCATGAGCTTGGCAGGGAAACAGATATTGTCCGACATCAACGAAGTAATACCTTTTTCGTAAAGCTTCATTGTAGAGCGTGCCGAAAGAACAGGTTTAATATTGCATTCTTCGAGCAAGGTATGCCAAAACGGATAGTTTTCATACATGTTCAACCCTCTGGGAATACCTACGGTAAGCTGAGGCTTGTTATGTTTTTCGAATTTACGGTTGAAAAGTAAATTAAATTTCTCGAGGTGGAGGTTGTGTCCTTTTTCTTCGGTTTCTAATTTATTGGAATAGATTTTCTCACATTTGTTGCCTGAATAATAGATGTTGCCGTTGGCAAAACGGAATGTTTTTACCAAACAATTGTTCTCGCATCCGGTACAGGTTTCGAAATCGGAAGAGTAGGAACGTGAGGCTATCATATCGTCCACATAACAGCTTTGTTTGGCGTGGGCTGCATTTTCTTTGGCATATAAAGCGGAACCGTAGGCTCCCATCAATTCGGGAATATCGGAAAAGGATACATCTACGCCTGTTAATTGCTCTAAAGCCCGTACGATAGACAAATTGCGGAACGCACCGCCTTGTACCACGATATGGTCGCCCAGCTCTTTTACGTTTTTGAGTTTTAATACCTTGAACAGGCAGTTTTTTACAACGGAGTATGATAATCCGGCTGCAATATCTTCTACCCCTGCTCCCTCGCGCATGGCTTGTTTTACCTTCGAATTCATAAACACCGTGCAGCGTGTCCCCAAATCGCAAGGGCTTTTTGAGTGGCACGATTTTTCGGCAAATTCGGCTACCGGATAATTGAGCATATTGGCAAAGCCTTCGATAAACGAACCGCAGCCCGAAGAACAGGCTTCGTTGATTTCTAAACGTTTGATAGCTCCGTTTTCGATAAAAATGGCTTTCATGTCCTGTCCGCCTATATCGAGGATAAACGAAACATGGGGAGATATTTTGCAGGCAGCCAGATAGTGGGCAATGGTTTCTACCATGCCGAAATCGAGATTAAAGGCTGTTTTGATTAAGTTTTCGCCATAACCTGTGGCTACGCTTCCGCAGATTTTCAGATTTTTGTTATGCCTGTGCATTTCATCGCGGAAGGCTTCCAGCCCTTGCAGAAAGGCTTTGAAAGAATCGCCTTCGTTGCGGGCATAGTATTGGAAAAGGACGCTTTCGTTTTCGTCTATCACTATAATTTTGGTAGTGGTAGAACCCGAATCTACGCCTAAATAGCATACATCGGAAGTAAGATTGTTCCAATCAGCCCGTTTTACAAAATGGTTGAATTTCTTGTTTTTCCATGCTTCAAATTCGTTATCGTCAGCAAACAAAGCAGGCAGCCGTCCCGATAAGTCAGTTTCAAAATCAAGCTTACTGTAACGGACATTGTATATGATTTGCGATAAACGGATTTTACGGACGTAATTTTCGCGGGGCATCACTGCACATCCCCATGCGGGAACAAATTTGGCATTGTCGGATAAGATACAATCTTCGGGCTTGAGCGAAAGCAAGCTCATAAACGATTTGCGAAGCTCGGGCAGAAACGCGAAAGGACCTCCGCAGAAAAATATGATAGGCTGTACGTCGTATCCACGAGACAGGGAACTTACTACCTGAATGGCGACTGCATTAAAAACGGATGCAACAATATCGCTTTTGCTTACATTGCGGCTGATAAGGTTTTGAATATCGGTTTTGGAGAACACACCGCAGCGTGAAGCAATAGGGTAGATGTTTTCTGCTTTTTCGGCAAGGGCATTCAAATCGCCGGTTTCTACACCTAAAAGACTTGCCGTTTGATCAATAAAAGCACCCGTTCCTCCGGCACAGCTACCGTTCATGCGGATGTCGGGCGTTTTATTTTCGTCGAAGAAAATCATTTTGCTGTCTTCGCCGCCTATATCGATAAGCGTATTAACCGCCGGAAACTGCTGTTGTATCAGGGCAGCGGAAGCTACTACTTCCTGCACAAATTTGATGCCCAGCAATTCGGCATAACCCATGCCTACCGAGCCGGTCATTACAATGCTTAGCTCGCAATTTCCTAAAGCATAATAAATGCTTTTGTATATTTCTTTAGCTGTACCT
>JAVBQU010000134.1:0-6564 GCA_031548675.1 Bacteroidales bacterium
TTTCAAGAAATTGATTACAGCATGAATGTTTCTTGGACTGATAGAACCGAATTATTGATAGGAGAACCCAATTTACAGAAATTACAGCAATCCCATGTTTTAGTTGTAGGATTAGGAGGCGTAGGAGCTTATGCCGCAGAAATGCTTTGCAGGGCAGGAGTGGGGCATATGACAGTAGTGGATGGCGATTTTGTGCATGATACCAATTTGAATAGACAGCTTTTAGCATTAACAAGTACCCAAGGAAAAGCTAAAGCAGAGCTTATGGGTTCGCGATTGTTAGATATAAATCCAAATCTGCATTTAGATATAATTTCTGAATTTATCAAAGATGATAGAATAATAGAAATTTTAGATATGCACAGCTATGATTATGTAGTTGATGCAATAGATACACTTTCCCCAAAAGTTTTTTTACTTTATAATGCTTTAAAGAAGCCTGTTCGCATTGCAAGTTCTATGGGAGCAGGAGGGAGGCTTGACTCTACAAAAATAGAAATAGCAGACATTTCTAATACACACAATTGCCCGCTGGCGACCTTTGTTCGGAAAAAATTACACCGCTTGGGTGTTTATCATGGGTTTAAAGCCGTGTTTTCACCTGAACCTATTGTAGAAACTTCGATGAAGCTAGATAATTCAGAGCAAAACAAGCAATCAATTGTAGGAACTATTTCCTATTTGCCTGCTGCTTTTGGCTGTGCTTTAGCTTCTATAGTAATTAGGGATTTACTTGATATGTACGTTTGCAAACCTGCTGATTCTAAAAAGCTTTATGCAAGTAAGCATCACAAATAAATAAGTAGCAGGTACGAAAGTTATAGAGAATCTATAATACTGACAATCTTTTCAAAAACAATATCCACATGATTTTCACCATGTATAGGATATAATTTATGCTGTTCATGATAATAGTTGGCAACTAGCGTTGTCTTATTTTTGTATTCCTGCAACCGCTTTTGAATAACTATTTCTGTATCATCTTTTCTTCCTGAAGATTGAGCTCTTTCAAGAATACGCCGTATCAACTCTGTTTGCGGAACATCTAAACTAATAGAACAAAGTATATCTTGATTTTTGGCTTTAAGTATATGATCTAATTCAATAGCTTGGTTGATGGTTCTTGGAAAACCATCAAAAAGAAAACCATTCTTATGTTCAGATGTACTTAAAATATGTTGAATCATTTCTATCATCACATCATCCGGCATAAGGTTGCCATGATCTATGATGTCTTGAGCTTGTAAACCAAGTTCCGTTTGGTCTGTAATTTCTTGTCGTAATATATCCCCTGTAGATATATGGTAAAGATTGTATTTTTCGATTAATTTTTTTGATTGTGTTCCTTTACCGGAACCGGGAGCCCCAAAAATGACAATATTCATTACACGTTTTTTAATTCCAAAGAGAAATACTTATTTGGATATTTGATATAAATTCGGGTAATTTCTTCCCAACCCTTTATAATCAAGTCCATAACCTACAATAAATTCTTCAGGTATTTCTTTTCCAATATATTTTATATGATAATTCTGATTAAATTTAAATTGCTTCAAAAATAAAGCACAAACCTCAATTGTATTAGCTTTTGATGTTGATAAAGCATTTAATAAATAAGATAATGTTAGACCAGATTCTATAATATCTTCTACAATAATAATATCCCGTCCGGCAAGATTATTTTCTAATCCTATAATTTCTTTTACAGATTCTGATTGGTTTATACCATCATAAGAAGATAACCTTATAAAATTCACCTCACAATCGATGGTTAATTTCTTTAATAAATCACCAGCAAACATAAATGCGCCATTAAGGACTATTATTATTAAAGGACATTTATGCTGATAATCTCTATTAATACTATCAGCTAAATCTCTGATGATCATATTAATTTTATTCTCGGTAAGGTAAAGTCGAAAATTCGAATCTTTTAATTTAATTCTCTTTTGCATTTTGGTTGAAATTTAGTTATGCAAAGGTCTATATAAAAAGGTTCGTTGCAAAATTTTTTATGTTAAAAAATGGGCTACAATATAAATCAAATCTGTGTTTTAGGATTTTTAATATCTCTGACTATACTTGTGAAAATTTCATTAATTATTTCAATGGAAATAGGTTGAAATGCCCCATTATCCATTAATGAATGATATAAGTTCGTAAAATATTCAATATCTTTGATTGTTTTTATTAAAATATCATCATATTGCATACTATTTCTAGCCACACCATCTTTTATCGCTTGCGTACCTACAGCAGCCGCTATATGAGGAAAAACCTGCGTTTCCTCCATGTTTGGAATAATATTTTCCGGAGTAATACCTCGTTGTTCTGCAAACGATGCTATGGCATGAGCAGCGGCAATAGCCATATTGTCGGTTATTTTTTTTGCCCGAACTAATAATGCACCTTTCAAAATACCGGGAAACCCCAAAGAATTATTTACTTGATTAGGGAAATCGCCTCTTCCTGTAGCAACTATAAAAGCTCCGGCTTGTTTAGCAGCATAAGGATATATTTCCGGAACCGGATTAGAACACGCAAATACAATAGCCCTAGAAGCCATTAATTTTATCCATTCCGGTTTAATTACATTCGGTCCGGGTGTTGATAAAGCTATCAGCACATCAGCTTGTTTCATCGCCTCCTCAATATTCTGAATTTTATTAGGATTAGTTTGAGAACATAATTCCCACTGTCTATAATACCTCAAATCATTTTGCATATCTGCCCGATTTGAATCTAAGGCACCATGCACATCAAAAATGATTATTTTTGAAGGATCTGCTCCATCTTTTATCAACAAACGTGCAACGGTTGTATTAGCAGCTCCGGCTCCAAATAATACTATTCGGGCATCAGTTATTTTTTTCTCTGCTAATTTCAGTGCATTTATGAGAGCGGCTAGAGTTACACATGCCGTACCTTGGGCATCATCGTGCCAAACCGGTATGCTACATGACTGTAATTCATCAAGTACTTTAAAGCAATTCGGCTGCGATATATCTTCCAAATTTACTGCTCCAAAGCTATGCTGGCACATCTTTACAAAATCAATAATCTTCTGTGGATTATTTTCTCCATTTTCATCTTTACTATCTATACATAGAGGAATCGCATCGATACCTGCTAGATATTTCATGAGAAAAGCTTTTCCTTCCATAACTCCCAAACCTCCGGCAGGAGTACAGTCTCCATCTCCCAATACGCGCGTAGAATCGCTTATTACGGCAACTGTATTTCCACGATTACTTAATTCAAAAGAAGCATCGTTATGATCCCTAATGATTGTCGAAATTTTAGATACACCGGGCGTATACCACACACTGAGCCAGTTAAAACCCCAAATAGGAATTTTAGGCATAATCTGAATCTTTCCTTTATAAAACTGGTGGGCTTTTTCTGCCAATGCTTTTAAAAAAAGCGTTTGAGCCTGTGCTTTTTGCTCTTCTGTAAAATCGTTTGGAAAGGCTTCCGAAAGGTTATTTAAACTTATATCAAGATTTGCCATTAAATGCTTAATTTTTTATTCATTTCTTCCACAATCTTTTTAAAAGCGTCCCTGTTAGCGTCCTTTATAGGATCGGATGGGGGAGATATCAATTTAAGGGGATCTACAGCCGTTCCGTTTTTATAAACCCGAAAATCTAAATGAGGTCCTGTAGAAAGACCTGTGCTACCCACATAACCTATAATTTGTCCTTGGCTTATCCGACTTCCTTTTGCTATTCCTTCTCCATATTTTGATAAATGTAGATAAGCTGATTCGAAACCATTATTATGCTGAATTTTTACCATGTGTCCGGCTCCGCCCGCATACGATTTAGAAATAACAATTCCATTACCAATAGACTGAACCGGCGTTCCTGCAGGAGCTGCATAATCCACTCCATGATGCGGACGGCGTATTTTAAGTACCGGATGTAAACGGCTATTGGAAAATTTAGAGCTGATTCGGGAAAACTTTAAAGGTGCTTTTAAAAATGCTTTTTTCAAATTACTGCCTTTTTCGTCATAATAATTAATTGTACTATCCTCAGGAAAGTAATAAGCCATGTAAGTTTTTCCATCATGATCGAAACGAGCGGCATAGATTCGTTCTATGCCGACAGAAGTCGTATCAACAAACAATTCTGTATAGTATACTTTAAATTTATCACCTTTTTGCAGTCCAAAGAAATCAATACTCCATTGGTATATATCCGATAAATCCATGGCTAATTGTGCTGAAGAACCTATATTTATCATTGCATTCCAAAGAGAACTTTCTATAACACCTTCTTTAGTGAAATCTTTTTTGGTAACTTTTTTTTCTCCTTTATAAACCCGGATTGAATCTTTCAAATCAAAAATGACATAGGAAGTCAAATTACTTTCATAAACAAGATAATGTAAAATCGATGAATCTTTGGAAAGTATTGCTGTATAATGATTTCCACTACGTAATGTTCTAAAATCAAATATATCATTAGAATATTTGACGATTTTATCAACCGTTTGCATCGTAACTCCGTACTTTTGAAACAAATCGGAAAAAGTTTCCCGGTCTTGAACTTCTTGCTGGATTACAGTTAAATCATTTATTACAATACCGTATAAATAACTATTTTTTTGTGCAGTTTTTAAGGGTGCAGTTGCAGCTGGTTGTTTGGGTAAAAAAAAGACTCTGACAGTAATAACTGCCAGCAATGAGACAAAAATAATAAGCCCCAGAATGATATAAATCTTTTTTTTCTGCATTATTCTTAGAAATTCTAATAGAATAGCGTTTTAATATGAATTTCAAAGTTACAAATTTTGATAAACGGATTCTTTTAACTACTTTTTTTTTGTCCACATAAATAATAACAATAGTATCTAATCATCACTATCTGTGAACATTTACAGACATTTTCTGTTATATATTCATTCAATTATTTTGTTATATAATTTATATTATGTTAAGTAACTGAATAGAATAACGAAAAAATAAATAGTGATTCCCTTGCACTTTAATATTTTCCTTGCAATCTTTCAGCCATAAATTGAACACCATCGATACTATGAATTCCCTGAACATCTATCATGATACTCTCTATGCCGAATACCCTTCCATTTTTTACTGCAGTAAGATTTTTATAGGGAAATGTTTTACAAAAATCAGATAAATCATCATTCCGGATAAAAATATAATCAGGATTTTGCTCAAATAATTTTTCACGGCTATATGTCCAGTTTGAAGAATTTTCAGCAATATTTTTTCCTCCGGCTAAATTTATCATATCATTAATAAATGTATTTCCACCAGCAGTAAAGTCTCCGGCTTGACCATAACCGATTACATAATATACTGTTGGTTTTTTATTTTCATTTTTTGTTAGCTCCTTAATATAAGATAATTGTTTATTTATACTTAAAGTAATACTATCCGCTTTTTCCTTTGCATTTAAAATCTGCCCCATTAGTGTTAAGGTCTGAAAAATACCTGAAAACCTATCTTTTTCCGGAAATGCAATAACCGGAACTCCTACCCTTTCCAATGTTTCCACAAAATGCTTGGTAAAAATGGATGAAACTATAACTAAATCAGGATTTAAAGAAATTATTTTTTCAATATTTGCATCCGTAAGACCTCCTATTTTGGGCAAAGAACAAGCTTCTTTGGGATATAAACAAAACTCACTTCGAGCTATTTGTTTTTGACCTTGCCCTAAAGCAAAAATTATTTCGGTAATACCCGGCGATACTGATATAATTCTTTTAGGTTCATGCTGTAAAATAATATTCCGCCCATAATAATCTGTCACTTTCAAAAAAGGCTTACTTACGCCCTCTTGATGTTTATTATTTTTACAGCCGGATAATGATAAAAGCAATACAAAAACAACAATAAATTGAGCTTTTTGAGTAAAAAAACGAGGATAAAAATACATATTATTCTAATAATTTCTTGCTTGCAAAGGTAATAATCTTTTATTTAATAGTTCTTTTGTTATATATCTGTATAAAAATCAGGATGTTGATAAATTGTTAATTTGTTAATATTTATAGTTACTCAAAACAATTAATATGTGTATATTTGCAACAATTAATTTAACAAATCAGCTTTGGATTTAAGTTTTATCAAAAGTATAAAAACCCTGCTAAACGGAGTTCATAATGTAGCCATAGTTTCTCATTATAATCCTGATGGTGATGCAGTTGGTTCCTGCTTGGGTCTGTATAATTATTTATTAGGAAAAGTATCTGATTTACAAGTAGTTTTACCAAATGATTTTCCTGATTTTTTAAAGTGGATGCATGGAGCTGATAAAATAAAAATATATTCACAACAAGAAAATTTAGTTGAACAGATACTAAACAAGGCTGATATAATTTTTTGTTTGGATTTTAATAATTTGGCAAGGGTTTCTAAAATGGAGTCAATACTTCAGAAGTCGCCAGCTAAAAAAGTACTAATAGACCATCATGTACAGCCTGAATGTGCCAGTTTTGATTTTGTAAGTTCTGTTATTGAAGTTTCCTCTACTTCCGAAATGGTATTTGAGCTAATTAAAAGTATAAAAGCAGAAACAGAAATAATTT
>JAVBQU010000241.1:0-6508 GCA_031548675.1 Bacteroidales bacterium
AGCTGTAAATCCTGTAAAATACTATGAAAGCCGTATTATTTTAGATGACAAAATGCTGAATCCGGAAGAATGGAAAAATCGCCTGTGTAAATATTCGGGCATGCTAACACCCGAAAAATTAATTTTAGATGGTGAATCTAATATTCAATTTTCAATTATCCGGAAATATTATGTAAGCAGCGAGGGAACTTCTATTGTACAGAACAATAGCTATTGTCATTTATTTATAAATGGAAGAACACAAGCTGATGATGGTATGGAACTTCCTCTATATAAGCATTACTTTGCACATACTCCTTCTGGTTTGCCTGCCGATGATGTGATGGTGAATGATACCAAGCAATTAATAAAAACATTAGTAAGTATGCGGAAAGCTCCGGTTGTAGATTCTTATACAGGACCGGCTATGTTATCGAATGATGCGGCAGGGGTATTTTTTCATGAGATTTTCGGGCATCGAGTAGAAGGTAAGCGGTTGAAAAGCGAAAGCGACGGGCAGACTTTTAAAAAGAAAGTAAATGAAATTGTTTTGAATCCGGATATTTCTGTGGTTTTTGATCCAACAGCTACAGTTTATAAAGGGATTCCGTTGAACGGTAGTTTTTTATATGATGACGAAGGAGTAAAAGGTGAAAAAGTGCTGGTTGTGGATAAAGGAATTTTGAAAAACTTTTTAATGACACGCACACCGATTGATAGTTTTCCCCGTTCTAATGGTCATGCCCGTGCTCAAGCTGGCTTTCAGCCTGTTTCGCGACAATCAAACCTTATCGTTGAAACGGTTAAACCCTATACGGATGAGCAATTGCGTAAAATGCTGATTGAAGAAATTAAAAAGCAAGGTAAAGAATATGGTTATCTTTTTGGTACAGTACAAGGCGGTTTTACCATGACCGGACGTTTTATGCCTAATTCATTTAATGTTACTCCCATAGAAGTATATCGCGTATATGCTGATGGTCGCCCTGACGAACTGGTACGCGGAGTTGATTTAGTAGGAACTCCCTTAGCCATGTTCTCCAAAGTAGAGGCATTGGGAAATATTCCCGGAAATTTTGCGGGAACCTGCGGGGCAGAATCGGGAGGAATACCTGCCGGTTGTTGTTCTCCGGCTGTATTTGTGAAACAAATAGAAATGCAGAAAAAAGACAAATCACAAAATCGTCCGCCTATTTTAAGCCGTCCTTAAGTTATTAATTAAAAATTTGGTATATCATGAAAAAGATCCATTATATAACCCTATTGCTGAGTGTATTATTTGTTTATAAACCCTCAGCAGCACAAAACGAATCGCCGGATGATAAAATATTTTTTAGTGCAATGAATGATGCAATTCAGGAGCATCTGAATAAACTAAAATTAGATAAATTAAAATCACCTTTTTATATAGATTATAGCATAACGAATGCTCAAATGATAAGTGTGGAAAGTTCATTGGGCGGTATTGTCAGTTCATTCGAAAAACCTTATAGCAATGCAGATGCCAATGTATTGGTAGGAGATTATCAGCAGAATAACCTAAACTTTTATACAGAAAACAGCATGTATGGCTTTTATGGAGGAGGATTTTATATACCTATGCCCCAGCAAGCCAATTATGATGCAGTGAGGCGAAGCCTGTGGATAAAAACAGACAATTCCTATAAAGCAGCGGCAGAGTTGATAGAAAATAAAATAGGTTCGCTAAATCAGCAGAATATTCCGGAGGAAGAATTAAAATTAGCCGATTTATCGAAAGTTCCTGTTCAAACTCAAATTTTGCAAAATAAGATTACAGAAAATCTTAGTAAACAACAATGGGAATCGTTAGCCAAAGAACTTTCATCTGCATTTATTAATTATCCATATTTTACTTCATCAGGGGTTAATATATACAGTTATCATGCTGATGTTTACTATTTGAATAGCGAAGGGATGAAATATAAACAACCTTTCGATTTGGTTTGCTTGCGTATTTATGCAACAACTGTAGCCGATGATGGTGAACCTTTGATGGATTATGCTAATTTATATTTTACAGACAGCAGGCAAATACCTGCCATCGATTCTTTAAAAAATGTAACACTTAGAATGGCATCATTGTTAAATCAATTACGTACTGCACCGGTTATAAGCGAAACTTACAGCGGACCTGTATTGTTTGAGGGAGAAGCTGTAGGAGAGATTGTTTCCCAATGTTTTATTGAAAACGCAAATGGGCTTTTAGCAGGGCGAAAACCTTTTGCCAGCAATGCTAATATGCTGGCTTGGAATAGCGAATATTTTCCTTCTGAAAATAACCTTGAGGCTATGATAGGAAAAAAAGTAGTTTCTCGCGATTTATCAATTAATGCCCTTGATGGAACCCAAGAATTTAATAAAATACCGCTTATCGGATCTTACAAACTGGATGCTGAAGGTGTAAGTGTAAAAAGTTCAACTTCTTTAATTACAAATGGAGTTTTGCAAACAGTTTTGAGTGACCGTATACCTACACTCAAAATCCAAGCATCAAACGGACATAAAAGATTGGCTTTGTTTGATGGAAGGTTAAGTTCGAGTTTGTGTTCGGGAGTCATAGAAATGACAAGCAGCAAAAAAACTTCGATGGCTAAACTAAAAAAACAATTGCTTGCTTTGGCAAAAGAAGAGGACTACGAATATGCTTACATAATTAAAAAAATAGCCAGCCCTATGGCAAATGTTCCCGGAGTGTATAAATATACATCCACAAGAAAAGGGCAAAGCATTACAAGTCCTGTTTATGCCTACCGTATTTCGGTAAAAGATGGAAGTGAAACTTTAGTCCGTATGACCAAAGTTACAGGAATGAACCTTAAAGCATTTAAGCGTGTGGTTGCTGTTTCCGATAATCAGCAAGTGTATAATACATTGCAGAAAGGGTCTAAAAAGAGCTATTATAGTTATTATTCAGATTTTAATTTAGTAGGAGTTCCCAGCAGCTTTATTATTCCTGAAGGTATTTTATTTCAAGAATTAGATATTGAAAAGGATAAAAATATTGTTTTGAAAAAAGAACCGATTGCTCCCAATCCTTTGGTATCACAGGGGACGAAGTGAAAAAGTATTTATGAAAGAAGCTGCTTATAATCAATTATAAGCAGCTTCTTTCATATTTTATTTGTAAGAAACATTTCATTTTTAAATGTAATTTCCTAACTTTGTCTGGCATTAATATAAAATTTCAAAACCAATAAATACTTACCTATGCGGAAAATTATTCTTTTTATAGCATGTTTTTGGATATCTTTTTTGCCTTTATGTGCCCAAAAATCAGAAAAATATGTAAGTGCAAGTTCATTAATAGAACAAGGTATTAAGCAGTATGATGAAAAAGCATATGAAAAAGCTTTGGAATTGTTTAATAAAGTTAATCCTAACGATCCTCAGTATTCATGGGCATTGTATGAAAAAATGCTTACCTATAATGCAATGGATAGCAACATACTTAGTTTTGCAGTTATTGATACTTTAATGCATTTTGAATCAAAATTTACAGTTCATTATTATAACATGATAGGTGTAACTTATAGCGATGCCAAAGAATTCGACAAAGCTGAAGCTGTTTTTGCTAAAGTTTACGATAAATATCAATATCAACCCTTGTTTATATATAACTATGGCATTGTAGAATACCGAAAAGGTAATTTTGATTTAGCGGAAAAACTGTTTAGCAGGGCTATCCGCCTTAATCCGTACCATTATCGAAGCCATTTGTTTTTGGGATGCATAAATTATGCCAAAGGACGTTTGGTTCCTGCTTTGATGTGCTTTAGCTTTGCCTCTAACGTAGCTTCAAATAATGATCAATCTTATACAGCAGCCTTATTTTTTGAAAAAGCAGTGGAGGAAAAATTAGGAGAAACCATTACAGCGGAATCAAAAGGAATATTGGCAGAGTCAGCATCAACAGACGAAATTAATCAGGTCTTTACTGAACTTGAATTTTTGATAAAATCGAATTTTGTCGCAAATAAAAAATTTAAAGCAGAATCGGACATCAATTTTAATTTTGTCAAACAAACCCAATTGATTTTCGAGAATATCAAACCGCAAAGTGGAGCAATCGATATTTACAATCAGCTTTATATCCCTTATTATAATCAAGTTCAAGAGCATAAATATTTTAAAACGTATGCTTATCGTATTTCCGGTTTTATTGATAATAAAAAAGTGCAAAAACAAATTAATAAGAATGTAGCTAAAATCAAGGAATATATTGCATGGGCATATAATTACCTTGAGCAAGGCAGAGGAAAACTTTTTAATTCAGCAGAAACTCAATATTACACTTTTATCGGCAATAATTTAGACGGAGTTGGGCAATACAGCGATGCAGTAAAAAAAGAAAGAACAGGGGTATGGAATTATTATTATGCAGAAAGCAGTAAAATGTCAGAAGGTTCTTATCAAAATAATAAACGCAATGGCAAGTGGACGTTCTATCATGTGAATGGAAGTGTTTCAAGCGTAGAGAATTATCTTAATGATTCAATACACGGAACTTATATAGGTTATAACGATAATGGTGTGGTTTCTCAAAAGTCGCATTTTGATAATGGTCGTGCTATTGATACAATCTATTTTTATAACAAATCTGGCAATTTAGAAAAAATAGTAATTTTAGGAGCAGATGGAAAAATGCAGCAACAAATTACTTATTTTAACAATGGTAATATTAATGAGTCTACGGAGTATAAAAACGGAGCGATGAATGGAAAGTATGAGCGGAATTATGCAGATGGAAGCCCCTTGCTGAGAAGCATGTTTGTACAGGATGCTCCTGAAGGTAAAGCTACTTTTTATTATGCAAATGGACAAATTGACCGTATTTTAAATTTTAGCAAAGGGCAGACTACGGGCAGACAGGAAAGTTATTATTCTAATGGAAAGCCCTATGCAATCTATACAACCAATGAAAAGGGAGAAAATATAGGTTGGGGTGTGACTTATTTTCGCAACGGGCTATTGACTGATTCTATATTTTATAATGAAAGAGGGGAAGAAAATGGAACTGCTTATTATTTTAATTCGAATGGAAAGTTGGATTTTACCTTAGACTTTAAGAAAGCAAAGCCTCAATCCTATATACAGTATAACGGAAAAGGGGAAAAAATGGCGGAAGGCAAAAGAATTAAAGATACTTTGGCTTTTAAGTTACTATATCCTCATGGGACAACAAGGCTTATGGGTACTTACCGCACAGCCAAACGAGACGGATTATGGACACAATATAACAGGTTGGGAGTGATAGATAGAAAAGCCTATTATAAAAATGGGGTTTTGGAAGGCGATTTTTTGGATTACTATAGTAATGCGCAGGTTTACGAGACAATTTCTTATACTGAAGGCAATAGGGACGGGTATAATGTAATGTATTATAAAAATAAACAAATAGGGCATGAAGGATTTTTTGGTTCAGGAAATCATGCCGGTCTATGGAATACCTATTATCCGAATGGAAAATTACAATTAGCAACATATTATATAGATGGCAAAATGAATGGAACCCTTGCTAGTTACACTTATGAGGGGAAAAAAGAATTTGAAGAAGTGTATGAAAATGATTGTATAATTCAAAGGATAACATATGATAAAGATGAAAAAGTTGTAAGTTCATGCACATTAAAAAATGGAAACGGTTTATTGGAATTGAAACATGCCAATGGTAAACTTGCTCTTACTGTACCAGTTTTAGGAGGAAAATTGACGGATACACTTCGTGCGTATAATATAAATGGGATTTTGATATCACAAGCAATATATGTTGATGGCTTATTGCATGGACAAAGAATTGGCTTTAATGATAAGGGAGAAAAAACATTAGAAACAAACTATATCTTGGGTAAAGAAAATGGAATCTCGAAAATTTATTCAGACGGAAAATTAATATCGGAAGATGAGTATGATTTGGGAATTCCCATTAAACAAACAGAATACTATCCGTCCGGTAAAATTAAACAGATAGTTTATCTCGATGAAAACGGCTATACAACCGATACATGTTTTACATTTGCCGAAGACGGCAGTTTGGCATACGCAACTATTTGTAACGAAGGTATGTTAGTTTCGTTTCTATATCTCGATAAAACAGGAAAATATGTAGAAATACCCATGATAGAAAAAGATGTGCAAGTTCGTACATTCTTTGCCAATGGAAACCCATCGTATGAAGCCCATTGCGTTAATACATGGCTAGAAGGACCGGTAAAAACATGGCATTCTAATGGTACGCTTGCCTCCGAAAATAATTATACCCAAAATGAACTGAATGGCGAATCAAAAATCTATTCCAATAAAGGAATTTTGTTAAAGCATTCGTTTTATCAAAATAACAGATTAAACGGCATGGTCAAAAAATATTCCGATACAGGTATTTTATTAGAGGAAAAAGAATATCTGAATGATCAGCTTCATGGTACTTGCAAGTACTACAATGCTAAAGGCGGTTTAAAAAGCACCTGTCAATATTACAATGGAGAATTGGTATCAGAAATTGTAGCAAAAT
>JAVBQU010000022.1:0-11853 GCA_031548675.1 Bacteroidales bacterium
CGGAAAAGTTGTTGAATACCCCATTAATGGCTGTTCAACGGTTACTACCGCATTTGCCTGCACAGCCGTAAAATAAAATTTAATCGGCCTATCTCCATGATTTTTCGTAGCTTCGGGAGCGGAGAACCAAAATTCGGTATCTTGAGCTTTAGCAACTGTGCAAAATAAAGATAAACAGAATATTAATATGGCATTAACTTTAGTGAAGGTGTTCATATCTATGATAGATTTTAATCCGTAATTCAACCTACAAATATACAAATTCCACTGGAATTATACAAGTTTAACAAAACTATGTTCACTGCGGAATATAAAAAAGACAGAGACATCTCATAAAAAGGTGTCTCTGCCGTAAGAATTATATTTTTCTAAAACAATTATACAATTACACCACTTCCTATGCAGATTTCAGCATCGGAATCATAAATTACACCAAATTGTCCTGCTGCGATGCCTTGTATTTTATCTTGGGAAGTTATTTTTAACAAGCTACCTTCTTTTTCGATAATACCTTGCGTAAAATCGGGCGTATGCCTGATTTTAAAAGTAACGGGTGTCGGCTGGGTAAAATCGCCCAATATATTTTCGGAGATACACTCAAATCCTTGTAGTTTTACTTCTTTTCCATATTGCATTTCGGTATCATAACCATGTGAAACGTATACAATATTTTCTTCAATATTTTTATCAATCACAAACCAAGGTCCCTCTCCTAAACGTAAGCCCTTACGTTGTCCAATGGTATGAAACCAATATCCTTTGTGTGTTCCTAAAATTTTTCCGGTTTCCAATTCAATAATCTTTCCTTCTTTCTCGCCTAAGTATCTCTTGATAAAATCATTGTAATTAATTTTACCTAAAAAGCAAATTCCCTGACTATCTTTTCGATGAGCTGAAGGTAAACGATTATCTGAGGCTATTTTTCGCACCTCGCTTTTGAGCAAATGCCCTATTGGAAACATTAATCTGCTGACTTGAATATAATTAATCTGTCCTAAAAAATAAGTTTGGTCTTTGATTTTGTCTTTGGCTGTAGATAAAAATGTAACATTATCATGAACTTGTGTTGTCGCATAATGTCCTGTTGCTATTTTATCAAAATCTTTTCCATACTTTTCCTCGAATGATCCGAACTTAATCAATTTGTTACACATCATATCAGGATTTGGTGTTTGTCCGCGTTTCACGGATTGAATGGTATAATCCACTACTTTCTCCCAATATTCTTCTTGTAATGAAACAATTTCAAAAGGACAGTTATATTTCTTGGCAATAAAAGAGGTTATTTCTATATCTTCTTCGGAAGGACAATCTATATATCCGGTTTCGTCTTCCATGCCGATCTTAATATAAAAAATTGTCGGCGTATATCCCATTTCTTTGAGATTATGCACAATAACCGAACTATCGACTCCACCGGAAACTAAAGCTGCAATATTCATAAAGGGTTTGCACAAAAAAATTACATAATAGACAAGAAACTGCCTAAAAATGGTTTAATCCAATTTCAAAACAGCTAAAAATGCACTTTGGGGTACTTCTACATTTCCTACCTGACGCATCCGTTTTTTACCTTCTTTTTGTTTTTCGAGCAGCTTACGTTTACGGCTTATATCTCCTCCATAACATTTGGCTGTAACGTCTTTCCGTACAGCTTTTACGGTTTCACGAGCTATGATTTTACTTCCGATAGATGCCTGAATGGCAATATCGAATTGCTGGCGTGGAATCAATTCTTTCAATTTTTCGCACATTTTCCGTCCTAAAGGATAAGCATTATCCATGTGGGTTAGAGCTGATAATGCATCAACAGGGTCTCCATTAAGCAGTATTTCCAAACGTACCAATTTCGATATTTTATAATCGCTTTGGAAATAATCAAATGAAGCATAGCCTTTTGAAATGCTTTTTAATTTGTCGTAAAAATCAAATACGATTTCGCCCAATGGTAATTCAAAAGTAATTTCCACGCGGTCGGAAGTGAGGTATATCTGATTTTTGAGGATTCCACGTTTATCAATGCATAATTTCATAATGGGTCCGATATATTCGGATTTGGTAATGATTTGTGCTGTAATATACGGTTCTTCAATGTAATCTATATAATTGGGTGCGGGTAATCCGGAAGGATTGTATACATCCAGCATTTCGCCTTTGGTTGTATAAACTTTATATTGTACGTTTGGAACGGTTGTAATCACATCCATATTAAATTCGCGGATCAAACGTTCCTGAATAATTTCCATATGCAGTAACCCCAAAAATCCGCAACGAAATCCAAAACCCAACGCTAATGAGGCTTCCGGTTCAAAAGTAAGTGATGCATCGTTCAATTGCAATTTTTCAATTGAAGCCCGTAATTCTTCATAATCATCGGCATCTACAGGGTATACGCCGGCAAATACCATAGGTTTTACGGCTTCAAAACCTGCAATGGCTTCTTTACAAGGATTATCCACATGGGTAATAGTATCGCCTACTTGTACTTCTTTTGAAGTTTTTATACCTGAAATGATATAACCCACATCTCCTGTACTTAATACCTGACGGGGTTCCATTTTAAGTTTCAGTACGCCGATTTCATCGGCATTGTATTCTTTGCCTGTATTGACAAATTTTACAAAATCTCCTTTCTTAATCGTTCCATTCATAATCCTAAAATAGGAAACTATGCCACGGAATGAATTGAATACGGAATCGAAAATCAAGGCTTGCAATGGGGCTGCAGGATCGCCTTTTGGTGCAGAAATACGGTTTACAATAGCTTCTAAGATAGCTTCTACGCCTAATCCTGTTTTACCGCTTGCAGGAATAATATCTTCGGGGGCACAACCTATCATATCTACAATTTGGTCAATAACTTCTTCGGGCATAGCATTATCCAAATCCATCTTGTTAAGCACCGGAATAATTTCCAAATCATGCTCTAAAGCCAGATAAAGATTTGAAATAGTTTGAGCCTGTATGCCTTGGGTTGCATCTACAATTAACAAAGCTCCTTCGCAGGCAGCAATGGAACGGGATACTTCGTAAGAAAAATCAACGTGACCCGGGGTATCAATCAGATTCAGAATATATTTTTCTCCTCCGTGTATATATTCCATTTGGATGGCGTGGCTTTTAATAGTAATGCCGCGTTCTTTTTCCAAATCCATATTATCCAACACCTGATTCTGCATTTCGCGTTGCGAAACGGTTTTGGTATGTTCCAATAACCGATCTGCCAAAGTACTTTTTCCATGGTCAATATGTGCGATAATGCAAAAATTCCTAATATTCTTCATCTTACCTATGTCTGTATTCTCAATTTTTCTGCAAATATACGAATTTTGTTGACAAGATGCTTTTATGTGTGTATTCGATTTTACAAATAAATGATATTTAAGTCATTTCACAACAGATGAACTTATCTATAAAAAGCATTTTATTTAGAGAAAAGTACCTTAACCTAAAAATACTATAAAAATTTAAACTATCTATATCAAATACTTACACACATGATAGGAATTTTGTGACAGGTTATATTTGTTGGCTCAAAATATTTTTGTAGTTTTGCTGTTAAATTTTAAATATTTTTTGTGCTAAATAAAAAATTGCTCTTCCTTATTATAAACCTGAATTTATTCTTTATTTCAAATTCATTTGCCGGAAACGACACTCCAATTTCGGGAGGAAAACAATCGGCTATGGGGAGTGTTTCTGTTTGTTTTCGCGATTTGTGGTCTGCCAACAACAACCAAGCTGGTATGGCTGATTTAAAAAAATATGAGACAGGTTTATATGTTGAAAATCGTTTTTTAGATAAAAATCTTTCTTATAGCAATTTTATATTTGCAATCCCCACTTATACAGGGGTATTAGCTCTTAATTATTCTTACTTCGGTTTTTCTTTATATAATGAACAAAAAGTGGGTTTGGCTTATGGGAAGCGTTTGGCTAAATATCTTTCTGTAGGATTGCAATTAGATTATTTGCGAACTTTCATCGGTTATGATTATGGTGTAAAAAACAACTTCACTTTTGAATTAGGTTTACAATCCGAAGTTACGGAACGCTTAACTTTCGGAGCTTATGTTTTTAATCCCGTAAATGTAAAGCTAAACAATTACAACAGTGAGCGAATTCCGGTTTTGTTTCGTACAGGTTTATCTTACAAAGCATCTGATGAATTTTTGATAGCTTGCGAATTAGAAAAAAACATCTATTTCAAACCCTCTGTAAAAATAGGATTAGAATATCGTTTGGTAGAGAAAGCGTATGTACGTTGCGGCATTAAAACACAACCAATAGAATATGCTTTTGGAGCCGGATTTGAAGGGGAGCATTGGGTTTTAGATATTTCTTCATCTATTCATCAGGTTTTGGGCTATTCGCCGCAACTTTCAGCAGTTTACAAATTTTGAGTTATAACATAAAAAGGTTTTTAAAGTTTGAAAGCAAAAACTTACTGATAATCAATCTAATTCAGCGTAGTGAAATTAGGATTTAGAAGATGAGTAAAAGTAAATACAAATCAAGGAAAACAATGAATATGAATGAAAAGATACTCAAAGGTTTGAGCATCATAAACTTTTGACTTTATAAACTTTAAATCCTGAAATATTGAAATTGTGAAGCCTGAAATCCTAAAATACTATCTTATCTTACTATTTTGCTTGGCAATAGGAGTTTTGCAGGCTCAGGATGATGAAAGTGCGGAAAAGATAGAGCTGATAATGGAGCAAACTGAAACGGAACAGGATTTTTCGGAATTGCTTGATAATATTGAGAATCTGAAAGAACACCCCATTAATCTTAACACTGCCTCCAAAGAAGAACTTTTAAAATTATTTTTCTTAGATGAATTGGTTATTTCCAATCTGATAGCCTATCGCGAGCAATATGGAGATTTGGTTAGTATTTACGAACTGCAGGTTATCAATGGATTTTCATATTTCTTGATTCGACAGATTTTACCTTATGTTACTGTAAAAAAAAGTCCTGTCCTACAGAAACCCATTACATTTAATAATTTACGAAAATACGGAAAAAATGAATTATGGCTTCGCTATCAGCAAGTTTTAAATATATCCAAAGGTTATAAAAGCATTTCTGAAAATGAATTAGCCAAAAACCCCAACGCACGGTATTTGGGGACACCGCAAAAGTTATATGCACGTTATGGTTTTAATTACAATGAGCGGGTGCGGTTTGGTATTACTGCGGAAAAAGATGCGGGGGAAGAATTTTTTGCGGGAAACCAAAAACAGGGATTTGATTTTTATTCGGGTTTTTTCTATTTACATGATGTGGGAAAAATGAAAAAATTAGTTGTAGGCGATTATCAGCTGCAATTCGGGCAAAGTTTAGCTTTATGGACTGGTTTAGGTTTTGGAAAATCTTCGGATGCTGTGGAAATAAAAAAATACGGACAAAGTATAAAACCCAGCACATCGGCTAATGAAAACAACTATCTAAGAGGCATTGCTTCTACTTTTAAATTTGGGAAATTAGAAGCTGATATATTTGCTTCCTATACTCATAAAGATGCTACGGTTACTAGTCAAGGCAAGGATGCTGAAGAAAATTTTATTATTATTTTACAGGAAACTGGTTATCATCGTACGCCCAACGAATTGGCAAAGCGTAAAAGCATCGTAGAACAATTAGCCGGAGCACATTTATCATTCCAACATAAACAATTTAAAATAGGCACTTTAGCTTATAATTCTATTTATACACCTGTTTCCCTGTCTCAATTCTCCAAGTGGAGTAGTCTAGTTCAAAACGGATGGCATTCGAGCGTTGATTTTTCATGGGTAACCCGAAAATGTATTTTCTTTGGCGAAGCAGCCCGCAATCAAACCGGAAAATATGCTGTTTCGGCAGGAATGCAGGCTCTGCTTACTGAAACAGTTCGTTTTTCTGCTTTGTATCGAAATTACAATAGAGACTATAAACTGCCTTATGCTGCTGCTTTTCGGGAAAATACTCACATCGGGAATGAAAAAGGTATATATCTAGGTATGCTGGCCAATTTGTTTCCTCGTACGCAATTGGATTTATATGCCGATTTTTTTAAATTCCCTTGGCTCCGATATCAGGTAGATGCTCCTTCTAAAGGAGTGGAATACTTAGCCAAAGTATCTTACAGTCTCACATCCCGTTCTCAAATATATTTCTTATATCGTTATAAAACCAAAGAGGAAAACACACAAGAAATTGTTCATATAAAGTATTTAGAAAATATTACAAACGAACGTTTTAGAATAAATTTCAAAACTTCGCCAACTTTGCAATGGAGCTTACAAAGCCGCATCGAATTTTCTTTCCACAATAAAATATCTGGAGAAAAAACACAAGGTTTTCTTGCATTTCAAGATATAAGTTATCGTTTATCAAAAATTCCTCTGAATCTTACTTTGCGTTATGCTGTTTTTGAGACAGATACTTATGATGACAGAATTTACGCTTATGAAAACGATATGCTCAACTGTTTTTCTATTCCGGCATATTATTATAAAGGAAGCCGTTTTTATATTTTAGTTCATTGGAATATTAATAAAGCTTTTGAGTTATGGATTCGCTATGCTATGACCCATTATGCAAATCGTCAAACAATAGGTTCAGGCTTGGATGAAATAAACAGTCCCACTAAATCGGATATAGGTGTACAATTGAGAATGAAATTTTAGTAAGAAATAATTTGATATAAGCATTCCTATATTAAAACAAATGATAACTTTGCATTTTTTTCATTGCTATGACTACTCATATATATCTTACACGCCACGGTGAAACGGATTACAATATACAGCATATTGTGCAAGGGCGTAAAATAAATTCGGACATCAATTCGACAGGAAGAAATCAAAGCTGTGTATTTTTCGAGAAATACCGCAATGTACCTTTTGACTGTGTTTATACTTCTTCGCTAAAACGTACACACCAAAGTACAGAGCCTTTTGTAGAAAGCGGAATTAAACGTATTGTTATGCCTGATTTGGATGAAATGGATTTCGGATCTTTTGAAGGGTCTTGCTACAACGGCAATATTGCCGAAGCATTTGCAAGTTTATTAAATAAATGGAATAGCGGAGAATATGATATAAAAGCGCCAAACGGAGAAAGTCCTCAAGAAGTTGCTAATCGGCTGCAATCTGCAATGCAAGCCATTTTAAGCAAAAAAGAAAATAATATTTTAATTTGTCTGCACGGTCGGGCTATCCGGATTTTACTTTCATTGCTTATTCACGGAAACTTGAATCACATGCAAGAATATACGCATGATAATCTAACACTTACTATTTTAGAATATAATCATGAAAATCAGAAATTTACACTAAAAGAATTTAATAAGAACTAAAGTAAATACTTGTTCTTACAAGAAATTCAAAGTAACTTCTTCTTTTACTATAAATTCGACAGGGCTACCTAATATTAAGGCTGCGTTATTCTGCCCTAAATGCCCTGCCGGAAAGCCAAAGCAAACCGGATAATCATAATCTGAAACAGCCTCAAAAATAATCTGTTCTGCTGTTTTTCCAAAAGGAATTGTATTATCGTGCATATCTGTCATTCCTCCGACTATCAATCCTTTAAGTTTACTAAGTTTACCTGATAATTTGAGATTCTGCATCATTCGATCGATATGGTACAAGTATTCATCCAAATCTTCTATAAAAAGTATTTTCCCGTCAGTATCTAAATCTGACGGAGTTCCATTTATACTGTATAAAATCGACAAATTCCCTCCTGCCAAAATTCCTTTCCCCTCCCCTTTTCTATTTAATGAATGAGGCTCTATAACATAATTCGGTTTTTTCCCAAAAAGTATTTGATGCAAAGTATTTGTTGACAAGCAATCGAAACCGTCTGCCGGAAAGTTTAATGCCACAGTTCCATGTATGGTAGGAATCTGGCAATGCGATTGAATATAAGCATGCAAAACCGTAATATCGCTATAACCGATAAGCCATTTGGGATATTTTTGAAATTCATCTAAATGTATTTTATCCATTAAACGGATAGTGCCATAACCTCCCCTTGAACAAAGTATTGCTTTAATATCCGGATGGTCTAATGCCCATTGCAAATCTTCCATCCTTTGCCTATCTGTGCCGGCAAATTGATGATCGGATGCTAAAGCATTTTTTCCTAAAACCACTTTTAACCCCCATGAAGTCAGTTTATCAATTGCCGGCTGCAAATCTTCCCTGCTTACCTTACGGGCAGTTGAAATAATTGCAATCGTATCTCCTTTTTGTAATTGCACTATCTAATGTTTTATATTCGTTAAAGTTTTTTCCGTAAACGGGCTACCGGAATGCCTAAATTTTCGCGATACTGGGCTATTGTGCGACGGGCTATTTTATAGCCTTTTTTGATTAATATATCCAGCAATTCTTGATCTGTTAAAGGATTTCTGAAATCTTCATCTTGAATGGCGTCTCGTAAAGCTTCCATAATTTCTTTGTTCGAAATATTTTCTCCTTTTTGATTCTCGACCGATTTGGAAAAAAAATCTTTAAGCAGAAAAATGCCTGCCGGAGTTTGTACATATTTGCTATTTACTACCCGCGAAACGGTAGAAACATCTAAACCTATCTCTGCTGCAATATCATCCAGTTTCATCGGATGCAAATCGCGGTTATCTCCGGTAATAAAAAAACGTGCCTGATGCTCCATAATAGCTTCCATAGTACAAAGTAATGTACGGTTACGTTGTTTAAGAGCATCAATAAATTGATTGGCTGCTTCTATTTTTTGTTTGATAAAGGAAACTGTATCTTTTTTATTTTTAGATACTGCAGCATTACTAATATATTGGTCTAATAACTTAGTGTATGTTCTATTAATCCTCAATTCGGGTATATTATTTCCATTTAATTGCAAAACCAATTCTCCGTCATGATTCGCAACCGTAAAATCGGGAATTACATAAGGGTTTTCTGATTCGCTTACTGCTGCCGGCTTAGGGTTAAGGGAAGTTATGAGATTTATAACTTCTTGCAATTCACCCTCGCTAATATGCAAATTCTCCAAAATTTTGGTATATTTCTTATTTACAAAAGCATCAAAGTTCTTTTGTAAAATAATCAATGCATTTTTAGTTATTGAGGTTTGAGGTAAGCGTTCCATCTGCAGTATCAGGCATTCCTGCAAATTACAAGCGGCAATGCCTGCCGGATCAAGCTTCTGGATTGCATGCAGCACTTTTAATATTTCGGCAGGGGAAGCCTGAATATTCTGGCTAAACAGGATATCATCGGAAAGAGCATGTAAATCCATGCGCATATAGCCGTTTTCATCTAAATTTCCAATGATAGATTCTCCTATCTTAAATTCGTCTTCGGTAAGATTGAGCAGATAAAATTGGTCTAATAGATTATCATAAAAGGTAGTTCCTGATCGGATTGGAATTTCTTTTGAAGATTCTTCGTGTTCATAATTTGATGCAAGGTTAGGTGCATCATCATCTGAGGTATTAAGATAATAATCTAAATCCGGATCATCCCATTTTTCATCCTTTTCCTTTTCTTCTTCTATGGTATCATTCTGCAAACTTTCCTCTTCATTAGAGAGTTTTTCATTTTCTTCATCGTTATTTTCAACTTCTTCCAACACAGGATTTATTTCCAGTTCTTCTTTAATACGTTGGTCCAGCATCATAACAGGAATCTGCAGCAATTTCATTAATTGAATTTGCTGCGGGGTAAGTTTCTGAACCTGCTTAAGTTGTTGTTTTTGTTGAAGCACGAAATATGATGCTAAGATTTTGGACTTATACTATATAACAAGCAAATTTAAAGATTATTTGCTAATAAGCAAAAGAGCGGATCGAAGAATTATAGAAAAATGGCGATACTATTGGGATGCAGGCAATAAGTGTAAAAATAAGCAAATTTTTCTTTTTTACTTACAATAAACATTCGTATTTTTGAAAGAAAAAAGCGAGGTAAGTTTCCTTGCCCCGCTTTAAATGTTTTCGCAACGGAATATTCTTATTGTGAATCAGAAATAAAAAACCCTACGGAGTACGCAGGGCTAAGAAATCTTCGGCTTATAGCCTTATTGTAAAAAGTCTTTCGTGTTGCAAAGGTAATAAAAAAATAGAAATACAATATACTATGGAAAAATATTTAGGACTTGATTTAGGAACAAACTCTATTGGCTGGGCTATTAGAAATATCAATTCAATAGAGAATCAAATTGAAAAATATGGAGTGATTACGTTCAAAACAGGTGTTGGAAAAGAAAAAGGCATCGAATTTTCTTTTGCTTCTGCAAGAACAGCCAAACGTTCCATCCGTCGTTTATATCAAGCCCGTAAATATCGTTTGTGGGCAACTTTAGAGATTCTAATTGAAAACAAACTTTGTCCGCTAAGCATCGAAGAACTTAATCTTTGGCGTAAACATGTAAAAGGTAAAACTCGTCAATATCCCATCATTGAAAAATTTGAGAATTGGATAAAACTTGATTTTGATGGCGATGGAAAACCGGATTACACAAGTCCATATCAATTACGTTCCGAGTTAGCTACCATCTCATTAGATTTTAATAAAGAAACCGATCGTTTCAAATTGGGTCGTGCTTTATATCATATTGCTCAACGCAGGGGTTTTAAGAGCAGCAAAGGAGAAACAGCAAAAGAACAAAAGGAAGATGTTGATCTAATAGATTTGGAAGATTTGTCGGAAAATGTAGAGCAAGATATTCCTTCATTAAAAAAATCGGAACAAAAGAAAGCTACAAAAATAAACGAATATATAGAACAAAGAAAAATAGAAGGGATTGATTTACATACTATTGGTTGTGCTTTTGCTGATATTGAAAATCAAGGCGTACGTGTACGAGAAAATTGGTTGCAACATACAATCCGCCAACAATATGAAGATGAAATCAATTATATTTTTCACTTTCAGCAAGGGTTAAATGATAATAGTGATTTGTACAAAGCTGTACACAAAGCTATTTTCTTTAAGCGTCCCTTGCGTTCCCAGAAAGGATTGGTTGGAAAATGTACGCTTGAACCTTCAAAATCACGCTGTCCGATCAGTCATCCCGATTTTGAAACATTTCGGGCTTGGTCTTTTATCAATAATATTCGTATAAAAAAAGAAAATACAGGTCAGGTTGAAGATTGGCAGGAATTGTCACCTGAATTGAAACAGAGCATCTTTGACAATGTATTTATGCGGGTAAAAAAGAACTTCAATTTTGAAGATATTGTTGATTTTATTACAAAAGCAACATCATCAACCTATTTATTCAACTATAAATTCAAATCCAATGTCAGCGGATGTCCCGTTTCGGCTCGTCTAAAAAATTTATTGGGAAACAATTGGCGAACATGGACATTGAAAGGTGTAGAAATCCGAAATAATAAGAATGGCGAACAATTTGAAACTGCTTTTACATGGGAAGATATTTGGCACATTTGGTTTTCTTTTGAAGACGAAGAATGTGTAGAAGAATATGCCAAATCAACGTTGAATTTTGAGAATCAAAAAGTAAAGCAATTTATTACCGGTTGGGCGAGCTTACCGGTTGGATATGCCATGCTGAGTTTAAAAGCAATCCGTAATATCAATCCTTTCTTAGAAACCGGATTAATTTATACCGATGCTGTTTTACTGGCAAAAATGCCTGAGATTTTAGGTAATGATATTTGGAATGAAAATAAACAACTTCTGATTGCCGAAGTGAAAAATGCAATTGCAACAAATCGAAAGAATAAAACCATCTACAATATTGCCAACACGCTTATTTCTAAATATAAATCACTTGAATACAATGAACAATTTGCATACAAGAATACCGAATCCCAGTTGGACGATTTCGATCGAAAAGACATTTGCAAAACAATTA
>JAVBQU010000191.1:0-6731 GCA_031548675.1 Bacteroidales bacterium
TTTCAAATATGTAAGTGGTATAAACTTAAAGGCTTTTCTCGCATGAAACACATCCTATTCATTTTTATCATATCATCCAGCCTTTCGCTTTCTGTTCATGCACAAAAAAAAGCCGTAACAGGAACCTATCGAGATACAACGCTTACGACACAAGCAAGGGTAAACCTCTTATTATCCCAAATGACTTTAGAAGAAAAAGTTGGACAGGTATGCTGCCTGCTGGGATGGGAAATGTACGATAAGCAAGGTACGAAAGTAAATCCATCCGGTCAATTCAAAGAAATTATCAAGGACCGCCATATCGGTATGTTTTGGGCTACACTCAGAGCCGACCCTTGGACACGAAAAACCCTTGAAACGGGTTTAAATCCCCAGCTAGCAGCCGAGGCTACCAATGCCCTGCAGAAATATGTTATGGAAAATACCCGCTTGGGCATTCCCTTATTTTTTGCCGAAGAATGTCCGCACGGACACATGGCAATCGGAACAACTATTTTTCCTACTTCTATCGGACAAGCCGGCACATGGAACCCTGAATTGATACAGCAGATGGCTTCAACTATTGCTTTAGAAGCCAGATTGCAAGGGGCTCATATAGGTTATGGTCCGGTATTAGACCTTGCCCGCGACCCCAGATGGTCGAGAATGGAAGAAACCTATGGCGAAGACCCTGTTTTAAACAGCAGAATGGGCGAAGCAATGGTAAAAGGATTTCAGGGAACGGATTTAAAAAGCGGTGTAAATGTTATTTCTACACTCAAGCACTTTACAGCCTATGGAGTTCCCGAAGGCGGACATAACGGAAGCAGCGTAAGTGTCGGTATGCGGGAGCTGCACCAAAGCTATTTGCTTCCTTTCCATGCCGCTGTTCAAGCCGGAGCTTTATCGGTAATGACAGCCTATAACTCCATAGACGGAATACCCTGTTCTGCCAATGCATATTTATTAAAAGATTTGCTTCACGATGAATGGAATTTTAAAGGTTTTGTAGTATCTGACTTGGCGAGTATCGAAGGTTTGCAAAGCAATCACGCTATTGCATCCAGCTATGAAGAAGCCGCTACAATGTCTTTAAATGCGGGAATAGATGTAGATTTGGGAGGAAACGCCTATAAAAACCTGCTCAATGCAGTGCAAACCCATAAGGTATCCCCTGCCCTGCTCGATTCGGCTGCTGCCCACGTATTGAGGCTTAAATTTGAAATGGGATTATTCGAAAATCCTTATGTAGATGCCGCAAAAGCCGGAAAGATAGTACATAATCCTGAGCATATACGCTTAGCCCGCGAAGTTGCCCAACAGTCTTTAATACTATTGAAAAACGATAAGCAATTGCTTCCTTTGAATAAAGACTTAAAGCATATTGCCGTTATTGGTGCTAATGCCGATAATATATATAACCAATTGGGCGATTATACGTCTCTGCAAAATCCTGAACACGTTGTAACCGTGCTGAAAGGCATACAAAATAAAGTAAAGAAAAGCACTCAAATCACTTATGTAAAAGGATGTTCTGTTAGAGATACATCATCTGCCGAAATATCTAAAGCAGTAGATGCAGCCCGGCAGGCAGATGTTGCCGTTGTGGTGTTGGGAGGCTCGAGTGCCAGAGACTTTAAAACCCAATATATAGAAACCGGAGCGGCAACTGTTACATCAGAAGCTATAAGCGACATGGAAAGCGGAGAAGGTTATGACCGTTCGTCGCTCGACATGATGGGCAGGCAGCTTGAACTGCTTCAAAAAATATACGAAACAGGTACACCTGTGGTATTGGTTCTGATAGAAGGACGTCCGCTCAATATCAATTGGGCTTCGGAACATGTTCCGGCAATAATTCAGGCATGGTATCCGGGTCAGGAAGGTGGTAATGCTATTGCTGATGTTTTATTTGGCGATATCAATCCGGCAGGGCGTTTGCCTATATCCATTCCCCGATCGGTTGGACAATTACCTGTGTATTATAACCATAATAAACCTTATAAGCACGATTATGTGGAAATGAACGCTCAACCCTTATATCCGTTTGGATATGGATTGAGTTACACCTCTTTCAAGTATGAGAATTTAATGACCCAAATTTCTTCTTCCTCTAATGCTAATGCCAAACAAATAGAGCTAAGATGTATGGTAACCAATACAGGAAAATACGACGGGGATGAAGTGGTACAACTCTATCTACGCGACGACTACAGTTCAGTAGTAACCCCTGTAATGCAGTTAAAGCATTTCAAACGGATTAAGCTCAAAAAAGGAGAAAGTCAGGAAGTTAAATTTACCCTTACAGAAGACGATTTAAAACTGTATAACTTACAAATGCAATGGGTGGCAGAACCCGGAAGTTTTACCGTTATGGTAGGCGCATCATCACAAGATATCCGGCTGCAATCCTCCTTTCAATGGTAAGATGGTAAATCCCTTAGTAAACCTCTTTCGAAAATACAAAGAATGTTATGGGAAGCACCGTAAAGCCATCCCAATATTCGAAAGATTATTCATAAGTTAATTTTTATTCAAAAGTATTCATGCTGCCTTCGGCGGTGTTTTGTCATTTCTTCTCGCAAAGATGATATGGTTATAAGTTTATGTGCCATTTTCCACTTCTTTAGAGTAAGAAACTCCAGTTTCTTACTCTTCTCCCTGCCATTATGTCATAAAAACTTGGGTTTCTAGGGCTTCTGGCATGCAATATGAAGTAGAAACTCGGGTTTCTAGCACTTTTGGCAAGCGGTATGAGGCAGAAACTTAGGTTTCCGGCACTTTTGGCAGACGGTATGAAAAAGAAACCCGGGTTTTTGGAAAAAATAAATGACATAACATAGATATGGAGAAGGTTTTTGGGTTATATTTTCGAATAAGTCTGTAGTTTTCTCCATAACAGCCTATATTTGTGGCTTTTTAAACCGCTTTTTTTCAAATTATTTCATCTGTCAACCACAATTTATGCGTGGAATTCTAAATATTTTTGTATATTTTTGCATAACAAACGTACAAAAACATGGTACATTTACCTGATTTAATAAAAGACCTTGCCCTCATTCTGATTTCTGCAGGGATAATTACGCTTATTTTTAAATGGTTAAAACAACCTCTCGTATTAGGTTACATTGTTGCCGGTTTGCTGGCAGGTCCCTATATTCATATTTTTCCTACAGTAATCGATATTAAAAGCGTAAATATATGGGCAGAAATCGGCGTGGTATTTTTGCTGTTTGCTTTGGGCTTGGAATTCAGTTTTAAAAAGCTGATGAATGTAGGCGGAACTGCTTTTATTACCGCAACGGTAGAAGTGGTTTCTATGCTCGGCATCGGTTATTTTGTAGGGCAGATGCTGGGCTGGACCTCTATGGATAGTATCTTTTTGGGCGGTATGCTTTCGATGTCCTCTACAACCATTATTATAAAAGCCTTCAACGATTTGGATTTAAGAAGCCAAAAGTTTACAGGCATTGTTTTTGGTACTCTGATAGTTGAAGATTTGGTAGCCATTCTTATGATGGTACTTTTATCCACCATGGCAGCCACCAGCGAATTTGCAGGAGGAGCCATGCTCGGCAGTATTCTAAAAGTTGCTTTTTTCCTTATCCTATGGTTTTTGGTAGGAATTTATGTGCTGCCTGTATTTTTTAAAAAGGTAAAAAAGCTGATGAACGACGAAACCCTGCTTATCATTTCACTTGGGTTATGTTTAGGGATGGTTGTTTTAGCTGTTTATACCGGATTTTCTGCAGCTTTGGGAGCATTTATCATGGGCTCTATTTTAGCAGAAACCGTAGAAGCAGAGCATATTGAAAATATTATCAAACCGGTAAAAAATTTGTTTGGAGCTATATTTTTTGTTTCCGTAGGTATGCTGGTCAATCCCGCTATATTGGTCGAATACGCAATCCCTGTTATCATTATTACTTTCGTAACCATCATCGGAAAAGCTATTTTTTCTTCATTAGGTGTATTAATTTCCGGACAAACCTTAAAAACATCTATCCAGTCCGGCTTCAGCTTGGCACAAATCGGCGAATTTGCTTTTATTATTGCCTCCTTAGGCATAGGCTTAGGGGTAATGACAGAGTTTATTTATCCTATTATTGTAGCCGTTTCGGTAATTACCACTTTTACCACACCCTATTTTATCCGCTTGGCAGAACCTTTTGCAGAGAAGCTGCATAAAATTCTGCCCCGTAAAGTAATCTTGTTTCTAAACCGTTATGCTGCAGGCTCAGGAACCATTACTTTAGAAAGCGAATGGCGGAAATTGATAAAAAGCTATATCAATAAAATGATTATCTATATCGTATTGATTGCAGCCGTTATTTTGTTTTCATTCAAATACCTTACCCCTTTCTGCATGGAAAAAATTTCAGGTATATGGGGTAGTATTTTATCTGCCGTTCTTACCATTTTATGCATGTCGCCTTTTTTGATTGCCTTAATTTTAAACCGGACAAATTCGCCACAGTTGTTTATGAAACTATGGAATGACAACAAATACAATAGAGGGCAACTATTGTTTTTAGTATTATTCCGTATCTTTATAGCCATTGCTTCTGTTGTTTTTGTGCTTATCCGGCTTTTCAATTTTGGGTTTATATGGGCTATGTTCATCACTTTGGCAGTTTTAGCCATCATCATGATTTTTAGGAGAGATTTAAATCAATACTCCAAGTTGGAAAGTAAATTTCTTTCCAACCTAAACCAACGCGAAGAAGCAGAAAAAAAACAATATCCGCTTACCACTTCTTTTTCCAGCCAGTTTCACAACAAAAACATACACATTTCAACGATGGTGGTTTCTTTCGATTCGCCTTACATAGGAAAAACACTCAAAGAGTTGGATTTTAGAAATATTTACGGTGTAAATGTAGTTAAAATCACACGCGGACAACAGCATATTTATATCCCCAAAAGCTCCGATCAAATTTATCCGCAAGATAAAATTGCCGTGGTAGGAACCGACGAACAAATCCGCTTATTTTCCGAAGGTGTAGAAAGGGAAAATAACAAAGAAGCGCCACCACAACCCGACAAGGAAGTAGATTTATATTCATTTACCATAAACGATCATTTCCCCTACATCGGCTTAAGTATAGAAGAATCAGAAATAGGCAGCATGTATAATTGTTTGGTTATCGGTATCGAACGCAGGCATAAATCTATTATGAATCCGCATCATTCACTCGTATTCGAATTCGGCGACTTGGTTTGGGTAGTCGGCGATAAAAAGGAATTAGAGAAAATGCATAAATAGCAGCTATGCATGAACAATTTCAAAAAACCATCAAAGAATACACGTCATAACTGCAAAAAAAGTTCCAATAAATAAAGCAAGTAAAGCTTATCTCTACATTTTAGGCTTTAATATCAGAGTAATTTTATTAAAATCGGCAGCGGCATTAATAATGGCTACAAATTCGTTGTATTTTTCGATAGGAAACTCAAGCTGCTTGTAGGCTTCTGATGAAGTTACGACCAGTTGATTGCCTACTATTTTATAATCGGAATAAAAATAAGCCTCTATTTGGTTATTCATGCTTAGTTCTGCTTTCATTTTCAAAACTTCGGGATTAGATATTTCATAACCTTCTGGAATTTCAAATTTAAGTTCGCGTCCGTAACTATGAGCAACATCATATTCTATAGGTAAAATACGCGTATTTTCTCTATACATTTCACTTTGCCTGCCGATAAGCATGCCTATATTAAAAGTAATGTTTTTACCTGCCCTGCTGATATATTTATCACCTGATAAATGAGCTTTAATGCTAAAAGGTTTTACATACCAATTATCTGGCTTTTCGTTAGAAATCTGATAATCTATTAATTTATTACTTGCTTTATCTGTTTGTAATATTTCATCTAACAGATTTTGCTTCGCATCATTTTCTGCAAAATGGAAAAAAGGCTGGTAAAAATCGCATTCGTAATCAGCAAAAATATTATCTACAGTATAATCTAATTTAAAATCATTGACATTTAATTTTATATCAACATTTGTATTGTGGTATGCTTTTGTAAAATCATTAATAGGAATTTGTTTAACGTAAGGCATAAACGATTCGATTCCGCTGGCTTGAATTGTTTTTAAAAATAAACCGTAATTACCCAAAAATTCTCTATCAATATAACCTAAACGTCTGGTGTATGAATTGGGATCCAAGTATTTATTAATTTCAGGAAAATAGAATATATATTTGTCTAAATAGTTAAACCCATCAAAATCCTTATCAAAGAATTTATCATTTTTTTCAGTTGTCAACACCAATTCAAAAGGAATTTCATAATAACGGAAAGCCCCTGTCATCATGCGGACATATCCGAGCGGACTGGCGTATTTGGTTGCTGTAATATCGGTTATTGCTGAAAGATCTACTCCCTGTACATTTTGGTCTATTAGCTGAAAATTGGTCTTAATATACTTTTCAATCTGCTTAATTTTTTCCTCTGTTGACATTTTATTTGATATGTCTATTTTCTTTATAATAGATTTCAGCAGTTTTTCTTCATTTTTTTCCAGCGAAACAATATTATATATTCTTTGAGCTGCCTCGCTTTTGTCATATACTCTTTTGGATGAATTTGCATAGTTATAAGCAAAAGTATATTCCACCCGTTGTAAATGTGCTTGGTATCCTGCGTATTTTTCTTTTTGCAAGGCTGGTACATTGGGCGTTTCTAAAGCAAGTGTTCTGCGTTTACTTGTAGAATCTATTGTTTCTAACATATCGGGACAGCCA
>JAVBQU010000154.1:0-14054 GCA_031548675.1 Bacteroidales bacterium
TAATCTGTTTTACTTTGATTTTTACAGCTTCTTGCTCTAAGCATCAAGAGTACCCCATTGTGCCGTCTTTGGAATATTTTTCTTTTATGCAGGAAAACCAAATCTGTAAATTGGAATTAAATTTTACGGATGGCGATGGCGATATCGGCTTGGGCGATTGGCAGACCTATCCTCCTTTTGATACTTCTTCTAAATTCCGGAATAATCTTTTTATCACTGTATTTCAAAAAATAAATGGCAATATAATTCCATATTACAGCAACGAATCGCAAACCGATACTTTGCAATTTAACTACAGGATAAAAACGATAGAGCCTATAGGTGGGCAGGATTATCTGAAAGGGAAATTGGTGGTTGAAATTACAGACCCTTTTTGGCTTAGCAAAGCCAATCTTAAGTCTGATACCGTTGTTTTCCATTGTGTATTATACGATAGGAAATTGCATGCGAGCAATGTAGTAATAACTCCGGATTTGGTGGTTCAACGATATTAAAACAGATTTTAAATGCTCTTTAACTACCACACCCATTCTTGGTATTGCGATGGTTCTTCTCCGTTGGAGGAGTATATAATAGAAGCGGTTAAGCAAAACTTTTTAAGTTTAGGTTTTTCGGGGCATGCTCCTCTGCCTTTTGAATCGGATTTTGCCATTTCGGAGGAACAATTACCTGCTTACTGTGAAGAAGTGAATCATCTCAAAGAAAAATACCGGAATCAATTACCTGTATTTTTATCGCTGGAGATGGATTATATACCTAAGGTCTCTACTGATTTTTCGGTTTTCAAAAAACAGTATCATTTGGATTATACTTTAGGTTCTGTGCATTTGGTATCTAATGATACAAAAGAAGGCTTATGGTTTATCGACGGTTCTAAGATAGAAACTTACGACAACGGTTTATCGAATGTGTTTGATGGCGATATTCGTGCAGGAGTAGCGGCTTATTACAATCAGATAATGGATATGCTTGCAACTCAAAAACCGGATGTGGTGGGTCACGTTGATAAAATTAAGATGAATAATAAAAACCGTTTTTTTTCTACTCAGGATGAATGGTATAAAGCTTTAATACAAAAAACCATTGCTGTGATAGAACAACAGCATACGATTGTAGAAGTTAATACACGGGGAATTTATAAGGGTCGGTGCGAGGAATTATTTCCCTCAATCGATATACTGGAATCGTTATGCCACAGAGATATTCCGGTAACTATAAGCACCGATGCGCATAAGCCTGATGAAATAAGTATGCTGTTTGCAGAGACACGAGAAGTATTACAGGATATCGGCTTTAAGAAACTTGCCGTATTTAATAATGCTTGGAGATTGATTGATATAAATAATTAAGCTTCATTGGTCTGCATCGGCTCTTTACATATTTTGCACAAGTTGTATAAACTTTCTTAAGCCTATTGTGTTTATATGTTCAAAATTGAAACTAAAGAAAATTTTAAAAAACAAACAAGTAAACTGCTGAAATTAAAACTTTAACACTAAATATTATACAAAATGAAAAGAAAAGCATCAGCCTATTGGACAGGCTCATTGAAAGAAGGAAAAGGAACCTTATCCACTCAAAGTACAGTTTTAAATAATACTGCGTATGCATTTACCTCTCGCTTTGAAGATGGTATCGGTACTAATCCCGAAGAATTAATCGGAGCTGCTCACGCAGGCTGTTTTACTATGGCATTTGCCAATATGTTATCAACTGAAGGCTTTGTACCTACTGCTTTGAATACTGAGGCTGTTGTTGAAATGGATATGCCTACATTAACTATTACCAATGTTCATCTGACTGTAAATGGCGTTGTACCGGGTATCTCTAAAGAAAAATTTGAAGAGCTGGCAAACAGTGCTAAGAAAGGCTGTGTAATATCAAGATTGATAAATGCTAATATTACCTTAGCTGCTTCTTTGAAATAAGAAAGTTATTTTTTTCATCTATATTCTGTTTTTAATCCTAACAAGGTAAAATCTTGTTAGGATTTTTTTTACACCTTCAATTGGCATTTTCAAGGCAGGATTTACTTTATTAAGAATAGCGGCGTTATCAAAGCTTATTATCAAACCTTAGCTTGCTTAGCAGTTAACCCCAATAAACAAAAGAGGCTGTCGAAACAATTTTTCGACAGCCTCTTGCTATATAATTCTAATGTAAAATTAAACGATATAAGCCAAAACTTGGTCTTTTGCCACGTTTTCGCCTTGTTTTACTTCTACTTGTACTAATTTACCGCCTTTTAAAGCTATAACGGGCTCTATGCCGTAATAGGCTTCTACAAAGCAAACATTTTGTCCTTCTTTAAACTCGGTTCCTACAACCGGTGCGGTTGAGGCATCGATAACATCATATTGCCAGATAACTTTTCCTTTGCAGGGAGCTTGTACGGGTTGGGCAGCGGGGTACATTTCTTGTACTTTGGCTGCATCGAACTTGGGTACTTCTACCACAGGACGGTTAACAACAATAGGTGCTCCTGCTTTTTCTTTGGCTTGTGCCAATTCTTTATTGAAACGTTCTTTGGCAATACCTGATTTATAATCGCGGTACTGACGATCGTGCATAGCCAATTCGAAAAGTTCTTCATCATCGGGTCCAAAATCCCAATTGTTTTCTTTCATCTCTTTACGGAATTCATCCAGTGCATCTGGATAAGCATCCTGAGGATTTCCGGTATAGAATTCTAAATTGTTTTTCTTTGCCAATTCTATAATTTCAGGAGCTAATTCGCCGGGTAGTTTACCCATTTTACCCAAAATCATATTCCAGCTGTCTTTATCTATGTTTGTAAAGCGAGGTTCGCCTTTTGCCATGCCTAAAATATTCATTAAGGCAATATTTTTTACATATTGGCTGAATGGCGTAACCAAAGGAGGATAGCCCAATTTAGGCCATACAAATTCTACTTCTTGGAACAATTGTACAACTAAATCGTTGAAGCTAACTTCAGGTTTGTTGTTTTGTCTCAATGCCATATTGATAGCTCCGTGCATACCTTTTAAGTCTGCCATCATAGAACCCATCATGCCGCCCGGCAATCCGCAGCCTACCAATAAAGAGGTCATTTGTTTATTACCGGGGTCAATAAAATAGCCCAAGAAATCGTCGATAAACGATTGGGTTAATTGACGGGCTTCCATATAGGCTTTCATATTGATATCTTTTACCAAAAAGCCTGCATCTTTCAACATAGCTTGGATGGTAATAACATCAGGGTGAACCATACCCCATGCAAGCGGTTCCATAGCTACATCTATATATTCAGCTCCGGCGCGTGCTACTTCTAGCATAGAAGCTACAGAAAATCCGGGTCCTGAGTGTCCGTGATATTGGATAACGATGTGGGGATATTTATCTTTAATAGCTTTTACCAATTTTCCTAAAAATGCAGGACGTCCTACGCCTGCCATATCTTTCAAGCAGATTTCATCTGCTCCAAATTCAACCATTTTATCTGCCAGCTGCATATAGTACTCAACTGTATGCAAAGGAGAGTAAGTGATACTCATGGCAGCTTGCGAAATCATTCCGGCTTCTTTAGCATATTTGATAGAAAGTTCCAAATTGCGGGGATCGTTCAATCCGCAGAAAGAACGTGCAATATCAGTTCCTTGGGCTTTTTTTACCTTGTACATCAAACGACGAACGTCTGCCGGTACAGGATTCATTCTTAATCCGTTCAAAGAACGTTCCAGCATGTGGGTTTGAATACCTGCCTGATTGAAAGGTTTCAACCATTGGCGTACTGCCGTATTGGGATTTTCTCCAAAAAGTAAGTTTACCTGCTCAAAAGCTCCTCCGTTGCTTTCTATTCTCGAAAAGCAACCCATTTCTACAATAACAGGAGCTATTTGTACTAATTGGTCAACACGGGGAACGTATTTACCTGACGATTGCCACATATCGCGGTAAAGAAGACTGAATTTGATTTCTCTTGACATAGCTAATTGATATTTTTGAGAGATTGATTTTGATATTTTTTGCGAAGTTACAGAAACTAATTGAAATTAGAAAGGATTCTTTGGCTTCTTATTATTAACACATGAAATACAACAGACTAAGCTCCTGCATTGTTTAAAATTATGACAACTGCAACAGAGTGGTTCATTTCAGCATAGAACCTAGAGGCTGTTTAGCCTCCCGACTAAATATGCTTTGGACAGTAATCTAAATTCTTTTTGGTTTACCAGTCAAAGAGCCTTTGGCTTCTCGTGCAAAGAGTGTTTGGCTTCTCTATCAAAGAGTGTTTGACTTCCTTTGCAAATGCGATTTAAGAATTTTTCTGTTCAGCAGGAGGTTCTACAAAAATATAAAGATAAATTCTTTTTTCTTGTATATATTTCAAATTTTTATAACTTTGCACGAGACTGTATTTCTGGCAAAAAATATAATGAGAATCAAATACATACATATTATTAACCTAAAGTAATACAACTATGAACAAAGCTCTATTATTTATTTTGTTATTCTTAGCAAGTTCCGACATAGGTTTAGCTCAATCGAAAGCAACCATGGATAAAGAAAGAAAAGCATTTATCGAAGGTGGATTTTCAATGTACATATCAGAAGATACCTATGCAGGTCTGTTTTTAGCAGGAGGATACCATGTATCTCCGCGCTTAAGGTTAGAATTTAATTTCTGCACCTATTTTTATGGTGAACAGATAGGTACATTCAGTTATACGTTAAACAGTACAGGAAGTACCATTCATAATGATGGGGAAATTAACCGCAATTATAATATCACGCCCCTTTTTGCAACCCTGATGTACACCTTTGACTTAAGTCCAAAGGTACATTTTTTAGCAGGCCCTTCTTTAGGTCTTACTACTTTATGGGCTCGGGACTCTTATTCCCCCAGCGGTTTGGATGGAGAGCCCAGTAGTAAATTTAAAAAAAATGAGGTTATTCCCACTGCCGGTTTAGGTATCGGCTTATCATTCGATGTAGGTAGGCGCGCAGCGGTTAATGTGGGTTATAAACTTTTATTCAACGAAAAAATAGATTTCGAACTTGTAACCATCAATAACGCAACAAGCCAGCTCAATTTTACGTTTAGTTGGAAATTCTAAATTTTAATTCCATGAATGCATTCAAAGCCTACGATATAAGAGGCATTTACAATCAAGATTTTGATGAAACTGATGTTTAAAAAATCGGATTCTTTCTTTCCCGTTTACTAAAAACAGATACTATTTTAGTGGGGAGGGACATACGTTTATCTTCTCCCGAAATATTCGAATATTTATGTAAGGGTATTACAGACAGCGGTGCTTCGGTACATGATTTAGGTTTGTCAACCACCCCTTTGGTTTATTGGGTTACGGCCAAATATAATTACAAAGCCTCGGTAATGATAACGGCTTCGCACAATGCGAAAGAATATAATGGGTTAAAAATATCGAAAGAAAACGCTTTACCTGTTGGTTTCGATTCGGGATTAAATCTTTTGCAGCAATGGGTAGAGACAGAAGCTATCGAACCGTCTTTGTCAAAAGGGTCTATACATACCGTTGATTATAAGAATGAGTACATTACTTTTCAAAAGCAATTCCTTACTGATTTATCTAATCTGAAAATAGCCATAGATTGCTCTAACGGTATGTGTAATTTATTTGTAAAGGAATTGTTCGGGGACCAAGTTTTCTATTTGTTTGATAAGCTTGATGGTAATTTTCCCAACCATGAACCAAACCCCTTAGAGCCTGAAAATATCAAAGACTTACAAAGCTTTGTGCGAAAAGAAAAATGCGATGCAGGCGTAATATACGACGGCGATGCAGACCGGGTTATGTTTGTAGACGAGCATGGCGATTTTGTTTCTCCCGATTTATTTATTGCTGTTATGGCTGATTATTTTTGTAAAGAAAAAGGATTAACCGGCAATGTTTTGCAAGATATAAGAACCTCTAAATCTGTTCAGGAACATCTGGAGAAATTAGGCAATACCGTGTACACATGGCGTGTGGGACGTGCGTATGCTGCCCGTAAGCTGCGTGAAATTGACGGAATTTTCGGAGGCGAATTAGCAGGACATTACTATTTCCGCGATTTCTTTTATTCCGATTCCGGCATTATGGCAAGTTTGATTATTTTGGGAATCATCAGTAAAAGCAAAACCCAAGGTCAAAGTCTCTCGGAAATAATAGCCCAAATAAAATCATATTACAATACAGGAGAGGTTAACTTCCGCTTAGAACGTAAGACCGAAGCGATGGAGGCTGTAAAAGCCCATTTTGAAGCCCAAGAAAAACCTTTAAAAGTTATGGATTTCGACGGCTATAGAATTGAATTTGCCGATTGGTGGTTTAACATCCGCATGTCGAACACGGAACCTTACCTGCGTTTTATTGCAGAAGCAAAAACACAGGCGATGCTTGATGCTAAATTAAAAGAAGCTCAACAGATTATTGCCTCTTTTTCTTAAAAAAATCTTTGACTAAATCGGAACATTCCTGAGCTAATACTCCTTTAACAAATTCTGTTTTGGGATGTAAAAGGTTTTGGGAGATTAAAGAATATCCGCGTTTTTCGTCTGCGGCTGCGTAAACAATTTTGCTGATTTGTGTCCAAAAGGCTGCTCCGGCACACATAACACAAGGTTCGAGGGTTACATACAGCGTACAATCCTGTAAATATTTTCCGCCTAAATATGAAGCGGCGGCGGTAAAAGCCTGCATTTCGGCATGGGCGGTTACATCGGTAAGCCTTTCAGTAAGATTATGCCCGCGGGCAATAATTTTATTTTGACAAACAATAACCGCTCCTACGGGTACTTCATCTAGTTCAAAAGCTCTTTGGGCTTCCTTCAAAGCCTCTTTCATAAAATATTCGTCTGAAAAAATACTCAACATTATTGTGTCTTTTTTATATCATGTGCTAAACGAAAACCAATAAACACCCCTCCGCTATTAGGTAATGCGAAAAAACGGCAGGTATTGCGGATATTGGTAGAATCGCTTGAGAACGAACCCCCTCTGGTAATTTTCTGATCGCCCGAAGCAGGTCCTTTGGGATTGCTTTGCGGACTTGTGGAATAATAGGTACTACCATACCAGTCTGAACACCATTCCCAAACATTACCACTCATATCATAAATACCCAATTCATTACCGTTCTTTAAACCTACCGGATGTGTTTTATTTCCCGAATTAACTTTATGCCATGCAACATCCAGTGCATTATTGCTTCCGCAATAAGTATAGTCATGATTTTGATTTCCTCCGCGAGCGGCAAATTCCCATTCGGCTTCAGTAGGCAGGCGGTAATTCAGTCCTGTTTTTTCGTTAAGTTTTGTCAGAAAGTTTTGTACTTCAAGCCAAGTAATATTTTCTACAGGCAGGCTGTCTCCTTTGTCTAACGAAGGATTTGCATTCATGATATCTTTCCACAATGCTTGAGTTACCTCATATTTACCAATATAAAAAGAATCGAGAACCACACTATGTGCTGGTTTTTCATCGCCAAACAGTCCGGCATTATTACCCATCGAAAATATTCCACTAGGAACAAGTACCATATCCATTTTGCCAAAATCTATTCCGTTTTGAGTACTATCAATAGGATTAGGAATTGGTTCTTCGTTCTTATTTTCAGAATCTTTTTTGCATGAAAATACGCAAAACAATAAAGTACATAATCCTATCAAAAATATATTTTTCCGCATTAGAAGGTTAGATTTAATTAGTTGGATAATATTTTACCTGTTTGTACAGCAAAATTAAAGTTTATAGCTCTTACCACAAAATTTGTTTGGGATATTAAGCTATTTTTCTTGGTTTTATTCTTAAAACATCGATACTTTTTGCATCCTGCAAACAAATAAATGCCGTATCTTTGCCTAACCAAGGAAATATAAAGGCAATGGAAATTTCTGAAAAAATAAAGGCATTAGTCAACCTTTTGGGAGAACAAGAGCAGGAAACCTACAGGCAGATAAGAGAGGAACTGGTAAACATGGGAAGCGGGATAATCCCTGATTTGGACAATTGGGCATTACAAACTCCCGAGCCATTGGTTAGAAGCCGGATAGAAAAAATTATCCAGCAAATACAATTCAGGCAGATTTGCAATGAAGTTACCACATGGTGCTTGCTCGATAGTCAGGATTTAATGATTCCGTGGCTCAGCATCAGCCATATGGGAGATTCCTTGTTGAATGACAGTATTTATACCTCTACGATGGACGAAATTGTTCGGGCGGTATGGCTGGAAATCAATGAACAACATACCTGCATGGAACAAATTAATATCTTGAATAAAGTTATATTTGAACTATGGGGATTTGGTTTTGCCGGTAAATATGCTACCGATGCAGAGTCGTCGTATATCGATACTTTCTTTCAAAGCAAACTCGGCAACGCATGGTCGCTGGGTATGCTGTACCTTATTGTAGCAGAGCGGCTAAATCTGCCTATTCAAGCTGTATTATTTCCCCATAATTTTGTATTAGGCTACCGCGATGTACAAAAAGAAAATGCCATGCTTTGTTACCTCAATCCATCAAATGGAATTGTATTTTCAAAAGAAGAAATAGATGAGTACTTATTAAAAATACATGTAAAACCTCGCGATATGTTTTACAAGCCATGTAGTAAAACGCAAATCATACTCCAATTGGTTGAAAATTTATTGTATGCATACGATATAAAAAAAGATGTAAAACATATAGCACAGCTGGAAACGCTTAAAAATATACTTATCGAAAAAGGCAGCCAGCAAAATCTCTAATTACCGAATTATTATTTAAAAAAATATACCCATGAAATCACTATTAAAAATCATCAGCATTGCCTGTATAGCCTTGTTTCTTTCCTCATGCGGGAAAGGCGTTATTTTTAAAGAACGTAAAACTTTTGAAAACAACAACTGGATAAGAATGGACCATGATTTAACATTTCAAGTCCCTGTTGAAGACATTGATGAAAATTACGATGTAAATCTTTATCTTCGGTATGCTGCCTTTTTTGCAAGCGACAAACTCAAAGTTCAGTTGATTATCATATCTCCAAGCGGAGAATCACGCAGTGTAAATAGCGCATTTTTAATCAGGGATAAGGAAGGAAGACTACAGGGCGAAGGTATGGGAGATATTTTTGATACCCAATTAGCTATAAAGAAATATATGGTTTTCAACGAAAAAGGAACCTATAAGTTTATCCTGAGAAATCTTATGGATACCTACGATAATCCCGGAGTTATGGATATTGCCTTAGAGGTAAAGCGGGCTAAGCTGGATGTAAAAATAGATAAGTAGAATGATGAGTTATGGCCTGAATTGTCAGGTACAAGAAGACAAGATACAAGTTTTACTATGAATACCAGCTATATAATACAATAATACTGCACTTTAATATTCCATATCTTAATAACTCAACAGTTCAACAATTCAACATAACGCTGATGAATCACCTGCTTTTAATACTTTCATTAATATTTACTTGTGTAACTCTTCAAGCACAGGAAGCAGACCAGTATAACAAGGCTGTAACATTAATGCAGCAAAAGAAATATACGGAAGCAATTGATATGTTCAATCGTATTATCCAAGTAAAACCGGCTTATTATGAGGCGTATGCCGAAAGAGGCTATTGTTATTATATGAGCGGAAATCAAAGCGAAGCATTAAACAATTACAACTTATCTTTAGAGAAAAATCCCGCCCATTTTCAAGCCCTATACTACAGGGCATTATATTATTTGAATAAAAACGATTTATCCAAAGCCATGCAGGATATTGATAAATGTATTCAAAATAAAACCAAATACAGCGATGCCTACGCTTTAAAAGCTGCCATTTACGAAAAACAAAATAAATGGAACGATGCCGCAGCTCAATATACGTTGGCTATTAATATCAACAATTCGCAGGCAGATTATTATTATTTACGGGGAAAAGCTTTGTTTTCGGGCAATCGTACCGACGATGCTTATGTCGACTTTAATACAGCGATTAAATATAAATCCAATTACTCAGAAGCCTATTTTGAACGCGGTCGTTTAAACGAGATTTTCCGCAAACCCAAAGATGCCGTTAATGATTATACCAAAGCGTTGGAATATAATCCGCAATATGAACAAGCGATGATAAATAGAGCGGACGTATATGAACAAACGCACCAATATCAATCGGCTGTTAACGATTATGCCCAATTATTATCAGGAAGCCAAAAAACGAATGCCGGATTTTGGATAAAAAGGGGGCAGTGTTATGAGGAAATAGATAGCATGAAAGCTGCCATCAGCGATTACGGTAAAGCTATGGTGCTAGACCGTACTTCTACAGAACCTGTAATGCTACGTGCAGAAGCTTATGTAAAAAATCGGAAACCTCAACAAGCACTAGCCGATTATAAGAAAGCCATTACATTGGATGATAAAAATACAAAAGCCTATGTCGGTCTAGCAAAATTGCAGATAGACCAAAACCAGCTAAGGCTGGCTTTAGAAACTTTGGACGATGGCGTAAAGTCCGACAAAACCGGAGAAGCCTACTATTGGCGTGGAGCTGTAAGGGATATGCAGAAAGACCGGAAAGGAGCTTGCGAAGATTTGAAAGAAGCTGCCAAGCTCGGCTACAAAGAAGCTGTCGATAAATCGAAAAGCATTTGTAAGTAAATGCAAAACGTTTGTAAGGTTTATATGTTATAAAGTTTGAAAGGAAAGCACAGTGTTTCTGCGAAGTCTTGCATTTTTCAAGTCTTATAAATCTTTATTTCTATCATTTATTGATATAAACTCGTCTATCTTAAACATGCTAAAAGGAAGAAAAATATATATCATTTTTTTTATCATTTTGATCAAAAGTGTTTCTGTTTATGCTCAAACAAATATGTTAGTTCCATACAGGGTTAAATCATTATGGGGATATTCTGATTATTCCGGTAATTTAATGATTTCACCTATGTATGATTCTGTTACATTTTTTACAAATTATTCTGTAGATGGCAGTGTGTACAAAATAGCGATTATTTATAAAAATGGTAAAAGAGGTATTATTAATGAGCAAGGAGAAAAGCTATTTCCTGTAATGTATGATTTTATCGACATTATACCTGCATATTATACAGGTGCAGATGCAATTATTGTGAAAAAAAATGGCAAATTTGGTGTTTTAAATTATAAAGGAAAATCAATAATACCTTTAAGTTATGACACAATAACACTACAAGGATTTTCCAATTATTATTTTCTTGTAAAAAGAAAAGGAATTTGCTATAAAATAAATGAGGACTTGACTATACATAGAATCAGTGATTCTATGTATAAAAATGAAGTAGGCATAAGTGCTATGGTAGGTGTTCCTATGGAAGAAAATGAAAATAAATATAAATATATTTTTAAGAACAAAGACAATATTGTAAAAAAGAATTCTTCTTTGATTGATTCGATAGGAACTACAACTTATGGAAATAACCAAGAATATGTTAATGTGTACTGTTTAGGAAAGGTTGGAATATGCTCGCAGGAAGAACTTTTGAAAGATAAAATCCAACAAATAATAATGCCTGTGTATGATTCTGTTTTAAAGAAATGTTATGGATATATTTCTTTAAATGATGAACCAATGCTTGCTATTGTTGCATTTTTAGTACGTGCTCAAGGAAAAATAACTGTAGTTGATACCAAAGGAAAAGAATTAATGCCATTAAGATATTCGGATTATGTTGAAAACAGTTTTAATTCTGAATATATTTTAATTAAGGAAAATAACAAAATAGGTTTCTATAGCTTTGAAGAAAATTTTGAGATACCACCTCAATATGATTTTATAGAATATAATTGGTTTAGTAGTGGAAGTTTGTGGAAAGTAGGAAGAGACGGGAAAGTTTGGTATGTTAACAAAGAAGGTTTTAAATATTTTCAAGATTAGTAAAATCAATTTAAGTCTTGCAAAAGTCGCATAATAGTAGTGGGATGATCGATTGCCGCCCATTTATTGATTTTATGCTTGATGTGATTGAAAATGCCATGTATCAATATGTAGATAGTGCTTCGGATGCTGAAAAAAATCGAAATGGTGGTTTAAGTGAAACTGAAAAAGAAATAATCTCTTTAATAAAAGAAAATGCACATGTTAGAGCTTTTGAAATGGCACAGAGATTATTAAAACCCGTTCGTACAATCGAAAATAATTTAAGGCAACTAAAAGAAAAAGGAGTAATTATCCGCATAGGCAGCAAAAAAACAGGTTATTGGAAAATTAATTGATTATGAACAAACAATCTTGAAGTCATTTTAATGAACAAAAAACTTCTCATATATGGTGCTGTAGCTTTGGCAATATTGATGCTTGCCGGAGGTATCTATTGGAGTTATGCCCGATTGAAACAACAGCCTAAAGAGGTTTTTTCTGTTATTCCGCAAGATGCCTTGTTTGTTCTTGAAATCAATAATCTGCATAATTTTTGTGCAAATGCCCAAAGCAATTCATTAACAGAAATGGCTTCCGGTTTCGGGCAGGATCATATGCTGAAAGCAATTTATGTAGTGGATAGCATATTGTATCAAAATTCGGATTTTAGGGCTATTACTGCTCAAAATAAAATCTACCTTGCAGGAATCATTATGGATTCTTCCCTGCAATACTTGGCTTATGTTACTACGCCTAAAAATATTACCACAAACAATATCAAAAGTCTTTTTGCTAAGTTTTCTTCCCAAAAGATAGAAAAGATAACACATTATCAAGAAGACATATATCAGGTTTTGCTTTCGGATAAGCAAAAAATATATTTCACATACAATCATAATCTTTTAACAATCAGTACAGCCGAAGTTACATCAGCCGAAAAATATAAAACCCTGTACGACCCCGCAGTTACACTCAATCATGACAAACCATTTTTGGCTTTAACCCAGACATCCGGCAAAGAAACGCATGCCAACCTGTATCTGCATTATCCCCGATTAGCAGCATACCGGCAGAAATCGACTTCAAACCAACATTTCGGTTTGTTTACAGATTTTAGCTATATGTCAGATTGGGCGGCATGGGATTTGAATATGGATAATAACCAATTGGTATTAAACGGATTCAGCAACGAAGCACAATCTTTTACTAAATTTTTATCTATTTACACCGGACAAACTCCGCAGCCTTTGTCTGTTTTTTCGATTCTTCCCGCCGATGCCTCTTTGTGTATGTCGTTGAATTTTAATGACTATAAAACGTTTAATAATCGGTATAAAATATATTTGGACAGCACACGGCAATTACCGCTATATCTGCAAACGCTGGGAAAAATTAACAGCCACTGCCAATTTAATGTTGAAAATACTTTCTCGTGGATAGGTTCGGAAATCAGTATGTTTCTGTCAGGCGGAGAATATTTTACAGCCGTAGCCTGTAACGATTCTACTGATTTTATTAATAATATTGCCAAAATAGAAAATACGGTTGACGCGGCTGCACTGCCCGATTTGTCAGTGATAAACCGCTTGAATGTGCCGGATTATTTGTGTGCCATTTTTCAGAAACTACCCAAGCAAAACGATTATTACTATAGTTTTATCCGGAATTATATCGTTTTTGCCCGTTCAGAAGCAGCTTTGCAACACCTGAAAGAACAGCTTAATCTCAATAAACTATATAGTCAGACATCAAAATATCAGCGTATTCAAGAGCAGATAAGCGAACAATCCAGTATCTTTTTATTGGCAGATATAAACCAAATCGTTCCACAGCAAACAAAATCCAACACTCATACATTTTTTTATCAGGTTTGTTGTAATAATCAAACGGCTTATACTTCTTGCTGTTTGAATGCCGATACAGCTTTTATGCAAACGCCTGTTTTACCTTTGCTGGCAGAAACCGTATCCCACAGCGATACCATATCTATCAAAACAACAGAACTTGCATTATCAAATAAAATTAAGATTTTAAGTACTTTATCTGAGCCTATCCGGAATATTTACAAACCTGAGGAAGCCCAAGATATTATTTTTATAGAAACGGAATCTAACAAACTGCTGGCATTTACTCTTGAAGGTAAAAAGTTATGGGAATGCAATTTGGATGGAAATTTACTAAGTACCGTTTATGC
>JAVBQU010000248.1:0-4063 GCA_031548675.1 Bacteroidales bacterium
ATTTTGAATAAAGAATTTATTTCAACGTACTAATTGAGCATGCATCCATATCGGTATAATCGAGATTTTCGCCCGACATACCCCAGATAAATGAATAGCTGGCTGTTCCAGCTCCTGAATGTATCGACCAGTTGGGTGAAATAACTGCTTGATTATTGTGTACCCAAATGTGGCGGGTTTCTGATGGTTCTCCCATAAAATGAGAAACTGCCTGATCTTCATTAAGGTTAAAATAAAAATAAGCTTCCATTCTACGGTCGTGAGTATGGGTTGGCATAGTATTCCAAATACTTCCGGTATGTAGTTCGGTAAGTCCCATTTGCAAGCGGCAGGTAGGAAGTACGCTTTCAATAATTAATTTATTAATAGTCCGACGATTGGATGTTTCAGAACTTCCCATCTCTGCTATTTCGGCTTCTTGTAAAGTGATTTTTTGGGTTGGATATTCAGCATGGGCAGGAGCCGAATTCATGTAAAATAAAGCAGGTTTATTTGCATCCATTGAAGAAAAAATAACTTTCTGCCTGCCTTTCCCAATGTATAAAGCTTCTTTATATGCTAATTCATATTTTGTTCCATCGACTTCGATAACACCATTTCCGCCCACATTGATAATTCCCAACTCGCGCCTTTCCAAGAAATAAGCAGCCCGTAAATCAGCCGGATTTGGTAATTCAATAGATTGGCTTACCGGCATAGAACCACCGATAATCAATCGGTCATAATGGGTTAAAGTAAGATTAATTTTATTGGGACTAAATATTTGCTCAATCAAAAAAGCTTTGCGAAGCTGGGCTGTATCCATTTTTTTTACTTCTTCGGGACCAAGGGCGTAACGTGTTTCCATAGTTTTTATTGATGCAAGGTAATCAAATTAGAAAAGGCTAAATTTTAGTATTTTATGGGATATGAATATATTTATGGCTTTGGATAGATATATTCCATTTCGGATGTGCAAGAACATAATCCACAATCAGCGGAGTAATAACATGTCGTTGGCTCCATTCGGGCTGTAACAGCAGTAAGCAATTTTTCCCGACCTGACTTGCATTTTGTTCTGCCCATGCAAAATCTGAAGCATTATGAATAACTACTTTCAGTTCGTTGGCAAATGGAAAAATAGCAGGCAGGGGAGGGGCATTGCGTTTGGGAGATAAACAAATCCAGTCCCATACTCCGCTTAGAGGCGACGACCCCGAAGTTTCTAAAAACGTTTGAACATGGACTTCTTTCAATTTTTGGCAGAGATAATTCATATTATACAACAATGGCTCTCCTCCTGTTACCACAACGGCTTTGGAAATATTCTCCTTGATGTGTTCAATAACTTCGTCGGTTGGGATTGCTGGATGTAAATCGGCATCCCACGATTCTTTTACATCACAGAAATGACAGCTTACATCACATCCGCCTACACGTAAAAAGTAAGCGGGCTTTCCGGTATGAAAGCCCTCTCCTTGTATGCTGTAAAACTCCTCCATAATAGGAAGTATCTTTCCTTCTTGTAATAACAAATCTTTCATGAATGATGAGTTGTTAACTATGAATAGAAAGTAACATGTCACATGTTACTTTCTATTTGTTACCCCTTATAAAGGATTATTGGCATGGAATTGTTTTAATCGTGCTTCTAATTCAGGGAACATACGACGTGGAACCAAAGAAACACAAGCTCTTAAGCCTTCTGTATGATCGCTTCCGGTAATGCCTAAAGCAATGGCACTGATACCATGATACAACAATTCTGTTAATAAGCCATTTCCATCAAAAGTAGGGTAGGAAACCGTAAAATAAAAGCCGTCAGCTAAAGGCTCTCCTAAATCGTTATCATAAACGAGTTTGAAGCCGTTATCCAAAAACATTTTTTTCATCAAGGCAGCTTTTTCACCATATTCTTTTACATCGTTTACAAAATTGTATCTGCCTTCGTTAGCTGCTTTCAGCATGGCAGTTAAAGCATATTGAGGTGAATGTGCTGTTCCTGAGCTTAATACATATAATGATCCAAAAACCATAGCTCTACCAAAACTATCGGTATTGTAGTATTTTTTCAAGCCTTCGCTTTTACTATTGTATAAATCAGGACTAATCAACATCATACCGATACGCTGTCCGGCATAGCTGAATGCTTTCGAACTCGAGATTAATAATAGATATTTTTTGGTATAATGCGAAGCACTGGGTTGATAAGGTGCTACACCGGGTTTGGAATAATCTTTCCGAAAATCCATGCCGAAATAAGCCAAATCTTCTATTACAATTACATCATATTTTTCAGCTACTTCGCCAATAATTTTAAGTTCTTCTTCGGTAAGACAGAACCACGCTGGGTTATTAGGCGTAGAATAAAGTAGAGAGCTGAATTCTCCGGTAGCAAGGTAAGATTCTAATTTATTTCTGAGTTTATCCCCGCGATAGTCGTAAATATCAAAAGAATCGTGTGGAATGTCCAAAATTTGCACCTGCTGGCGTTGTACAGGAAATCCCGGATTGATAAATAATACTTTATTTTTCTTGGGATTCATCCGAGCAATGGTCATAAATGCGGCAAAACCTCCCTGCATGGAACCAACAGTAGGTACACAACAGTCAGTAGGGATACTGAGATTAAGGAAATTTTTGGCAAAAAGCGACATTTGCTCTTTTAGTTCGTCAGTTCCATAAATTTCGGGATAAATGGCAGCAACTCCGTTTTGTAAGGCTTCTATTTCTGCTTTTACTCCTATTTCACATGCGGGTAAGCCCGGTACACCCATTTCCATCCGGATAAATTCTTTACCGCTGGCTTTTTCTACGTCATTAATCAGCTTCTTAATTTCGCGGATAGAAGCCTCGGAAACATTGGTAATATTGTTTTTTTCTAATGCTTGAGAAACAATGTTGTAATCAATTGGGTAATTTTTCATAAGTAATATATATTGATATTGTGTATAGTTAAATAATGCATATTTTTAAAAGACATGATGCTAATACATAGGTAAATTGTGTCTACTAATAAAAAGAAAATACTTCAATTGCATAAAGCCTACATGAAGTATTCGTTGAAATTAAAAAGATTATTTTTAGAGTAGCAAAAGTATGGAAAAAATTACACAGGGACAAAATATTTTAGGTGAAATATTTTTTGTGAAAAGATTGATCTTTTTTTAGAAAAAGAATTTACAGTTATGCTCATACATAATGAAAGGAATCTAAGCACATTTAAAACATGGGGAAAAGAAAACGTTTCGTATGTTTAGAAAATATCAGAAATATTTTTATTTTTAATTATCTTAAATACAGCAATTTAAGTTTATGAATTGATATAATATAGACTATATAAAATAGGATTTTTAGAATCAAAACTTACTTGAACTATTTTCATTCTTCTGCCTATTTTCATAAAATGAATATTTATTACTCATAGTATCTGTTATTGAAAATAAACTATATTCAGATTGAATATTTTTTTAAAATGAAAATAATACATTCTAGATTCTATTTTTAGAAATATATAATTAACCTATTGCTGGATATAGAAAACGAATAAACAAGGATAGAATTTACCTTTGTATCCATTTTATATGTTCTTTGGGGTATATGTTGCATTACTTAGTAAATACTTTTAGAAATATGTTTGAGAAATTAAGACATAACCTTAGTATTGCTGAGATTGCAATAATGTGGATTGTAATATTGGGAATAGAATTTTTAAATATGAGTAAATTATAATGTATCTGTAATTATTTCATTGTGATTTATTGAGTTAAAGATTTTATGTATATAAATTAATGGATTTTTTAGTACATGTGGGATTAGTTATTGCATGAGGTATTTGGGTAAAGGCGCCTGCTCTTTACCCAAATACAATTGGGTCTTTGAAAATTCTATATGTTGATAAATATTAAGTGAATAGAAAAAATGTCTTTAATAAATCAAAATCATTAACAAAAACCAAACAAGTATGAAAAAAGTACTACTACTGAGTGTGATGCTAATCGGGTTATTAGCAAGTGCACAGATGTTTGTCTTTCGGACAGACTCCGGTAAATCCAAGGTTCAAAATGAGCAGACAGAATCGGCT
>JAVBQU010000225.1:0-10726 GCA_031548675.1 Bacteroidales bacterium
CTACAAAAACCTTTTGATAAAAGGGGCTTTGTTTAGTATTGGCTTGTGGTTTACTTTTTTCTTGATAGTCAATTTATTGGAATACTTCGGAAATTTCAATACCAGCATTCGTACTCTATTATTTTACTGTTTTTTAGTCGGTTCTATTTGGATTTTAGTCAAATATATCCTGATAACCCTTCTAAAATATTTCAAGCTCGGTAAAATCCTTTCCTATGAACAAGCAGCCAAAATTATCGGTGATTATTTTCCCGAAGTAAAAGATAAATTACTTAATATCTTACAACTGAATCAAGATTCGACAGACCATACCGGAGCTGCCGATTTGATAGAAGCCAGTATAAATCAGAAAATTAAGCAGCTTTCTTTTGTTTCTTTCAATAGAGCCATAGATTCGTCGAAAAACAAGAAATATTTGCGATACGTCATTATTCCGGTTTTGTTGTTTGCCGTGCTTTTCATCACATTTCCATCGTTTATTATCGAACCTTCGAACCGCATTATCCATCATCAAACCTATTTCGAAAAACCAGCTCCATTTGCGTTTGTGGTAACCAATCCGAAATTGCAGGTTTTGCAGCAGGAAGATTTTAATTTGAAAATAAAAATAAAGGGTGACGAAATTCCGGCAGAAATTTTTATCAATGTAGGAGCTAATAAATATAAACTGCAAAAAGATAATAAATTGGAGTTTAGTTATTTATTCAAAAATGTACAAACCTCTTTGGATTTTTACCTCGAAGCTGGCGAAGTGCGTTCTGCAACTTATCATTTAGAAACCCTTCCAAAGCCTGTTTTAGTCGATTTTAGCGTACAATTAGACTACCCGAAGTACTTGGGCAAAGAACGGGAAGTTTTGATGAATATCGGCGATTTAATCGTGCCGAAAGGAACGGTGGTTACATGGAATTTTGTTACTAAAGATACCCGTGCAATTACTTTTATGCTGAATGACCAGCACGAATATTTACAAACCAACGAAAAAGGAACAGCTAATTTTCGTAAAACATTGGTTTCGAATGCAAATTATAATATTTTTACCGAAAATAAATACCTGATATCCAAAGATACCTTGAAATATAACATTGCTGTGATAGAAGATGCTTTTCCGAGTATACAGGCGATGGAGCAGAAAGATAGTACTTTGATTAGCCGTTTGTTTTTCAGAGGAACGATAAAAGATGATTATGGATTTTCACGCTTAATTTTCCATTTATCCCGCAATAATGCCGATGATACGGCAAGAAATGTTTCACAGAATATAGAAATACCGATTAATAAAACCTTGAACCAGCAAGAGTTTTATTATCAAACCAATTTACAGGAATTGGGTGTGAAGCCCGGCGACCAGATTACTTATTATTTTGAGGTTTGGGATAATGATGGCATAAACGGAGCTAAATCGGCACGTTCGCAAAATTTCTTTGTTGGAGTTCCATCTATAAAGGAGCTTGATAAAGAAATGGATAAAGCCAACGAAAAGTTGAAAGACGATGCCGAAAAACAAATTTCAGAATTGCGTAAAATTCAAAAAGAAATATCTGAAATGTCGCGTAAACTGCTAGATAAAAAAGAATTATCTTGGCAGGAAAAACAACAATTGAGCAAGCTGTTAGACAGGCAGAAAAACGTCAAAAATACGTTGGACAATATGCTCAAGCAGATGGATGAAAACAGCAACCGCGAAAAGCAATTGAAAGAAGTTGACCAAAATATTGCTGAAAAACAAAAAGAACTCGAAAAGCTTTTCAATGAGTTGGTTAATGAAGACATGAAAAAAACGATGGAAGAACTTCAAAAACTTTCCGAACAAAATTTAGATAAAGATAAAATGCGGGAGATGTTGGAAAAGATGGAGTTGAAAAATAAAGATATTGAAAAACAACTGGATAGAGATTTGGAACTCTTCAAGCGTTTAGAATTGGAAAAGAAAATTACCGAAAATATTGAGAAATTAGATAAGCTTGCCGAAAAACAAAAAGACCTCAGCAAAGAGACTGAAGCCGGTAAAAAATCTTCGGAAGATATTAAAAACCAGCAAGAAAAACTGAATCAGGATTTTAAGGATTTATTGGATGAAATGAAGGATATTTCTACCAAAAATAAAGAGTTGGAAGACCCTACAAATTTTAAACCTGATGAAAATAAAACCAAAAGCATTCAGCAGAATATGCAAGATGCCAAAGAAAATTTAGATAAAAAATCGAATAAAAAAGCGGCTGAAAACCAAAAGAAAGCATCGGATGAAATGCAGCAATTGGCTGATGATATGGAAGCAATGCAGCAAGAAAACGAGCAGAAAGAATTGGGCGAAGATATTGAAGCTGTACGGCAGATGCTTAAAAATTTAGTGAGAATCTCTTTTGAACAAGAAGATTTGATGAATAAAGTTCAGAAAACTTCCATCAAAGATCCTAAATATGCTGAATTGATTGTATCGCAAAAGAAAATCAAAGACGATTTGGTAATGATAGAAGACAGTATTTTTGCAATGAGCAAACGACAAATGCAGATTCGTTCCATTGTGAATAAAGAAATAGCTTCTATCAACGATAATGTAGATAAATCATTAGATGATTTATTGAGAATGAATACAGTAGCCTATATGACAACTTCGTCGAACAGCAGTGCAAGGCAGCGCCAGCAGTATGCCATGACATCGATGAATAATTTGGCTTTGCTGCTTGCCGAATCGCTCAAAAATATGCAGAACGATTTGAAAAACAGCAAAAATCAATCGAAGAAAAATAACGGACAAAACAAGGGAAGTTGTTCCAATCCCGGTTCTTCTGGCAAATCACAGAAATCGCAAACCATGAAGCAGTTGCAGCAAGAACTTAACCGCCAGTTGGAAGAAATGAAAAAAGGCTCTAAAATCGACAGCAAGGGCAAAATACAACAGGGCGAAAAGATGAGCGAACAATTAGCTCGTATGGCAGCACAACAGGAGAAAGTACGCCAAATGATGCAGGAATACGGTGAAGATGCCAAACGCAACGGAAACGGTAAATTAAATGGCGAAATTAACCAGTTGATGAAAGAAATGGAACAAACCGAAACAGATTTGGTAAACCGTATCATTTCCTCCGAAACAATGAACCGTCAGGAAAAAATTCTTACCCGTATGCTCGAATACGAAAAAGCTGATATGAAGCAAGATCAGGAAGAAAGAAGACAATCTACCGAAGGGAAAGATAAAATTTTTGAAACCCAGAATGCTTTTGAGGAGTATAATAGAGTAAAAAAGAAAGAACTCGAAATCTTCAGAAAAACTCCGCCGGCGTTGACTCCTTTTTACAAGAGCAAAGCAAATGAGTATTTTTTGAAATTTGAGAATTAGAGATTCTTTCTCAATTAGCAGATTTCTCTATTCCGCTCGTTCTTCACTCCAGTCGAAATGACTTATGTCTTAAAATATTGAAAACCATAGTATTTACGGAATGAAAATGCGAAATCGAAGAATCTTTAAAATTTAATAACCAAATCTGATAACCTATAAAACATTAATATCTTGTACGAAAATATATATTCCGATAGAGAGAGGCAGATGCGTGAAGAAAGCCTGAGTTTATCATCGAAATTGGAGAATTTACATGAAGCAGAACGATTTGTTGAAAATGTTTTGGATAAAAACCATATTGATGATAAATTTTTAGCAAGTGTGACCATTGCTGTTTCCGAGGCTGTTAAAAATGCCATAGCACATGGAAACCAAAATGATGCAGATAAAAAAGTAAATATTCTTTTTGACTATTGCAAAGTAGGGGAGATTGCTTTTACCATTACTGATGAAGGTGAAGGTTTCGATTTTGCAAATGCAATAAGTTTTCTTGAAAAAGATGAAAATCTTCAACAGCAAGGTTTATTTCTTATCAAGCATCTGGCAGATGATATGACTTTCCAAAAAAATGGTTCCGAAATAATTATGGAGTTTATGATTAATACATCAGGTATTAATCCGGTGCGGACACAAGAACGTGTCAATTTATTGCTGATGTATTCCGAAGGAATATATCGCATAAAACACGCATAAACAGATTTTTGAAGATGTGAAGCGGGTTTAGTAAAATTTACTAAACCCGCTTTTGGTTTGTTTAATTTCAGCTTTTAAAATCCTGTTTGTTTGTATGGCCTTCCCAAAGTAAATTATAAAACAGTTCAAAATAAAACATCTCTTGCTTTAAATGTGGAAGTTATTAGTTGTTCATCGTTCCTGCGAAAGTTTGTACCTTTGCTTAAAATAAAAAATATGCCCATACAATTTTTCACTGAAAAAACGGATTTTAAACTTACCCAAAAACAAGTCATAAAAAATTGGATAAAACAAATTATTATATCCGAAACCAAAAGGGTAGGGGAGGTGTCTTATATTTTTTGTAATGATGAATATTTACAAGAAATCAACGAAATCTATTTACATCATACTTCGCTTACAGATATTATTACTTTCGATTATACCGAAGGCAAAATGATAAGCGGCGATATATTTATAAGCGTGGAACGGGTAAAAGAAAATGCAGCAAAATTTAATGTTGCATTCGAGAATGAACTTTTAAGGGTTTTGGCTCATGGAGTATTGCATTTGATGGGATATAAAGATAAAAAAACCGATGAAAAAAAGCAGATGCGGGAAATGGAAGAAAAAAGTATAGCTCTCTTTTTTGAACTTGAAAAATAAATATGGGTGCATGTATTAGTGTCTGAAAATCAGAAAATTTCTTACGATGTTTCATGTGAAACAATAGAAATTTGGGACCAATGATACAAGATGAGTTGTGAAAATGAAAAAGGCAAGACTAAAAGAAAACTGGAGAAGAGTTTGGGTCGAAGTGTGAGTTGGCGAAGGAATAAAGTCTTGAAATCTGAAACTTGAAATTGAATAAGTAAATGTTTGAAAAATACGATATAATAGTAGCAGGAGCCGGACATGCCGGAGCAGAAGCCGCTGCAGCCGCAGCCAATTTGGGATGCAGGGTTTTGCTGGTTACTATGAATTTGGATGTGATTTGTCAAATGTCGTGCAATCCTGCTATGGGTGGAATTGCCAAAGGACAAATTGTACGGGAAATAGATGCTTTGGGAGGGTATTCGGGCATAGTTACCGATTTATCGATGATACAATTTCGGATGCTGAATCGCTCAAAAGGACATGCCATGTGGAGTCCGCGAGCACAATGCGACCGGATGTTGTTTTCGCAAACTTGGCGGGAAATGCTCGAAAATACGCCCAATTTGGATTTATGGCAAGATATAGTACAAGAAGTTTGTGTAGAAAACGGACAAGTTGCAGGCATAAAAACAGCGATGGGGCATACGATAAAATCTCGTTCTGTAGTCCTGACTAACGGAACTTTTCTGAATGGATTGATTCATATTGGCGAGAAATCTTTTTCCGGAGGAAGAATAGGAGAGGGGGCAGTGTTTGGTTTGACTGAGCAATTGAAATCTTTGGGATTTGAATCAGCACGTTTGAAAACCGGAACCCCTGTTCGTGTAGATGGTCGGACGATAGATTTTTCGGTACTTGAAGAGCAAAAAGGCGATGAAGAAGTAGAAAAATTTTCATTTACCAATACACCGAAATTAAAAGAACAACGCAGTTGCTTTTTGGCTCATACCAGCGAAGAAGTACACAATATTTTACGTACAGGATTTGATAAATCTCCTATGTTTGCTGGACGCATACAAGGACGAGGTCCGCGTTATTGCCCATCAATTGAAGATAAAATTGAGCGTTTTTCGGATAAAAACAGCCATCAATTGTTTGTAGAACCCGAAGGTTGGCATAGCAATTCCTATTATATAAATGGATTTTCGTCTTCATTGCCCGAAGAGGTGCAATTTGCTGCTTTGCGAAAAATAAAAGGTTTTGAAAATGCCAAAATATTTAAAACCGGATATGCGATAGAGTATGATTATTTTCCGCCGACACAATTAAAAAGCACGTTGGAAACCAAAGATGTAGGGGGTTTGTATTTTGCCGGACAAATAAATGGGACAACCGGTTATGAAGAAGCTGGAGCACAAGGTTTGATGGCAGGAATGAATGCTGCCCTTAAAATTAAAGAAAAAGAGAGTGTAGTGTTGAAACGTTCAGAAGCATATATAGGGGTTCTAATTGATGATTTGGTAACAAAAGGAGTGGATGAACCTTACCGTATGTTTACTTCGCGTGCCGAATATCGAATATTGTTACGACAAGATAATGCAGATGTGCGTCTTACTCCAATTGCGTATAAAATAGGATTGGCAGGCGAAGAACGTATGAAAAGGGTAGAGGAGAAGGTTGCTAAAACAAATGATATTATTTCTTTTCTGCAAAAAACAAGCATACAGCCCAATGATATCAATCCTGTATTAGAGAAATTAGAAACCTCGCCTGTATCACAAAAAATAAAATTAGCCAATCTCATATTGCGTCCGCAAATTTCGATGGATGACTTGCGGAAAGATGTTGTAGTGTTGCAAGATTTTTTAGCTGAAATGGGGCAGGATGAAGAAGCTATACGCGGAGCAGAGATATTGATAAAATATGAAGGTTATATTGCCAAAGAACAAGAATTGGTCGAGAAGATGAATAAATTCGAAAATATGCCTTTGAAACCCGATTTTGATTATCATAAATTAAAATCTTTGTCTACCGAAGCGAGGGAAAAATTATCGAGAATACGACCGGCAAATATCGGGCAGGCATCGCGGATAAGCGGGGTAGCTCCTTCCGACATTGCTATTTTGATGGTCGCCTTAGGGAAGTAGCGATGAGCTAAGAATCTTGAAATTTGAAATTTTGAAACCTGAAATTAAAATATAGAAATGTTTCCCGTGAAACAATGATAATAAAATTTTGAAGAATAGATATTTACATATAAGAAAATAAAAAATAAGAACAGTTTATGCATGTACAAAAAATAAAACTAGATAAAATTTCGGCAAAAGATATTGCAGCTACTTTCAATCAGAATAATATTTTATTTAATGTTGTCGAATGTGTAAATTGGGATGAATTTCCATATCTGCCTGAGGTGAAATTTAGGATTGCCCATACCGGAGATATGATGCTGTTGCATTGGGTAGTAGATGAGCAATTGATAAAAGCAGAAGTAACAGAAAATAATGGTAAAGTTTGGACAGATTCTTGTGTAGAATTTTTCTTTTCTTTAGATGATGGGAAATCATACTATAATTTGGAAATGAATTGTATAGGAACTGCATTGTTGGGATATAGGGAAGCAGGGAAAAATGCAAAACATGCCGGAGATGAATTTGTAGATTCGATTTTTAGACATTCCTCTCTAGGGAATAAAGCTTTGGATGAGGAACCTTGCGAAGAACCGTGGGAGTTATTTGCGGCTATACCTGCAAAAGCATTATTTGCTCATCAAATAACAGATTTTTCAGGGTTAAAGATAAAAGCGAACTTTTATAAATGCGGCGATGAACTGAGTGTACCTCATTTCATTTCGTGGAAGCCCATAAATACACTAGAACCCAGCTTTCATCAGCCTGATTTTTTTGGAGAATTGGAGCTTGAATAATTATAAGCAAAAACTAAAAAAGGATGTCGAAATTTTTTCTCTGACATCCTTTTTGTTTATATAACGATATTGTTAAATCATTCCTTTATCTTTCATAATGGCTTCCATTTCTATTTGCATTTTCAAAGCTTCTTCGCGGGCTTTTTCTGCAAAATCTTTTTCTTTCGAAGCATAAATAATTCCACGTGAAGAATTAATTAAAAGACCACAATCTTTGTTGAATCCGTATTTGCAGACTTCTTGTAAACTTCCGCCTTGTGCTCCTACTCCCGGAACCAATAAAAAGCTGTCAGGGGCAATCGCACGTATTTCTGTCAGCATCTCTGCTTTAGTTGCTCCTACTACATACATCATATTATCAGGATTCCCCCATTGGAAAGAAGTTTTCAATACTTTTTCAAAAAGCTTTTCTCCTGTTTCAGCATCTTTCATAAACTGAAAATCGAAAGCCCCTTTATTAGATGTAAGTACAAGTAAAATAACCCATTTATTGTTGTAAACAGTAAATGGAGTTACCGAATCGTCGCCCATATAAGGTGCTATGGTTATCGAATCAAAGTTAAATTCTCCTTGTGGATCAAGAAAAGCTTTGGCATATTGCTGCGAGGTGTTTCCGATATCGCCGCGTTTGGCATCCGCAATGGTAAATACTTGATTTTTGAAGGTATTTAGATAATTGATAGTCTTTTGTAAAGATAATAAACCTTTAATACCCATGGCTTCATAAAATGCCAAATTGGGTTTATAAGCCACTGTGAAATCAAGGGTATGGTCAATTATTTGTTTATTAAACTCAAAAATAGGATCTTCAGTATCTAATAAATGTGCAGGAATTTTGGATAAGTCGGTATCTAAGCCTACACAAAGAAAAGATTTTTTAGTTTTTATCAGATTAATAAGTTCTGTCCGCGTCATAATTCATGAGAAATTTAAATAATAGTTCAAAGGTACGCTTTTTTAAAAGCGTGTGCAATAGAAAGAGTAATATTCATTTTTGTAAAGACTGCTCAAATGCAGATGAGTCAAGAACTTTTTTCATAAACATAAATTTTTAAATAGATTATACTTGATTGCTTTTGACAAAATCAAAATCAGATTTTGAAATTACTAAGAACTTTATAAGAATTATGTGAATGCTATAAAGTAAACGGCATATTGTGTGAAAATTGTACGAAATTCGAGAATGAGGTTGCAATGATATTTTTTTAATGTAGAAAGTATTTTTATTATCCATGAAGAAATATGAAAATTTCAAATAAAGCATTGCAATTCAGAAAATAATATGTAACTTTGCATGCTAATTTCTAAGTAAAAAGCTTCATTTGTAAGAAGCTATAAAACAGGATATAATATGATAACAGTAACTTTGCCGGATGGCTCAAAGCGTGAGTATGCCAAGCATATCAGCATTTTAGATGTGGCAAAAAGTATTAGTGAAGGTTTGGCAAGAAATGTATTATCTGCCAAAGTAAACGATGTCGTTTGGGATGTAAATCGCACATTAGAAAGTGATTGCAATTTGCGTTTATTGACATGGAATGATGTTGAGGGAAAAGAAACTTTTTGGCATTCATCCGCTCACCTTTTGGCTGCTGCTATCGAAGAATTATATCCTGGCGTAAAATTCGGCATAGGACCCAGCATCGAAGCCGGATTTTATTACGATATCGACTTTATGAACTATACCATTTCTTCTGATGATTTTCAAAAAATCGAAGAAAAAATGCTGGAACTGAGTCAAAAAGAAACGCCGATTATTCGCCGTGAAGTAACCAAAGCCGAAGCATTGGCTTATTTTACAAATAAAGGCGATGAATATAAAATAGAGTTGATAGAAGGTTTGGAAGATGGAACCATCAGTTTTTACGAATCAGGAAAATTTACCGATTTGTGCCGTGGACCTCACTTAGCTTCTTTTGCCCCTATCAAGGCTGTTAAGTTACTGAATATAGCAGGTGCTTATTGGAGAGGCGACGAAACCCGTAAGCAGCTTACCAGAATCTATGGTATTGCATTTCCTAAGAAAAAGGAATTGGACGAATATTTGGTGTTATTGGAAGAAGCCAAAAAACGCGACCATAGAAAATTGGGAAAAGAATTGGAATTATTCACTTTTTCGCAAAAAGTAGGCATGGGTTTACCCATTTGGCTGCCCAAAGGAGCTGCGTTGCGTGAACGTTTGGAGAATTTCCTCAAAAAAGTACAAAAAGAACATGGTTACGAGCAAGTAATCACACCGCATATCGGAAACGTAGAGTTATACAAAACTTCGGGACATTACGAAAAATACGGGAAAGACTCTTTCCGCCCCATTACTACTCCGGTAGAAAACGAAGCTTTCTTTTTAAAACCGATGAATTGTCCGCACCACTGCGAAATTTTCGCATGGAAACCGCGTTCATATAAAGATTTACCTGTTCGTTTGGCAGAGTTCGGAACCGTTTACCGTTACGAACAAAGCGGCGAATTACATGGATTGACAAGGGTTAGAGGATTTACGCAAGATGATGCGCATATTTTCTGTACACCCGATCAGTTGAAAGAAGAATTTTGCAAGGTAATAGATATCGTATTGTATATTTTCAAAACATTGAATTTTGAAAACTTTACAGCTCAAGTATCATTACGCGACCCTGAAAATAAAACCAAATACATCGGAAGCGATGAAAATTGGGAAAAAGCCGAACGTGCCATTATAGAAGCAGCTCAAGAAAAAGGCTTACAAACCGTAACAGAATATGGCGAAGCCGCATTCTATGGTCCGAAATTGGATTTTATGGTAAAAGACGCTTTAGGTCGCAAATGGCAGTTAGGAACTATTCAGGTGGATTATAATCTGCCCGAACGTTTTGAGTTAGAATACATCGGAAGCGACAATCAAAAATACCGTCCGGTGATGATACATCGTGCTCCTTTCGGTTCAATGGAACGGTTTGTAGCAGTATTGATTGAACATACAGCCGGAAAATTCCCATTATGGCTTACTCCGGAACAATATATTATTTTGCCGATAAGCGAAAAATATTTGGATTATTCCAAAAAAGTAGCTCAACAATTGAATAATTACGGACTTCGTGGTTCAATTGATGACCGTAATGAAAAAACAGGTAAAAAAATACGCGATGCAGAATTGCAAAAAATTCCTTACATGTTAATTGTAGGAGAAAAAGAAGAAGGAGAAAATAAAGTTT
>JAVBQU010000239.1:0-12197 GCA_031548675.1 Bacteroidales bacterium
ATTATTTCAAGCAAAAAATTAAAGCAGGCGAAGTAGGTTCGTCGGCTCTGCCGCATAAAGTAAACCCCATCGATTTTGAAAATGCAGAAGGAAATTTAGGCATTGCCAATGCAGTTTTAGAGCATTTATCAGCTAAATTACCCATATCCCGTTTACAACGCGATTTAACTGATTCTACCGTAAGCCGTAATATCGGTGTGCCTTTGGCTCATACAGTTATAGCCGTTAAAGCTTTAATCAAGGGAATTAATAAACTTATTCTGAATGAAAGAGCTTTGCAGCAAGATTTGGAAAATAATTGGGAAGTAGTAGCCGAAGCTATTCAAACCATATTGCGTCGAGAAGCCTATCCCAATCCTTATGAAACCTTGAAAGATTTAACCCGTACCAATGAAAAGGTAACCGGAGAAACTATTGCCAGATTTATTGATACTTTGTCGGTTTCCGAGTCGGTTAAACAAGAATTGAAAGCCATAACACCCCAAAATTATATTGGAATTTACAGATAAATTTTCCGTAAATAGTGAACAGCAGGGAATTATTTTCTAGACAATTGAAACCTTATGTAGGAAGTTTCTCACTGAGTATCATATTAAATTTGATCTCGGTAATACTCTCTATATTTTCAATTTTTTTGATTGGAGATTTCTTACGCTTATTATTCGGCGTCGAAATGGGTTTGGCTTCGCCTGCAGATAGCTATAATCCTTCCGCATCTGTTATCGGAAAAGTACAAGATATATTCTATCATGTAGTAGTAGCATCAGGTAAACAGGAAGCCTTGCTGTGGCTGGTAGGTAGCATATTGATATTATATCTTTTCAAAAATTTATTTCAATATATCGCTTATTATAACATAGCTTCCGTACGTACCGGCATTATGCAGGGGTTTCGTAAAGATTTATTCAATAAGATAGTAACTTTACCTTTGTCTTATTTTGGAAATAAAAGAAAAGGAGATATTATCAGCCGTTTTAGTGCAGATGTACAAGAAATAGATGAGACTCTGCTCAAATCGATACAGCAGATTATCAATTCAGCACTTATGGTAATACTTTATGTAATAACCCTTTTTGTTATAAGTGTTCCGCTTACGCTATTTATGTTTGCGGTTTTGCCGGTTGCCGGATATGCAATTTCAAGGTTGTCCCGTTATTTGCGGCATGCCGCCCCGCATGTACAGCAAAAATTCGGACATTTAATATCCATAACCGAAGAAAGTATTTCAGGGTTAAAAATAATTAAATCGTTTACAGCCATTGAGTTTTTTAATCGCCGTTTTCAGGTTGCCGATAAATCCTATACCCGCATACGAACCAAAGTAGCTCAAAGAATGGATTTGGCTTCGCCGATGAGTGAATTTTTAGGAACAATTATTGTACTTTGCATCCTGATTATGGGTGGACATTTGATTTTTAATCAACATGATTCTGCACTTAGCCCTACATTATTTATATGTTATGTTGTTCTTTTTGTGCAAATAATAAATCCGGCAAAAGAATTAGCTAACGGTTATTCGCAGATTCAAAAGGGAAAAGCCTCTTTGCAGAGAGTTAAAGAAATTTTAGTAGCAGACGAAGTAATTGTAGAAAAAGAAAATCCGGTTTCTATCGTTGATTTTAAAGAGAAAATAGAATTTCAGAATCTTTCTTTTGCCTACGATGAATCGAATTATGTTTTGAAAAACATTGATATTGAAATTAAAAAAGGTTCTTCTATCGCTTTGGTAGGACCATCGGGGTCGGGAAAATCAACGCTGGTAGATTTGATACCTCGTTTTTATAACAGCACACAAGGTCAGCTTCTGATAGACGGCATAGATGTAAAAGAATACAGCATCAAAGATGTAAGAAGCTTGATTGGGATTGTAAGTCAGGAGACCGTTTTATTTAATGATACTATTTTCAATAACATTGCTTTCGGAATGCAGAATGCAAAGAAAGAAGATGTAATACAGGCGGCAAAAATTGCCAATGCCCATGATTTTATTATGATGCAGCGTAAAGGCTATGATACGGTTATCGGAGATAGGGGAGGACGCTTGTCGGGCGGACAACGCCAAAGGTTGAGTATTGCAAGGGCAGTTTTACGCAATCCTCCTATACTGATATTGGATGAAGCGACCTCTGCTTTAGATACAGAATCGGAAGCATTGGTACAGGAAGCCTTGAAAAACTTGATGCAAGACCGTACTTCAATCATTATTGCTCATCGCCTCTCAACTATACAGCATGTTGATAAAATTTATGTTATCAATAAAGGAGAAATAACAGAGCAAGGTGCACATAACCAGTTGTTAGCGAGAAAAGGAGAATACTATAAATTCTGCACTATGCAGAGTATCGCATAAATATAAATTGGGTTTTGGTTTAATAACTTGGAAGTAAACTTTAATGAAGAAATAAATATAAATTTACACGATTAGTAACCCGATTTATAGGTTTTATTGTCTAATAAACTAATTGCATATGTATTGCTGACTCCATCTGCTTAATGGCAATGGAATGATTGTAACGAAAAATAAAGAAATAAAAATATACAGATGAAAAAGATAAAAATTCTTTCCGCATTTATATTATCCATGTTTTGTTTGAGCGGCTTTGCCCAACAAGATACCGCATTTTGGTTTGCAGTGCCTAAAGTAAGTATGCAAGGTGTAACGGGGACTAAATCGAGAACCCTCTACTTATCATCTATTGAAGGTACAGATGTAGAGATTTCTCAACCTGCTACAGGGACTTCATTTACTATGACTGTTTTTCCAAACTCAACAGTTAGAACCTTGATTCCTGATATGGAAGTAAGTACTCCCAATGTTGTAATGAATACCGGTTTACATCTACGCTCTACGGATGGCAAAAAATTTAATTGCATGTATGATGTGAGAGCTCCCAAAAATGCGGATATTTTTTCACTTAAAGGCAATGATGCATTAGGAACTAAATTTTATATTCCCGGACAGAATATTTTTAGTAATGATTGTGATGGAAACTATACTGATGTAAGACATTCTTTCGATATAGTAGCAACAGAAGATGGTACAGTAGTGACAGTTACACCTAAAAAAGACATATTAGCACATCCTGCATCAGCAGGTTCTTTTAATATAAACTTAAATAAAGGACAGACTTTTTCTTGTGAGGGAAGCACTTCGGTGGCAATTCCTTATATTTCATATACCGCTGCTGGGCATTTGGTAGGAACCAAAGTTACATCGAATAAACCTATTGCCATAACTGTAAAAGACGATTCTCCTCAAACTTCATCATGGACTAATCCGGTATACCAGTTGACAGGAGGAATTACAAGGGATTTATTGGGAGAGCAAATAGTACCTGTAGAAAGAGTCGGAACAGAGTATGTAATTTACAGAGGGAGAAATAAAAATGCGAAATCAGGGACAGGAGGAGTAGGACCAGATTTCTTTTTTGTTACGGCTACTGAAAATGGAACCCAAATTTCTGTTAATGGACAGGTTAAAGGGATTATTAATGAAACAGATACCTATCAAGGAATTATACCTCATGATACAGCGGTTTTTTATATATCAACCTCTAAGCCTGTTTATTTGTGGCATGTAAGCGGAGTTAATGATGAACTCGCTGGAACTTTAGTTCCCCCTATGATATGTTCAGGCTCAAAAGAAGTAATCATAACTAGACCAAATACAGGAACTTTTTTATTGAATGTTGTAATCATGAGTGGTTTTGAAAATACGCTTAGATGGAATGGAAATACTTTTGGTAGTATAGGAACACCTTCGCCTCCCGTTTTTGTAAATGTTCCGGGAACAACTAAATATAAAGCTGCTCAATTAACAATATTAACTCCAGTTTTGGGAGATCAGGCATTTGCAATTATTAAGTCTAATGCAGGAGCTCCTTTACAAGTTGGCATGCTGTCGGCAGATACGGTAACATGCCGGTATACTTATCCGACTAATTTTGATTTTTTTGATATGAAGATAACAGGCAATAAAAAGAGTTTGCAGTACTGTGCAGGGGATACCATACAATTATTTACAGATTCTTTGAAAGGTTTAGGAAAAGTGAATTATGATTGGATAGGACCATTAGGTTCTTCGGTTTTGAATGGAAATCAAGAAAATATATTAACCATACCTGATGCACAGCCTTCGCATTCGGGAGCTTATTCATTCGGGGTTAAAGCAGATTCTATTTATTGTACACAAAGGCAAGATACGGTGTATATAAACGTTGAACCTAAAGTAAAACCCGATATAGGTTCGGATAAACAGATATGCGAAAAAGAGAGCATTAAATTTAATGCGGAAAAGAAATATGATACTTATTCGTGGGCATTAAATGCAAATGTTATATCTCAAGATAGTATTATTATTACTCAGCAAGCCGGAATCTATACTTTGGATGTAACCTATAATGGATGTAAAGGAGCCGATACAGCGGAACTAACAGTACATCCTTTGCCTAAATCTGTTGTTACAATGTCTTCCACAGTTTGTTATCGCGATTCTGCGGATGTGCAGGTTAAGCCCGAAGGCTTAGAAGTATATTGTCAAATTTATCATGTCGGGACGAATACCAAACTTTTGGATGTTAAAATAGATTCAGGAGATTATGCTATTAGAAACTATAAAATCTATCCGGTTGGTACAGGAACTAGCTATTATAGAATTTTACTCACAAGTAAATACGGCTGTATAACTAGGGATTCTGTTCCGCTTACAGTGGTAAGTGCTTTTATAAATTTAGGGAAAGATACAGTTTTATGTGAGCCTAATACTGTTAAATTAACAGCTCCTGCAGGTTATACCTATTTATGGAGTACCGGAGCTACCACCCAAAGTATTACTGTAAGTAAGACCGACTCGTTATGGGTTGAAATTACAGATGCCGGTTCCGGATGTATGGGGGTTGACAGTATCAATGTAAATATATATCCTCTACCTAAATTAGTTGCTTCTATATCAGAAGATGTAATCTGCCCAGGAGATAAAGTTACGGTTTCTGCTGATAGCGCTGCAACTTATTTATGGACAAGCTTAAATCCAGAACCTTCTATGGCAGGACAAACAACATTTGCAACCATGAATCTACAACCTTATGCCAGCAATACGTATTATGTTAAGGGTACAAGTTCATATGGATGTTCCAGTACGGCTAATGTTTCTGTAACAGTAAGCCCTGCACCTGAAGCCCGCATAGATGCCAAACCTATAAAAGTTTCTTACTTAGATCCCCGCGTAACATTCAGGGATATTTCTCTAAATTCAACGTCGCGGATTTGGGATTTCGGAGATGGGACTAGCTCTACCGAACAAATGATAGTACATGAATATCCTAAAGATACCTCTGTATATACGGTTGCATTGATTGTGAAAAATGACGGAGGGTGTGCAGATACAGCTTATGTTGTGATTATCGTAGAGCCGGAAACCAGCATATACATTCCCAATGCTTTTGTTGCAACCCAAGAGGGTAAAGATTACAATGTGTTTAAGGTGTATGGAAATTATATAGGTGCATTTGAACTGCGTATTTTTGACAGATGGGGGAAGGAAGTTTTTTATACCCAAGATATCAATCAAGGATGGGATGGAACTTATAAAGGACAGCAGCTATCAGAAGGTGTTTATATGTATATTGTAACTTATATTGATAACCGCAATTTGAAGCACATGAAAAAAGGAAGTGTAACCTTTATCCGATAATGATACAAGTTAAGAATATTACCAAATCATTTGGCAGTCTGCAAGTACTTAAAGGAGTAAATATGCAGATAGATAAGGGAGAAATTGTTTCTATTGTCGGGGCTTCGGGTGCAGGAAAAACTACTTTACTGCAAATTGCGGGTACATTAAGCCAGCCTGATACGGGTGAAATCTGGATAGATAATACCAATGTTAGTGCCTTAAATGATTGGAATTTATCATTATTCAGAAATCAGAAAATAGGCTTTGTATTTCAGTTTCATCAGCTTCTGCCTGAATTTACAGCATTGGAAAATGCTTGTATTCCTGCTTTTATCAAAGGCACGGATAGAAAAACTGCTCAAAAGCAGGCTCTCGAATTATTTGATTTTTTAGATATAAAAGACCGGATCAGTCATAAGCCTTCGGAGCTTTCGGGCGGAGAGCAGCAGCGTGTAGCTATTGCCCGTGCTTTAATAAATAATCCGGCTGTAATATTGGCTGATGAACCTTCAGGTAATTTGGATTCGCAAAATGCAAAGGAATTGCATAAATTGTTTTTTTCTTTGCGTGAAAAATTTCAACAAACCTTTATCATTGTTACGCATAATGAAGAGCTTGCCAACATGACTGATAGAAAATTGGTTATGAAAGATGGTGTATTTGTATCTTAATGATGATGTTAATGATAAGTATAAATAAATAAATTGATAGACCTCATAGGTTTCTAAAACCTATGAGGTCTATTTGTAAAGTAACTCTACTAAAATTTAAATTTGAAAATGAAAAAAGAACAATTTATATATGGTATTCATCCTTTATTAGAAGCAATTCGTTCCGGAAAAGAGATTGATAAAGTTTTGATACAAATAGGTTTGAAAGGGGATAATTTTGGAGAATTAAAGGCTTTATTGAAAGAGTATGCCATTCCTTCTCAACAGGTTCCCATTGAAAAATTAAATAAAATAACGAGGCAAAATCATCAAGGAATTATCGGTTTTGTGTCTCCGATAAGCTACCAGCCTATTGATGAGGTTATTCAGCAGGTATTTGAGAAAGGCGAAAGCCCTTTCTTACTGTTGTTAGATAGAATTACCGACGTGCGGAATTTTGGAGCTATTGCTCGTACTGCCGAATGTGCCGGTGTTCATGCGTTGATAGTTCCGTCTAAAGGTTCGGCTTTGATTTCGGAAGATGCTATTAAAACATCAGCCGGAGCTTTATTTAATATTCCGGTTTGCAGGGAAGATAATTTGAAAACTACTATTAATTTTTTAAAGCAATCGGGATTACAGGTTGTGGGTGTTACTGAAAAAGCACAAAAGAATTACACTCAAGTAGATTTTATGAGTCCGACCGTGCTAATTATGGGTTCGGAAGAGGATGGAATTTCGCCTGAATATTTGAAACTTTGTGATGATAGGGTAATGATTCCGATGATGGGGAAAATAGCTTCGCTTAATGTATCGGTTTCAGCAGGAGTTCTAATGTATGAGGTGGTTAGGCAAAGGGCAAGTGATAAATTATGAACGATGAATTTTAAATACAAGTTGACAAGTAAACGAGACACAAGAGAAACTATGAACTGAATGCTTTTCTACTTTATCTTAAGTTTCACGCTATATCTTTTTCATCTTTACATAAAAATAATATTGGATAAAACGCTTTCGTCTAATCGTTTATTTATTTCAATTAAAAGTTTCGTCCTAGTATAGTTTAACTCGTTGCGTAACGAAGGTAAGAGTACGCGTACGAAAAGTATTTTATTTTTGATATAAACATCGGAAATATGCGGGGCAAAGGTATTTCCGATTAATTCAAAGAAAATATCAATCGCTTTCTTTTCAACTACTTTTCCCGACAAACGGTAAAGTGAAAGCATTTCTTCAATAGCTCCTTTTAAAGTATATTCATTGTGGTTTTGTTGCATCTTATAAATAGGAGAATCCTTATTTTTTCTTTTTGAATTCAGGAGAGAACCAGCTTCTTATTCTTAACGAGATGACTCCGAAAAATGCTTCTTTAAAGATTTTGGTACTCATTTTTGAAACGCCCAAAGTCCTATCTGTAAAAATTACCGGAACTTCTTGTAATTTAAATCCTAATTTCCAAGTTGTAAATTTCATTTCTATTTGAAAGGCATAACCTACAAAATGGATTTTATTAAGATTTATGGTCTCTAATACTTTGCGTCTATAGCAGGCAAATCCGGCAGTGGTGTCTCCGATTTTTAACCGTGTAATAAAGCGGACATAAACGGATGCGTAGTATGACATCAATACTCTTCCCATAGGCCAGTTAACTACATTTACTACACCGTTTACATAACGTGAACCAATGGCGAGGTCTGCTCCTTGGTTTGCACAGGCATCATAAAGACGGGGTAAATCATCGGGATTGTGCGAGAAATCGGCATCCATTTCAAATATATATTCATATCCGTTTTGCAAAGCCCAGCGGAATCCGTGTATGTAAGCTGTTCCTAAACCCAGTTTTCCTTTGCGTTCTTCTATAAATAAGCGGTTGGGAAATTCCTGCATCAATCTTTTTACGATATCGGCGGTTCCATCGGGGGAGTTATCTTCTATAACCAAGATGTGGAATTCTTTTTCTAATGAAAAAACTTTGCGAATAATGGATTCTATATTTTCCTTTTCGTTATAGGTTGGGATAATGATTATGCTGTCTTTCACGGTTTTTTAATTTAAATTACAAAATACGGAATAATAATAATAATATACAAGTGAATATTTTAGCGGACGTTATATTGTATATTCTTTATGCTATGATGTTTTGGGAAGGCATTGGTGAGCTTGCTAGTAGAATATATAGTATTTTATCATATTTTTTTGCTGAAACAATATGAGATTTGCTATTTGAAGAAAGCTTCCTAATCATAAAAAACAATATTGCATTGCCATTTATGATTAGGAAGCTTATTCTGAATTATAGAAAATAGCTCAGATTCCATTTTATTGCGTTATTGGAACTTGTTTTGCATGAAATTTATTGTTTGATAATTTTAAAGATTTCTTTGCTATCTTGATTTTGAATAGTAACAAAATAAATTCCCTTTGGATATGATTCAATATTAAGTTCTGTTTTATCTTGCACGATATTCTGAGTATGTAATAATCTTCCATCTACTCCATGTATCAACAGTTGGGTTTGCTTCTGGATATTTATAATATCCACCCAAAAAGTTCCTATATTGGGATTGGGGTAAATGGAAATGTGATTGTTTTGAATAGTATATAGACTATCTATATATTCAGCATTACTTATGTTTAAATCAAGGTCAGGTGTAACAATCATTAGAGATTTATTTTGAGGACATAAGGCACAGGGTGTTATTCTTGCAGTAAAATTGCTACCTGCTTGAGCATGGAAGCCCGGCTGTAGAATAATTTCTTTATGGGCTTCATATATGCCGGTTTTTCCTGATGGAATAGTCCGCCACTTAGCAGATGTGTTAATGGATGCACTTACTAATTTCTGATATGTGCTAGGGACAATTGTATAAGCTATATCATCGAAAAGAGGTCTCAGCAACATGTCAAATTTCCTATATTGATCATCTATATAAAATGCATTATCGCATACATTAGGAGGTGTGCCATCAGGATAAATATAAAATATTGCTCCTTGTCCTGAATTGTAATTTTCATTGTCTGGTGTTAGATCATCAAGACTATACCAAAGATCATTATAACTTCCAGCCCATCCCCAATTAAAATGAAAGGTGTTATCATCTTTATAACCATCACAAACAAAGGCATGACCCTCACCCCTATAATATACAGGCCATCCATTATTGATGTTGTTTTTGATCCTCCCTATCCATGTGTTATCATTATGCCAAGCCCGTCTTTGATAATCGGCATTATAATGCATAGAAAAATTATTAATGAAAGCATCTCGAGCATCGGGACTCTTTGCACTGGAGCTACACTCTTCGTCACTACAGTACTTCATATCTACGGATGCCCCACAGTCTTTGATTAACAGTGCAATGGCATTACGTTCTCTATCATAGTTAGGTCTGCCGATATTCAATTTATCTACCATATTGCACCAATCGTAAAAGTTAGGCAACAGCCTATAACTTGGATATCTCCAGTATTTTAATATTTGTGCCATAGCTACAGCTACACAACCAGCAGGACATCTTTGGGAGGTGCACCCACAATTAGAACTTGTAGATGTTATATAGTAATTATAGGCATTGCAATCCTCCCCATCATTAGAATATCTTTGTCCCCATTCTGTCGTTAGTAAAGGTCCATAAGTAGCTGTAGTGGTACTTTTGAGCTGTAGTTGTTGATTATTTAGTAAGCTATTCCAATCATTGCGGTATGGAGAATTGGTAATCAAAGTATCTTTATCAGGTAAAGATAAAGCATAAGAGATAATACTTTGGCGTTCACTGAGCATAAATAACAATCCATCTGGAATATCTTTTTTTGCATTGCCAATGGTTTCTCTTTTTCCGGATAGATTATAGCCGATAACAGGGCGACAGGCTTTGGATGCTGAAAGCAAAATGCTATTACCGTTTTTATATACCACTTCGTATATAACAGTTTTTTCTTTTTGTTTAATTTCGTAAATGGTATCTATTTCATTTGCAGTAAGGATTTTTGTGTTATTGGTTTGCATAGTGAGGTAATTTGATGCTACTTTTCGAATTTCATCTTTTGAAACTGCTTGCTGCCCTTGAGTTGGATTTTTTTCCAAACAAAATACTAATGGAGAGAAGAATTGAAATACATATTTTCTTTATCATTGTTCTTTGGGTTTAAAGATTATTTGGGTACTATTTTCGATAGTCAGGCGTACATTGGAAGCGTGAATTGTTGGTCCTTCACAGCCGTTATCCATTTCTCCGTCTATACAACTATAAGATGGTATGCCTGTTATATAGCAAGTAAATGAAGCAGCTGAATCGGCTATTTTTTGCATAATTGTATCGTTATTGAGAGGTAAGATAATAGCAATACATTTTCGTGTCCTATTAATATCGGCATATAGGTATGGATCGTTTTCGCCACCATACCATCCTACTACTTTTAATGTTTTGCCTTGATAAGTATTGTCAACGCTGGTTTGGCAAAATTGATCTTTTAAATCATCAATAGTAGCTGCTTCATTATATTCAGTACGCGAAATAGATTGAGAATTACTCTTTTTAAAGGGATTCGAAGAACTTTCGTCACATCCTTGATGATTACATGAATATAAAAATGCACAAAGGATTAAAAATAGCCAGAATGTTATTTTTTTTTCAATTGCTTTCATATACCTACCCTTTATTTATTTCTTAACTCCTTATTCTCTTTTTCCAAAACCTCTACTTTTTTATTCAATTCAATCATATAAAGGGTAAGTTCTTCTACTTTACGAAGAAGGATTTCATCCATTTCTCCTATTTTGTAACCATTGGTTTTAAATTCTTCAGCAGAAGGGATATTGGGAAGATGTTTATTATTTTTAATAAAAGATTCTACTGTGTGCAAAGATTTTAAATCATAATCATCTTCAAAAACGTAATCTGCATCTGGAACATCGGCAATAACCTTTACTTCTTCGCAGATAATACCGCCATTTACAGCCAATTTATAGCCCATGTTTTTATAATCGCCTGCATTATATGTAGTGCTGAAGCCAACGCCTACACTGCCATTACCAAATAATATCAACGAACTTATCCAATTTTTATCTGCCCTGAAATTGAGATTATCTTTATAATCAAAATAAGCGTGGACACTAGAATTTTGTATATTTAAACGTGCAGTACCCTCATTTACAGAAGATGGTCCAAATATAATACTTTTAGAGTAAGGAATTTGAATAGCTGCTGATGAACCTGTATTATTAAATACTGTTGGTTGAGTACTATTGAAAATAAAACGGCTTGCTTTAAATGATAGTTGATCGTCATATTCAAATTCGCCAATTTTTACATAATCACCATCCCCAAAGTTTAATACACAACGAGCTCTTGATGTTGCATCCCATGCTGAACCTATACGTAAATTACCCTCGTGCGTCAAGGGGGAGGTTAGTTGAAGAGTAGAACTAGGGATATATTGAGCTTTTGTTGAAAAAACAATGCTCATAATAAGGCAAACAAAGATAATTTTTTTCATAATGTAGAAGTTTTAATTAATAAATATTTCTACAAAGGAATAAATTAATTTAAAAATATGCAAGTATAATTATCTTCTGTATTTAATATATATCTGAATCTTTAGATAATTTCTTATCGTATTTTCGGGCTAAAATATAATACCAAATGGTAGAACCAATCATAAAAAAAGTTCCAACGAGAGAGAAAAGTAAAATAGATAATTGAAAATTTTTATAATATACACCAATGTATAAAGAAGCGGCACGGGCGATAAAATAAACTAAGCTTATATAAAGAGCAATATGCTGCTTATTGAACAAGGCAGGGATAAAATCTATAGGCATTGCAAGTAAAATGCAGAATATCCATGGAAGAATAAGCCTAAAATAGATATGG
>JAVBQU010000067.1:0-4786 GCA_031548675.1 Bacteroidales bacterium
ATAAATTGGGTAGCTGTTCTATACCAAGCACCACCATCGGCACGTAACAGGCATAGATTAATTCCTAAATGCACTAATAAAAACACTACTAAAAATGCACCTGCTATAGCTAGTGTTACTTTTTTAGTAATCGAAGCAAAACGTATTCCATCCATTTCAATATAAGTTATTTAAATTATTAATTTGTAAAAGAATTCTATATACTACTTGAGTTTAATCAAAAAATAAGATTCTAAAAAACTAATAATGAGGGCTTTTATTTATTCAATACTTGAATATTTATACCCTCACTAGAATTTGCAAATTAAGCAATATTTTCTGACTTAATAAAATATTTTTTGAGCAGGGATTATTTTAAATTTTATACAAAATTCAACAGCAGCTTAATATTAAGGTAAGTTACTATTAATCCTATACTTAGTAATAAAATTTTGAGAAATGTAGAATTAACATGTTTTCCCATGAGTTTTTTGCTTGAAGTAAGATAAATTTGAGAAAAAATAGTGATGGGCAGTTGAATACTTAAAAACATTTGGGAATAAATTAAACCTTGAAACGGATTGCTGATAAACATAATCAAAAGCAAGGCAGTAAGTAATGAAAGACACACCCCCCAACGGCTATGGTTATCGCTTATATCGTAAGGTTCTGCAAAAATTCCGGCAAAAATAGTTCCTCCGGCCATACCAGAGGTAACGCTTGATGAAATTCCGGCAAATAATAATGCAATAGCAAATACCAAACCGGCTCCTTTACCCAGCATAGGAGTAAGCATGGATTGTGCCTGTTGCAATTCTGTAACTTCAACCGCATTGACAAAAAACGTAGATGCTGCCAGCAGAATCATAGCACTGTTAATAGCCCAGCCCACTCCCATAGCAAAGATGGTATCGGCAAATTCATATTTCAGTTGTTTATTAATTGCTGTTTCGTCTTGCAGATTCCATTGACGGGATTGGATAATTTCTGAATGCAGAAAAAGATTATGAGGCATTACAACGGCTCCTAATACACTCATGATTATAATAATAGAGCCATCTGGAATACATGGCATAACCCAGCCTTGTGCCGCAGCACCCCAGCTTATGGGTGCAATTGTAAGCTCATATAAAAATGAAAAACCGATAATAGATACAAACCCGATAATCCACCGCTCTATTTTACGGTACGAATTCGTGAATATCATTATCATAATTAATATAGTAGCTAATATGGCTCCTATTTTTATGGGAATTCCAAACAGCATTTGCAACGCAATGGCAGCTCCCAATATTTCGGCTAAAGAAGTAGCTACCGAAGCCAGCATAGCGGAGCCTAATATGGCACGCCCTGTTAGTTTAGGAATACGGGCAGTAATGGCTTCTGAAAGACATTTTCCGGTTACTATGCCCAAGTGTGCTACATTGTGTTGCAACAGAATGAGCATAATAGTGGAAAGGGTAACAATCCATAGCAGGGAATAACCGAATTGGCTTCCGGCTGCGATGTTGGAAGCCCAGTTACCCGGATCGATAAATCCGACTGTAACCAACAATCCGGGACCTATGTATTTGAAAAAGTTCAAAGACGGAGAATGCTTACGGGCGTCTAAACTTTGACGAAAGCGTTGGATAAGGTTCATAGGCGTAAGTAGTTAATAATTACAATATGCAAATGTACTATAAAATTTATTATTTATAATTTAGCAGCCTATAAATATTGAAATTGTAAAAATGTATTGTTCATTAATCATGTGTAAATATAAAATTTATACAGTTACTAAATTTATTTTACCTTTGCATTATATACCTAATTATAAAACTAAACATGAAAGTTGAAAGTAAAAAAGAACTAGTACAATCTGATGCTCAATCTATCTTTAATTATTTAGCCAATTTCAATAATTTTGGAAGTATGCTTCCTGAACAGATTGAAAACTGGACATCTACAACGGATACTTGTTCTTTTGCCATTAAAGGATTAGCAACCTTACATTTAAACTTTAAAAATAAAACGCCTTATTCTCAATTGGTAATAGAGGGTACAACTAATCTTACTTCTGAAAAATTCGAATTAATTTTTGATTTGGCATCTGTACAACAAACTCAAACGGAGGTAGTGGTGACTTTTCAGATAGACATCAACCCGATGATGGCGATGATGGCGAAAAATCCTTTACAAAACTTTGTGAATGTTTTAGTTCAAAAATTAGCAGAAAAATTTGCCCAATAATGAGTTTTACACCTGATGAAAAATACATGCACCGCTGTTTTACCTTAGCCTTAAACGGCATGGGTAGTGCAGCACCCAATCCGCTAGTGGGTGCAGTGGTTGTATATCAGGATAGGATTATTGGGGAAGGCTGGCATCAAAAATATGGGTCAGCTCATGCAGAAGTGAATGCGGTTGCTTCGGTAACGGATACAGCTTTACTTCCTTACTCAACTTTATATGTAAATCTGGAACCCTGCTCCCATTTTGGTAAAACACCGCCTTGCTGCGATTTAATTATAAAATCTAAAATTCCCCGTGTTGTTATTTCTACTTTAGACCCCAACCCCAAAGTAATAGAAGGGAACAGCATAAAAAAGATGCAGAATGCCGGAATAGAAGTCATCACAAATGTCTTGAATCAGGAAGGGTATGAATTAAACCGGCGTTTTTTTACTTTCCATTTACAAAAGCGTCCCTATATTATATTGAAATGGGCTCAAACTTTGGATGGTTTTATGGATATTGATAGAACGGAGAATCCGCATCAAAGTTATTGGATAACCAACCAGCAGCTTAAAAATATAACCCATAAATGGCGTTCTGAAGAACAAGCCATTATGGTTGGCAGAAACACCGTACAAAATGATAATCCACGATTGAATGTAAGGGAATGGAAAGGACAAAACCCTGTAAGAATTATTATTGATAAAGAGAATAAGCTAGATAAATCTTTCCATTGCTTTGATGGAAGCCAGCCTACATTGGTATACACGGCTTCCCCCCTATGCCCGGCTGCCCAAGTAAATTGGGAATATGTAAAAATTGATTTTTCCGTTTCTATTTTACCGCAAATTATGTCTGATTTATATCTACGGAATATATCATCTGTAATTATTGAAGGGGGAAAATATCTATTGGAGTCGTTTATTGAACAAAATTTATGGGATGAAGCCCGTGTTTTAATCGGAAATAAAACTTTTATCAAAGGTTTGCAAGCCCCCCGCCTTTCATATGAACCTGTGGGCATGGAAAATATTGCAGATAATGTGATATTGTATTATAAAAATATACTCTAAGAATGAGTTTTAGTCTCTGATTTTATCCTACACTCTATTTGTTATGCAACTTCAAACTAATCAAGCTTCTGAAATCATCCGTTTTATTAAAAAAGAATTGACAGGGAAATATCCGGCTCATGAAATCAGTTCCTTTATTTTTTGGTTATTCGAAGCTTATTTGGGATGGAGTAAAACGCAGGTTTTAATAAACGAAAATAATCCTGTTGCCGAATCTTCTATTCTCAAATTTTTAGATGCGGCTAAACGCTTAAAAAAATATGAACCTATACAATATATTTTAGGTTATACCGAGTTTTACGGATTGCGATTGGCAGTAAATCCGTCTGTGCTTATTCCCCGTCCGGAAACAGAAGAATTGGTACATTTAATACTGCAAAATGAAACGTACAAAAACTTATCAATTATAGATTTATGTACAGGCAGCGGATGTATTGCTTTAAGTTTGAAAAAAGAATTTCCCGATGCCCAAATTATGGGTTTGGATATTGATAAAAAAGCTATAGAAACAGCCTCTGGCAACGCCCTGCAATTAGCATTGGAAGTTGAATTTATATGCGAAGATATTTTCAGCTTTAAAAGTCCGCAAAAAATGGATGTTATCGTAAGCAATCCCCCTTATGTTTGTGAAAGCGAAAAACAACAAATGCAGCCCAATGTATTAGATTACGAACCGGCTAAAGCCTTATTTGTGCCGGATAATAATCCCCTGCTTTTTTATAAAACTATTGCCGGTTTTGCTTCTGAAAATCTAACCGAAAACGGAACTGTTTATTTGGAAATTAATGAAGCTTTCGGCAACGAATGCAGCACCCTGTTTATGGGAAATGGGTTTAATTCTATAGACCTATACCAAGATATAAACGGAAAGAATAGAATGTTAAAAATCAAAAGGTAGCTTACAACCTGAGTTCGACATAAGAGATAGACCGTAGGTCTTAAATACCAATAGAATTGTAAATTTATTCGATTTATATTGTCCGTTGGGACATAAATATTGATACCCTAACGGGTAATTATAGATAGGTATATCAATTTTTTTCTATTGATATTATTTCCCTACGGGAAATCGTTTTAAAAATCAAGGAGCTATTCTATTAAACTCTGGTTATCAAAATTCATAAATCTCTATGCTTAAGAGCAAAGCTATCGAGATTTGTATCATTTGTGTATTTTATTTCAATTTACGTTTTTTCCCAGTCTCTGTTATCATAACTACCTGGGGACAATTTGTCCCTATGTAATCGCCAAGCAAAATATCGCGTTTTCTCAACTTTTTTAAATAATCGGTGGGGTTAACACTGTCGGTAAGTATTTCAATCACATCCACTACAGAGAAATACCACTCCTCTGCTTCTTCATTCCATTCTGAACGGATTTTTTTATTTTCAAAAAGTTTCATTGAAGTTTCTTTTTGCATGGTTATGCTATTTTGTGATATAAATTTCTTCACTTCTGTTGCTTGTTTAACAAAATTCAAGCTATGGTATTTTTATTAATTATTTCCTATAGATTCA
>JAVBQU010000094.1:0-6172 GCA_031548675.1 Bacteroidales bacterium
TGGAATTATTAATACCCATGAAAAAAAAATGACCAAATGCCTTAATGAGAACTTAACCATTGCTCCCAATGCAAATCAAAACTATATAATTAATTTTTCAGGATACGACTTATCCTATAAGGATAAAGTTACAAGGAAAAATTTATTTATTCCATATACACAAGCTATGTATGTTTGGTTTAACTATTTCAAATACCAAGTTAATGGAAATACATATTACTGGAAATATTTTAATAAAGACACAGGAGAATACTTGAAAATTGAAAAATAAAAATACAATGCAGCAATGTACATTTGAAAATATTTCTACAAATTTCTCTAACTTAAAATATCACAGGTTCTAACAAAAAAAATCACTAAATTTGCATTTTAATTTTTTAATCAAAAACAAAATTATGGGTTTATTATCAGGAAAAACTGCACTTATTACAGGTGCTTCGCGCGGAATAGGAAAAGCAATTGCTATGAAATATGCCAAAGAGGGTTGTAATATTGCCTTTACAGATTTGGCTTGCGACGAAAATATGAATAATACGGTTGCCGAATTGCAAGCATTGGGTGTTAAAGCTCAAGGCTATGCTTCAAATGCTGCTTCTTTCGACGATACTCATGCTGTTGTAGAAAAAATTATAGCTGACTTCGGCAGAATTGATATATTGGTAAATAATGCAGGTATTACCCGCGACGGATTAATGATGCGGATGACCGAACAACAATGGGATATGGTTATTAATGTGAACTTAAAATCGGCATTTAATTTTATTCATGCCGTTACCCCTGTTATGATGCGTCAAAAATCGGGCAGCATTATCAATATGAGTTCTGTTGTAGGCGTATCGGGCAATGCCGGACAAGCCAACTATTCTGCTTCTAAAGCTGGTATGATCGGCTTGGCACAATCTATGGCAAAAGAATTAGGTTCTCGCGGAATTCGTGCCAATGCTGTAGCTCCGGGTTTCATTATCACCGAAATGACCCATCAGCTTTCTGAGGAAGTAAAAAAAGCATGGGCTGACACGATTCCTTTGAAACGTGGAGGAACTCCCGAAGATGTGGCTGATGTATGTACATTCTTGGCATCAGATTTATCATCTTATGTTACCGGACAAACCATTCATGTTTGCGGTGGTATGAATATCTAAGATAAAAACATTCTATAGTATTCCAAAAGGTGTAAATCTGCATTTAGAATGTATATTTACACCTTTTCGTTTTGATGTTTGAAAAAATATTTACAAAATCATCCATTAATAACCCTTATAATCTTATCTAGCAATGGAAAATAAATTATTTATATACAATACTTGAGCCAGAACCACAGAAGAGGTTCAACCTTTGAATATGCCTCATGTAGGTATGTATGTTTGCGGTCCTACCGTGTATGGCGACCCACATTTGGGACACGCCCGTCCGGGCATTACTTTTGATTTGGTGTTCCGTTACCTCAAGCATTTAGGTTACAAGGTCCGCTATGTCCGTAATATTACCGATGTAGGCCATTTGGAAAACGACGCCGATTCGGGCGAAGATAAAATTGCCAAAAAAGCCCGTTTAGAGCAAATAGAGCCTATGGAAGTGGCTCAATATTACATCGACCGTTACCAAAAATTTATGGATTTGCTCAATGTACTGCGTCCGAGCATAGAGCCAAGGGCTAGCGGTCATATTATGGAACAGATTGATATTGTAAAAGAAATATTGGATGCCGGATATGCTTATGTATCTGAAGGCTCAGTTTATTTTGATGTTAAAAAATATTCAGAGTCAAACCATTATGGAATACTGTCGGGCAGGGTACTGGAAGATCTTTTGGCAACTACCCGTCAATTGGACGGACAGGAAGAAAAACGTAACAGCGTTGATTTTGCCTTATGGAAAAAAGCATCTCCGGAACATATCATGCGGTGGGATTCTCCTTGGAGCGTAGGTTTTCCGGGCTGGCATATTGAATGTACTGCCATGAGTACAAAATATTTAGGCGAACAGTTTGATATTCACGGTGGAGGTATGGATTTACTTTTCCCGCATCACGAATCGGAAGTAGCCCAAGCTATGGCTTCGCATGGAACCCAACCTGCCAAGTATTGGATACATAACAATATGATTACCATCAACGGGCAAAAAATGGGTAAATCGCTGGGAAACTTTATTACTCTGGAAGAATTCTTTACGGGCAATAATGTAAACTTGGAAAAAGCATATTCTCCGATGACTATACGCTTTTTTATCCTGCAAGCTCATTACCGCGGCACACTCGATTTTTCGAATGAAGCTTTGCAAGCCGCCGAAAAGGGTTTGAAACGCTTATTGGAAGCCCTAAAAACATTAGAGAAAATTAATCCTTCGGCTGTGTCATCTGTAAATACTACAGAAATTGAAAATCAATGCTATGATGCTATGAACGATGATTTTAATAGCCCGATGGTTATAGCCCAGCTTTTTGATGCAACCCGGATTATTAATTCTGCAAACGACGGCAAGGAAACCTTAACTGCTGAGGATATTATATGCCTGAAAAGAATCTTTGCTACTTTTTTAATAGATATTTTGGGCATTGAGGATGAACAGAGCGGAAATCAATTGCAACTCATAAACGAGCTGATGCAGATGATACTAGATGTCCGCCAGATAGCTAAAGATAATAAAGACTATGCCACTTCGGATAAAATACGGAATGCTCTTACTGCTTTGAATATAGTGGTAAAAGATTCGAAAGACGGGGCTACTTGGAGTTTTTAAAATAGCTGAAATGCATCTCTAAAATCCTTATTTCTACATCCCATTATAAAAGTACTCAAAACTCATTTTGAAAATGTTGAAAAAATCTATACTCTTTGTCTTCCTTGCATTTTTGTTTCAAAGCATATTTGCCCAAACTAAAATTACGGGAAATGATTTTACATTAACTTTAGATAAAGGTAAAATTACCGGAATTATTGATATTCGCAATAATCAGAATTATGTAAATGAACCTGCTTACTTGCTTTCAATAGCTGTAAAAAACGAAAGGTTATATCCGCAAAGTATGCAGGTATCTGATAATATCATTACGCTTGTTTTCCCTAAAAATATCAAAGTAAAAATCAGGTATCTAAATAAGCCATCGCATATTACTTTTGAAGTAGAGGATGTGCAACCCAAAAATGTGGTAACGGGAGTGATATGGAATATCAACACCACCATATCGGAAACCATAGGCGAATGTGTGGGCGTAGTCCGCAATCAGGATTTTGCCATAGGCATTCAGGCTCTAAATGCAAAAACTACCGGAGGTATTTATCAAAACGATGATGGTTTTACGGGAGAGAGAGGCAATACAGCCGTAAAAACCGAAACCGGAAGCCGGTTGGAAGCTTTCAGCCTCGACCGCTCTGTGGAACGAAAGTTAAATGTTTGGAATGAATACGGCGTGCATTTCCCTAATATGCCTGTTCCTCCTATTAAAGGGGAAACTACTGTAGGTTCTAAAATTGCGGTTTTTGGCTGTCCGCCTGCAAAAGCTTTGAATTGTATCGGAGAGATTGAAGCTGCAGAGGGTCTGCCTCATATTATGTTGAATGGAAAATGGATAAAAAAATCATTAGAGGTACGGATTCCGTATATGATAACAGGGTTTAACGAAGAAAATTTTGACGAATTGCTTTCGTGGGCAGAAGCAGGAGGATTTTCGGGAATTTATCAGGATCATCCTTTTGAAACATGGGGGCATTTCAAGCTTTCTTCTAAAGCTTTTCCTAACGGAAGGGCTGGTTTTAAGCAATGTGCGGATAAAGCTCATGCCAAAGGCTTGCGAATCGGTGCTCATACGCTTACTACTTTTCTTACGCCCAACGATGCTTTCATAACACCTGTACCCGACAGGCGTTTGGCTGTTACGGGAAGTTCGGTATTGAAAGCTAATATTGATGAAAAAATTACGGATATACGAGTGGAAGACACTACCTACTTTGCTCCGATGCAATATAATGCATTGAAAACAGTAAGAATTGGGGATGAACTGATTCAATATAGTTCGGTTTCTGCTTCTCAGCCTTTCAAGCTATTGAATTGTACACGCGGAGCTTTTGGAACAAAAGCCACGCCTCATACGCAAGGGGAAACAGTTTCTAAATTGCTGGATTATCCTTACGAAGTCTTCTTTCCGAATTTTGATATGCAGCATGATGTTGCATCTAATCTGGCAGCATTCTTAAATGAAACAGGTGTAGATCATATCGATTTCGATGGGCATGAAGGCTGCTACGCTACCGGACAAGGTGAATATGGAATGGAGCAATATGTTTTGGATGTGATGTCGCAAACCAAGCATTTTGTATTTAACGGTTCGAGCCGTGCGAAGCATTTCTATTGGCATTCGGCAAGTTATTTGAATTGGGGGGAACCTTGGTATGGTGGTTTCCGCGAAAGCCAAAACGATTACCGTATTAATAACCAAGCCTACTACGAGCGTAATTATCTGCCTAATATGTTGGGGTGGTTTTTGCTTACTCCGACTACTTCTGTAGATGATATTAACTGGATGATGGCTCGGGCAGCGGGTTATAATGCAGGGTTTGCTTTTGTAACCCGTTTGGATGCCATCAAAATGAATCCTAACAGCCCAGAACTTTTTGCCTTGGTAAAATTATGGAGTTCGGCAATTCAGAACCAAATATTTACTGATGAACAACGGACTGCATTAAAAAATGTAAATAATGAATTTCATTTGGAAAAGGTAAATAATCAATATCATTTGTATCCTTTTACCAAGTATGATTTTGAGCATGCATTTAAACGTCTGCAACCGGGCGAACCTACTTTTTCTCTTTTCAATTTTAATAATAAGGAAAAGGAACAGGCTTTCAAAATGACCATTTACATAAGCGGAGAGAAAGGAAATACGGTAGAAAATATCAGTCTGGATTTAGATAATAAGAACATTATTACACTGCCCGAAGCTTACCCTTCTGGAACTACCTTGCTTTTCAGCAATCAAAAACTCAAAGTGTATAACAATAAAGGGGCTTTGGTTGCGGAAAAGGATATGCCGAATTTACCAAAAACTTTAACTACAGAGCAGCATACACTAAAATCAAATGCTAAATTTTCGGAAGAGGATATGAGGTTGAAAATTAGTGTTAAGGTTATGGGCAAGGAATTAAAATAGCTTTTCTAATAACTATTATAGCTTACAATTTCTGTCTGCGGTTTTCTGACTTTTTCACGCAAAGGAGAATCTGCATAGCCTAATGTTATTAGTAAAGGAAGGCGTTTCGATTTCGGAATTTTGAGTAATTGTTTTACCTTCTTTTCGTTAAACCAGCCTATCATGCAGGTACTTAATCCTAATTCTGTAGCTTGTAAACAAAAATGCTCGGCAGCAATGCCTATATCCATCAGGGTATATTCTTTATCTTTAATTACAGAGCCTATTTTAGATGTGAAATTGGGTTTTTCTAATGCCACTACGACTATAACAGGGGCTTCTACCGCAAATTTGTTCATCCCCATACTTGCAGCACTCTCTGCAACTTGATTTTTAAGTTCTACATCATTTACAATTATAAATTTCCAAGGCTGGGCATTGCAAGCCGAAGGGGCTAAACGGACAGCTTCTATACATTGCTGTATTTTTTCTTGAGAAACAGCTTCTGAAGTATATTTTCTTTGGCTTTGGCGATTCAAAATTAGTTCTGTAAATGTCATATTTCTGTTTTTGTGCAAAGATATAAATATAGGCTGAAAAAACAATATAGAGGATGTAAGTGATGAATTACAAATGTTTTTTATTTTATAAATAAAGGCAGAAAAGCATAAATAGGCATAGATGAGTTAGCAGCACGTTAGCATCATTTGTAGAGATAAGAAATAAATATCATGCTGTTTTTCAATTAGATTACACTTTTTTCTCTTTAAGGTGCGGCCATACTTCATTTTTGCTGTCATTTTCATATTACAAAGTTAAAATGTTTATACATCTTAACCACTTCTGCCGGCAAAGTTAGGAACTCCACTTTTATAATATTACTTTTTTTGCAACATTATTTCAGGACGAGGCATCTGTAGAATAAAACAGCGACTGACTAACACGTCAGTCGCTGTTTGAGAATTTTTATATAATTGTATTTTAATCTGAAATCCTTTTTAGAACAATACAATTATTTTTCAGGATATTATAATTTTTCTTTTTATT
>JAVBQU010000133.1:0-3257 GCA_031548675.1 Bacteroidales bacterium
TATAAAAACCGTCATGGCGACAGCGAGGAACGAAGCTGGAAGCCATCTATTGATTCAACGGATTGACTTTTATCAAACTCCACTTTGGTAGGATTGCTTCGTCGTTCCTTCTCGCAAAGACGCTCTGACTTTTGCTTTCACTATTTTCCGAAGAGGTCTAATTATCGATTTATATGCACAAGATAGTAAATCATAAAATGCACATGAAAAAAATTTGGAAGCAATTATATAATTGTTGTACCTTTGCAGCGGAAAGATGGCAGAGTGGTCGATTGCGGCGGTCTTGAAAACCGTTGAGGTGAGAGCCTCCGGGGGTTCGAATCCCTCTCTTTCCGCTGAAAGGCTGTAATGAAATCAGCCAAAAGTAAGAAAAGCCTCACAAATTCACGGATTTGTGAGGCTTTTTCGTTTTTACAAGTTTTCGGCGAAAGCCATAAAAATGCCAAATTTAGACAGAATTTTGTTGCTAATTCGTAACCTATTTTGCTAAGACAAGAATAGGTTACGAATTGTCTGAAATTGGCACCCTTCTGTCGAGTATTGGCAGTCTGCATGTACTTATTGTTAAACCAGTTGCAAGTAATTTTGTAACATAAATTTTCAGGTTTATGAAAAGTACATTCAGCATTCTTTTTTATTTTGAAAGAAGAATTATCTCATTAAAATTTTCTTAAAAGATAGCTATTTACTGTTCTCAACGGATTTTCGAAATCCTTTGTAGTTGTTGCTCATATAATTTTGTAATTATCAGGAAATTGCTTTTTTGTTAATATTCTTATGGGTGAAAAAATTTTATCATGAAATATTGGCGTACAAAATGTTCCTTTCACTCTGCCAATATGGTTGGCTCTTGCATAGTCTGGCTGCAATGTGTACAAGTTTTGGTTTTTAATATTGTGAAAGAAAACAGCCCAGTCCCATCCTGTGATAAGTTTACCTTCTCTGTTTACCTCCTTGTGGCTATAATCAAACCAGTAATTTTTAAAGTAGGATTCCCATTGCTGTTTGGTTAGAATATATCCTAAACTATTAAATGCTTGGGTTTTATAAAATATGTTTTCATACATATTGCTTTTATGGTTTCGTCCGCCACAAGAACCATACAATAAATTTAGGCAAATAATATCTTCCTTTTCGATATTTAAATACCAATCAGCTATTTGGGTAATGTCAGGGCTTACAATAATATCATCTTCCAAATAAATATTGATGTCGGATTTGTTGCTAAATACAAAATCGAGTGATGCATATGTGTTTGATTCCACACCCAACCGTTCTTTATTTATATTGATAGAATAGTTATTGAAATTTTTCATCGTTTTTTCAATAACGTCAATAATGTTATTTATTTCTTCGGATGGATCTATCGAAAAAAATATTTCCCAACCCTGTAAATCATTTTTTATCAAAGATTTTAAAGACGACTCAAGGTAATCGGGGCGATTGTAAACAGCATAACTTATCGTTTTATTCATATATTTTTTGCAAGAGCAGGCTTGGGAAACCTGCTCTTGTAGTTTGGTATTCATTTACCATAAGTATCATTAAGTTTCTGTTTAATAGTAATTACAACTTAGCGTTAGCGATATCACGAACACATTTAAAAGTTAAAAACATGTTGTGAGTAAATTACTTGTAGTTCTGAGCGGCAATATAATTGACCGCTCAACTGTACGCTATTTTAGAACTTTCCGCTGAACGGGGGTCTTGGGATGATATGTTGAGGTTATTTGACATACTATTATTTACAAAAATACAATTTCATGCAGTTTTCCAACATACGCTGGCTTTTGGTAAAGCAAATCGTTTTTCTACACAAGCGTTTCAAATGGGTACGTAAACTTAGGTTCTTACGTTCGATATGGTTGGTACAACGCTCGTGTATTTTGTGGTTTGCTTTGGGGATCAATGACAGATAGATATTTAAGCTATCGCTGTATACCGTTTTTGGGCTTAATAGCAATATTGCTTTTACTACCTTGTTGATATTTTCTTTTGTTCGACGACCCACACAAAAATTAACCACTTGCTTGGTTTTTCGATTTATAGCATAAATGACCCAACATTCATTTTTCTTATTGCCGCAAAAAGTACGCAGCTCATCTATTTCGTAATTTTCGCCTTTTTCTTTAAATTGAGGAATGCTTAACAGATTTGCAACAAAGCCAATAAAACGGACTACACTTGAAGCAGCTATATAAAGTAGCCTGCTGATACTTCTTATTCCACAACCTTCGTTATTCAATAGTTGTACTTGTTTGTATTTCCGTTTTGAAATGCGGGGTTTGGTGTAATATTCTTGCTGATATTTCTGGCAATGCTTACAACGATAACGTTGAATACCGTTTCTAACGCCTGTTTTTACACATTCCTTTTTACAGTATTTGCACTTCATGTTTTTGTATTTTAGTAACTTATATTCTGTTTTTATCTGCCATATCGAACACTACGGAAAATGATTCCCTTATTTTACGCCATTTTCCGAATGCAAAGATAAAAAGATGAACAAAATTATCGTATTCTTTAAAGAAAAACCACATCTTAATAAACTGAAATACAATACTTTAATTTTATTGCTTCACCAAATCTGCCATATCGAACACTACCCACATAATGCTGCAAATGTTACAGAGTAAGTACCTGTTATAAATAAGTAAATTGTTAAAATATTTATTAACAAAATAGCTCCCATTGCTGAATAATGTCGAATAGGATTTCCTCCACCACTGATATATGATAAAGCATTATATATTTTGTAATATAAATAATCAAAAGGATTTGTCATATTTTATAGTATTTTATTGTTTATTAAATTACCAGTATTTAAAATTTTGGTAGAGTATTTGATTTGCTTTTGTTTGTAGTTCTCTTTCCAAATATTGAATACCTTTTGCTCCTTGCTTTGCCCCTTGTTTAGCTACTGTATAACCCAAAGAAATAGCAGCTCCAGGTACTCCTGCAAAAGATATAATGTTTGCTAGTGCATCTGTAAATGCCAAACCCTGTAGTTCTCCTTTTAGCCCTAATTTTATATCCTTTACAAGGTTAGTAGCTGATATTACATTTCCAAATATACCCATGGTTCCTTTAAACCCTTTGGCATTATCCATAAAACTGCTTAATATTGTGGCAACATCACTACCTGTACTGATAAGAGAATTATATTTATTCCAAAAATCTCCAGCTGCATTTACCGCATTAGTAGTAGCGATCACTGAATTATCAGCATCTATTACGCTCTGAAGACTCCATGTACT
>JAVBQU010000164.1:0-4614 GCA_031548675.1 Bacteroidales bacterium
GTAGAAATAGCTAAAAAGAAGGAAATAAAAACGATTGTCTACGATTTGAATAGTACTTTTATAAGAGAAGAGATACCGGCTGTAGTTCCAAAAGATGCTAAAAAGACAGAAGTGAAAAAAGAAGATCCTAAACCAGAACAGCCAAAGGCGAAAAAAACTAAAAAAGAATAAGACATTTGAGATACAAAAAAAGCGGCTGAAATTTCAGCCGCTTTTTTTGTATCAGTATTTGAAATTATTCAAAAGAAAGAATAGCTTTTTTGATTAATTCAATAGCTTCACGTAGTTGAGCTTCGGTAATAACCAAAGGAGGAGCAAAGCGGATGATATGACCATGAGTAGGTTTAGCTAAAACGCCAAGTTCTTTCATTTTTACACATACATCCCAAGCTTCTTTTCCATTTTTAGGACGAATAACTACGGCGTTTAATAAACCTTTTCCACGTACAAGTTCAATCATATCAGATTTTACATTGCTCATTTCGTCGCGGAAAATTTTTCCCAGATATTCGGCTTTTTCTTCTAATTTTTCTTCTTTTACAACCGTTAAGGCAGCTTCAGCCACTTTACATGCAATAGGATTCCCTCCAAAAGTGGAGCCATGTTCACCCGGTTTAATGGTAAGCATGATATCATCATCTGCCAATACCAAAGAAACTGGGAAAACTCCGCCGGAAACAGCTTTACCTAAAATCAAAATGTCGGGACGCACATCTTCGTGATCGCAAGCTAACATTTTTCCTGTACGGGCAATACCGGTTTGTACTTCATCAGCAATAAACAATACATTATGCTTTTTGCATAATTCGTATGATTTTTTCAAATAACCATTATCCGGCACAAAAACACCGGCTTCACCTTGAATAGGTTCTACTAAAAATGCAGCCACTTTTTTGCCGTGTTTTTCCAATACTTCTTCCAAAGCTTTAGTATCGTTGTAAGGAATGCGGACGAAGCCCGGAGTAAGAGGTCCATAGTTGGCATAAGAATCAGGGTCGTTCGACATGGTAATAATTGTAATGGTACGACCATGGAAATTACCTTCGCAGCAAATAATCATTACCTCATCGTTTGGAATGCCTTTTTTTACCACACCCCAGCGGCGAGCCAGTTTCAAAGCTGTTTCATCAGCTTCTGCGCCCGTATTCATCGGTAAAACTTTTTGATATCCAAAATATTCAGTTGCAAATTTTTCGAAAGGACCTAAACAGTCGTTGAAAAATGCGCGAGAAGATAAAGTTAAGGTTTTACCTTGCTCTATCATGGCATTTACAATTTTAGGATGGCAGTGTCCTTGGTTTACAGCAGAGTAAGCTGATAAAAAATCGAAGTATTTGTTTCCTTCCGGATCCCATACAAAAGCACCTTCGCCTTTAGATAAAACTACAGGAAGCGGATGGTAATTATGAGCACCATAGTGATGCTCCATTTCCATGAGTTGTTCTGATTTGGTCATTGTTATTAGTTGATTTTATAAATTAAAAATAGGTATGCTAAAGGGCAAAGATACATAAAATTTGCATATTCGGCAAATCCGAATGAACTATAAGTTTTGAGCAATATCAGCATTAGCTGCTGAGAAAGAAAGTTGTTTATGCATTATGCAAATGTAATATTTTATACTTTGTTTTGCACTTCAATACATTAAACTTACCTTTGCAAAAATATTATAATAGAAAATAATGTCAGCTACTTTAATTGTAATACTTATCATAATTGGTTTGATTTTGGTATTAGCCGAGGTTATTGTGATACCCGGCTCTACTGTAGTCGGTTTTTTAGGTTGCGGAGCCATTGGAGTAGCAGTATGGGGTATTTATAACCTATACGGAAATTCTTACGGACATATAGCGTTGGCAATTACATTGATTATGTTTGCAGTTATGGTATATTTCGCTTTAAAACCTAAAACATGGAAACGGGTTTCGCTTCATGCTTCTTTGGATAATAAAGTAAATACGATTGATGAATCACAAATTAAGGTAGGCGATACGGGCATTACAATTTCGCGTTTGGCTCCTATGGGAAAAGCCTTGATAAACAACGAAACTTACGAAGTGAGCAGTATGGGGGAATTTATCAATGAAAAAAGCGAAATAGAAATTATAAGAATAGAAGGCAATAAAATTATGGTTAAACTTAAATCTTAATATAAAATGAATCCTACAGCTATTATTATTACCATTGTAGTATCTTTATTTTTACTTTGGGTGTTATTATATTTTGTTCCGATAGGCTTGTGGTTTAAAGCCGTAGTATCGGGTGTACGCGTATCTTTGCTGCAATTGGTGTTTATGCGTTGGCGTAAAGTACCTCCTCAAATTATTGTAGATAATATGATTGCCGCTACCAAAGCCGGATTGAATGTAAACCGCGATGAACTCGAAGCCCATTATTTGGCAGGAGGACGAGTAGGAGCAGTAGTAAAAGCTTTAATTTCGGCAGATAAAGCCAATATGATTTTAGATTTTAAAACAGCTACCGCTATTGATCTTGCCGGACGCGATGTGTTTCAGGCAGTGCAAATGTCTGTAAATCCTAAAGTGATAGATACACCTCCCGTTGCCGCTGTAGCAAAAGACGGTATCCAGTTGATGGCAAAAGCCCGTGTAACTGTACGTACCAATATTAAACAATTGGTAGGGGGAGCAGGCGAAGAAACTATTTTAGCCCGTGTAGGCGAAGGTATTGTAACCTCTATTGGTTCAGCCGTATCGCACAAAAGCGTGTTGGAAAATCCCGATACGATTTCGAAAGTGGTGTTGCAAAAAGGATTAGATTCCGGAACAGCCTTTGAAATTCTATCTATTGACATCGCTGATATTGATGTTGGTAAAAACATTGGAGCACAATTGCAAATGGACCAAGCAAATGCAGATAAGAATATAGCACAGGCAAAAGCCGAAGAACGCCGGGCTATGGCGGTTGCAAGCGAACAAGAAATGAAAGCCAAAACACAGGAAGCCCATGCAAAAGTAGTAGAGGCAGAATCAGAAATACCTAAAGCGATTGCAGAAGCTTTCCGTAATGGAAATCTCGGTATTATGGATTATTATCGTATGCAAAATATCAAAGCCGATACCGATATGCGCGAATCTATTTCGAAACCGGCAGCAAAGCAAAAAGAAAATCATAAATAAGAATTTTGACATGCATACAAGATTAAGGTTGCTTTTGCAGCCTTTTCTTTTATAATAAAAAAATAAAAACGGCGTTTGTTGAGATTGTAACACACTAAGAAATTATATAGCAAGTCCATAGGATATGTACTATATAAAAAGGAAATTGACTCAGATTTAACATCATTGAGAGAGCAAATTCAATACTATTATAGATATTAAAAAAGGATTATTACGTTCAAACTATTTAACTTAATGCAAAAAAGACATTTTATTTTACTTACATATATATTCTGTTTTATCACCTCAACAACTTTTGCCCAAGTTCAGTATAAACTAAGCGGTATAGTTACAGATTCCGTTTCCCGTGAAAAATTGATAGGAGCTAATATTACGGTTAAACCTATTATGAAAGGAGCTTTTACCGATGAAAACGGGGGGTATACTGTAACATTGCCCGAAGGAGTGTATGATGTGGTTGTTTCATCAGTGGGTTATAATTCGGAAACCAAAAGGATTAAAGTTACATCCGATCAAAAATTAAATTTTTCTTTAAAAAATAAGATCGTAACAACCGGAACAGTAGTTATTAGCGGAGAACGCGGAGATGCAAATGTACAAAGCACAGAAATGGGAAAAGTCAGCATTCCTATTGATAAGCTCAATTATTTACCCGTATTATTTGGAGAAAAAGATATTATAAAAACGCTTCAATTGATGCCGGGCATACAAGCTGCCGGAGAAGGGAACAGCGGGTTTTATGTACGGGGCGGAGGTCCCGACCAGAATTTAATTTTATTAGATGGCTCTACTGTTTATAATGCATCCCATTTGTTTGGATTTTTTTCCGTATTTAATTCAGATATGATAAAATCGGCAGATCTTACTAAAGGCGGCATGACGGCAAATTATGGAGGACGCTTGGCTTCAGTTCTGGATATAGAAGCTAAAACAGGAAATGATAAGAAATATGCAGGAAGCGGAGGTATAGGAGTTATTGCATCCAATCTTACGGTTGAAGGACCTATTGTAAAAGAAAAAGCCTCTTTTATATTTTCTGCAAGGCGTACCTACATTGATGTGTTGATTAAACCCTTTATGAGTCCCACATCTCCATTCAAAGGGACAGGATATTATTTTTACGATTTAAACGGAAAATTAAGCTGGAAACTTTCTTCCAAAGACAGGCTTAGTTTGAGCGGGTATTACGGCAGGGATATTTTTACTTTTAATAATAAAAACGAAGCTGCGACAATGGATGTATATTGGGGCAATGCTACATCGGCTTTGACGTGGGATCATATTTTTAGTGAAAAATTTACGGTAAAAACAGCATTGCATTATACCGGATATAAGTTTGGTACAAAATTGCAGCAGCCTCCTTCCATGGTTTTAGAGATGAGTTCTAATATAGAAGATTTTGGCGGAGGTACCGATTTTACTTATATTTTTTCGCCCAAACATACTATTAAATTCGGAGCATTATACACACACC
>JAVBQU010000110.1:0-17068 GCA_031548675.1 Bacteroidales bacterium
AAAAATTATTTAAAGGAGACTATGCGGGGCGGACACTCCGACCTCAAACAACAATCCTCTCAAAATCAAACAAAAGGACTTGATATCGATTACGCTACCCAATGGAGTTATGGAGTTGATGAAACAATGACTTTATTAATTCCTAATTTTAAAGGAGGTTCTTCTAACGGTAGCCTAAGTTCAAGTTCAGAAATTTATCAATCTTTAGTTAACCAAGGGGTTTCTAAGGGCGAAGCTGATCAAATAGTTAAACATCTTCCTTTATATTGGGGTACTCAGCCCTTTACTTCGGGTCCTGTTTATGCAGGGGCTATTGTTGTTTTTTTATTTGTACTGGGTTTATTTATAGTAAAAACGCCATATAAATGGGGACTTCTTATTGCAACTATTTTATCGATTTTATTATCTTGGCGTAGAAACTTTATGCCACTTACCGAATTTTTTATGAATTATTTTCCATATTATAATAAATTCAGGTCAGTATCGTCTATACTTGTTGTAGCAGAGGTTACTATTCCTTTGCTAGGAATTTTAAGTTTAAAAGAAATTTGGGATAAACAAATCGACAAAGCAGAGTTACTCAAAAAAGTAAAATTATCTACTTATATTACTGGTGGTATTTGTTTGTTTTTCGCGCTATTTGGTAGTAGCTTATTTAATTTTTCTACACCGGAAGATGCTAAAGTTATGGGAGGTTTAGCTGATGCACTTATTACTGACAGAATTTCTATCTTTAGAACAGATTGCATACGTTCTCTCATTTTTATTTTGCTTGCTGCCGGAGCTTTGTTTTTATTCAGCAAAGATAAAATTAAACCTATTTACCTAACGCTTATCATCGGCGGCTTAATCTTGATTGACATGTGGGGGGTAGACAAACGTTATTTTAATGATGATAACTTTGTACCTAAAAAGCAAATAGAAGCAAATTTTCAACCAACAAGTGCAGATCTAGAAATACTACAAGATACTGATATTCATTACCGTGTATTAAATGTTTCTACCAATACTTATAATGATGCCCATACCTCTTACTTTCATAAATCTATTGGAGGCTACCATGGGGCTAAACTCCGCAGGTATCAAGACTTGATAGAGCATCATCTTTCAAAAGGAAACTGGAGAGTTATGAGCATGTTGAATACAAAGTATTTTATAGTACCTGTTAAAGGCGAAGAGCCTCAGGTGCAAAGAAATGTTGCAGCTTTGGGTAATGCTTGGTTTGTAGATTCTATCCAAATGGTAAATTCTGCTGATGAAGAAATTAATGCATTGGATCATTTCGAGCCTGCAAATACAGCCATTGTTGATAAACAATTCGGTAAATTTGTGGCTAATTTCCATCCTTCAGCAAAAGATTCTACAGCAAGCATAAAACTTACATCGTATGAACCGGATAAATTAGTTTATGTTTCTAAATCCGGGATGGATAGATTAGCTGTTTTTTCCGAAATTTATTATCCGGGTGATTGGCATGCGTACATTGACAATAAACCTGTGGAACATTTCCGTGTTAATTATGTTTTACGTGCAATTAACGTACCTGCAGGAGAACATACAATAAAATTCGAATTTATTCCTAACATTAGTAAAGCACTTTCAATTTCTATATCTTGCTTTATATTTATTGCTCTCTATGCTTTAGGAGGCATTATTTATTCTATAAAGATCTATCGTAAAAAAAAGAAAACTACAGCTGAAAGTAATAAGGCAAAATAGCAATGAAATTATTTTCTATAATTATTTGTACATATAATAGAATAGATTTCCTGCCTAAAGCATTGGCAGGGCTTAGCAAGCAAATTCTGTCTGCTAATGAATTTGAAATTATACTTGTAAATAATAATAGTCCTGATTCTACGGATAGTTTTTGTAAAAACTTTATTGAGCAACATCCTGATTTAGATATTCAATATGAAATTGAATATAATCAGGGATTATCTTATGCCAGAAATAAAGGTATTGAATTGGCTAATGGCGAATTCTTGATTTTTTTAGATGATGATGCTATTCCTATTCCCGAATATTTATCTCATCTTAAAACGTTTTTCAATACTTATCCTGATGCTATTGCATGTGGAGGAAGAATTTATCCTCTTTTTGAAAGCAAACGTCCAAAATGGATGTCGTCTTTTCTACTCCCTTTAACATCCTCAATTGATTTAGGAAATAAAGTAAAACTCTTCTCACTTAATCAGTACCCTATTGGGGCTAACATGGCTTTCAGGAAAGATGTTTTCCAAAAATATGGATTATTTGATGTGAATCTTGGACGCAGAGGAAATAACCTTGAAGGTTCTGAAGAAAAAGCTATTTTTCTTCAGCTTTATAAAAATAAGGGAGCTGTTTATTATGTGCCTGATGCTATTGTCCATCATGCTGTACCTGATAAGCGATTGACTTATGATTTTTTTAAACGCCAAGCACAGGGTATCGGTTACAGTGAAAGAATTAGAGCTCTATCTATTTCTAAAATAGAGTATACTAAAAGTATTGTAAAAGAATTACTGAAATGGGGAGCAAGTTTTTGGCTCTGTATTTTTTATGTAGCCACTTTCCACTATCAAGCAGGATGGAAATTATTGGTTTTTCGCTGGCTGGTGTCTTCTAAGTTATTCAGGAAATAAAAAAGGGTGGAATTTCCCCACCCTTTTGATTATAATCTCTAAAACATTCCAGAATATTTGTATCGAAAATTATTTTACTTTCTCCACACATATAACATCTGATTCAACTGAAATTTGGTAGCGTGAATCATAACTTTTAATATGCTCTGCCAATGCTTCTAAAGTAGGATAATCATCTTTACCTATAAAAGCCCGGGCATCATCAATCAAAAGCACATGTTCAAAATTAGAATTAGTAAAGATTGCTGATATTTCTTCCATAATAGGACACTGCTTATCTCCTTGTGAGGTTATACCCGCAGAATAATGCCCATCTAACCAGAATATCACAGGTTCCTGAACATTTTTCATCAAACTATTCAAGACGATTCCGCTATCGCCATTGCATAATTCTACTTTTTTATTTTTTCTAAATCGTTTTTTTGCTCGCTCAAATAATTTTTTATCTACTTCTATCGAAATAATTTTTGCAAAGTTATCTTTTTGTGCTGTAATCATTGCGCCCAAATATGTACCTGTTTCTACAAGGGTTTTATAATGGGTCTTTGCTTGGTATTTTGCAATAATTTGCTGTTTAACTATATGGGGCGGAGGTATTGGACATCCATTAGCATGCCATTTTTTCAGATTTCTCTTATCCATATATTTATGAATAGGAGTTTTTATAAATTCAGGCAAGTGTATTTCCAAATATACAGAAAAAGATGTTTTCATGTTATATATAATCTAGTTGTAGTAATATACAAATTTACGATATTTTCGTTTACCTAATTATTTTTTTCTTAATTAATTCAGTCTACTCTAATCCAAGTTTCAGGCAATATGCGATCTATTGTTTTGTCAATCTCTATATTATACCATTTTGAAGGAGTTAAAACTATTTTTTCTGGATGCGCATTTAACCATGCTCCCCACCAACTAAATGAACTATTAGCTATAATGTGGTGCTTGCAACAGCTCATTAATTGCATGTCGCGAAAAGCGTTTAAACCTTTATTATGTGAAATGTAACAAGCATCTTCCAATAATAGATTATCTTTCACCCATTCGGGATCATCCGAAAAAACAAAAAAAGATGGATTTGCAACCATTGTTTGGATTTTTTTTATGGCTTTATCGTAATAATCAAGAGTGCAAATATTTCCATATATCCCTTGCAGATTTGCCTGCATATAGTCGCCTCTACGAATATGAATGCTTACAGGGTTTTCTGCCTGCTCTATTTTACCGCAAATTTCTATGTTTTTAAAATCATCAAATGGGTAAAAAGTGAAATCGTTGCGTAAAATTTGTGTAACAGCAGAACTATAATATTTATCTTGCCAAAATCCCATTAACAGAGTTTCTTTTTGAAGCAAAAAATGTTCTGTATCTATTGGATTTTTTATATTTTCAAAAAGTAATGTTCTACAGGAAAAATTAATTTGATTTCTTAACAAGAAAATCAAATTATAGTAATTGTTCTTCAAAAAAGAAGTGATAATAGCTGGCTTATTTTTTTCAATATTAGGAAATGCACGAAAAAGATCGAAGCCATTGTGTCTGTTTAAAGATGGTGAAGCAATGCAAATTTCAAGATTTGATTCTCCTTTCGATTGCAGGAATCGATAAAATGCGTGTAGGAACATTTGATTACCCAGCCCTCCTTGAAAATATATGATACGTTTCATCGGCTATTTATAATAATCTCGTTTAAATAATTTTGCCATTATCAATCTATATCTATCCTTAAAAAATAATTTGAAGTTACTTTCTGGAGTATCTCGTTTCCCTCTTAAATAATCGAAACCAAAATGACGTCCTTTGCTTACAATTTCTATTTTCTTTTTAAATGGCAGAGATCCATCTTCTGGGTATAAATAAGATGGTGTTAAAATTTTCACATCACCTCTACCTAGTACATATTTATTCCAATGGGATTCGTCATACCATATAGCAAAAACATTATTTTCCAAATCAAGTTGAACTTGATTCCGTAATGTTTCTATGGCTTCTATAAATTGCTGGGACTTTCCTCCTTGTAAAGCGCCCTGTACATAGTATTTACCTTCTGTAAAAGGAATATATGCTGTTGATTTTTCGTCCCTACAATAAGGAAATTGCTGAATATTTTTATCGAAATAATACGGGTGCTGGCATGCCAATAAATTTTGCTCTCCTACAGGAAAAAAATCTTCAAAAAAAATTGTTTGCGTAAAGATTATGTTTGCATTAAAAAATACAAGGTAATCATATTTTTCCAATTCAGATTTAATCTTAAGAAATATATCAAACCTCATTAAAGACATCAGGGGCCAACCTAAGCTTTCCTGATATATGCGATGAATTCTGGTGTTATTTTCTTCTCCTATAATTTTTTCTGCATCTGTAAATACAAAATAATGCTTTTCAATATTTGGTATAAACTTACTTTCGCAGCTCTCATAAAAAGCTTTCCAAAAAGCCCTGTATCGTCCTACACAAAAATAAAGAATTCCGATTTTATTCATATCGTTTTATTATTCTGTGTGTTTAAAATATCCCTTAATGCTTCTTTTGCATTTTCTACCTCAATTTCAGCAACACACTTCCATTTTCCGTTTACCAAAGGATACTTACATTGCCAATTGCAGTAATAACAATCCATCATCTTATTAACCGTTTTGATTCGAAAAGATGATAATAGATTTTCAGGATAAGGAACAAAACGCTTCCAATGTCCGCCTCCACAAAAAATTATACCCGGTATTTGCAAAGCTATTGAAATATGGGCTGAAGAAGATTCATTATTAATAGTAAACTCAGCTCCTTTAATAAGCTCAAAAGATTCCCAAAGAGATAAATTGCCTACAAGATTCAGCACAACTTTTGATTTATCAATCAATTTTTCAAAGTACTCTGCCAAATAATTTTCGCTACTATGCCCATTAAGCACAATTGTTAAATCTGATGGAATTATCTGGGCTAATTCTGCAAAATTCTCCACAGACCATGCTCTTTTCAACGTACCTGCTCCTAAAGTAATTACACAATAAGGAGTATTAATCAAGTTTGTTTTTTTAATAAATGGCAGATTCGGCAAGTCTGCCTCAAAATGAGCTAAACCAAGACCTCTTATAAATTCTTGATGCTGTAATAATTCGTGTTGCCATGCACGTTTTGATGGAATAATTTTTGTATACTTTTTATCTGCTTTCTTTTGTACGGCTTTTGGTATATATGCAGGATCGGCATCAAAACCAATTATTTCTTCTGTATTTGCCCATTTTACAGCTAGTTCAGCCCCTTTATGTGGAATGCGCATATAAGTAGATGAAATTACTTTAGTAAACTTATATTTTCTAAGATTTCGAATAAATTTCCAACGATACCAAATCCGTTTTTGTATGTGATTTTCTAAAGGAAATACTAGAGAAATGCCATCCAATTTTTCTGCAATTTCCTTAACACTTTGTTGACAAAGAATGGCAATTTTTTGATTGGAATAAAGCTCTTTATAGGCACGAATTGTATCTGTCCAAATTACAAAATCTCCAATAGCATCTAAACGAATAAGTAATATATCGTATTTATACTTCGTTTTTACAGATAATTTAGCAAAAAAGTCAAAAATCGAAAAACAGAAATGCAGAAATTTTTCCACTTTAAAAGTTTTTGTTATTCGGGTTGTTTCTTTACAATACATTGAATTTGTGCAACAACATTTTCCTTATCAAGTTGAGATGTTGCATTAAACATACGTCCCAACCAAGAACGCTTCATAAAACGTGGTTTAAATAATGTTTTATGAAAAAATGTATTTGTTTTCTTTGCAAATGAAAGTAAATGCCTGTCATAGCCTATATCCTGCAATTCCAAATTAATAATATTCCCATTGGGCAAAGAATTTGCCAATTCCAATACATTATAGGATACCGACGACCAGCTTTTTCTTTTAGATATTGTAAATGTTGCCTTGTGATCTGAATTATACTGACTAGGCCAAACACCCTGTTCATACAAATCTTCATCTGGAACTAAAAATATCAAATGACCTCCGGGTTTCACCAATTTCCACCATTCTTGCAATGCTTGTTCAGGTTTATGCATATGCTCCAAACAATGAGAAGAATACACAAAATCAAAAACTTCAGTTACATATTTGCTTATTTCATTGGCATCACCATCTTCGACATCAAATTTTCTAACATCAGGTTTGATTGGGTCTGGTCCACAGCCGATATCAATGCCATCTCCTTCAATTAATGATTTTTCAAAATCAGTCCAAAACTTTAAAGTTTGCGTTGTTGCTGTCATATCTTTAAATTTTTACAAGGCATAACAAACAGTTTCTCCAACAGTAGCATGCTGCCTGATATAAAACTTATAATCAGGATTTAACTGATGTATATAAAGGGGTATTTCCCACAAATCAGTATCTAAATGATATATACTAATTGCTAATTTGGGCTTATATGTACTTATTGTTTCTGCCATTCCTTTAAGAGCGTCCATTTCAGCACCTTCTATATCCATTTTAACAAATGTAACCTCTTTCCTATCTTCTTCGGATAAGTAGTCATCAAATTTTACTAATTGTACTTTCTCCTGCCCTTTTTTACTAATTTGTGAACCTCCTGCATTCCAATCGAAAAAAGCTTCTTGCTTTGACGAGAAAAGTCCAACATTATGAATGCATATTTTCTGCATATCTATTTTATGAGCTTCCAAGTTTTCTACAGCTTTTTCACATGTTCTCTTACTTGCTTCAAACATATGAACTTTCTTAAAGTCTCCTTTAGTTTTATTTACAAATTCTAATACAGTATCTCCTATATACCCGCCGGCATCAACAAATACCTCTTCAGTGCTTAATTTAACTATATCTTTCACAAAATAATGCTCAGGGTCTCTGCGGATTGTTACTCCTAAAATATCTGTATATTGAATCTCTTTACTTACATCAAAAATTTCTCCCAAACATTTGTAATCTCTCAGTTTTTTTGCCTTTATATTTAAGTCTATAACTTTTACCGATAATTCATCTTGAAGCAGAGATTTTAAATGATTTATTTTCTCTTTATTTTTATAGCAAAGCCAACGATATGGGAGTCCATGCCTAATATATTTATAACCTATAATCTTACTTATTTTTTCTATTTTACTCATTTTCTCCATTATAAATTAAATGATACATTCTTTTGCCGGATGTCCAACAACAAATCCTGAGGTTAAATGATATCTTGCTGGATTATATAATTCTTTAATATCTTGTTCTATAAACAAATCTTTACACAATTCTTTTTTTACATAAAAAGCATTGCTTCCTGTTATATTTGTACCTACCAATTGATATCCTTTTGCATTAAGCATTTCTGTCTGGGTTAATAAAGCTACCCCCATTTTATCTGTACCAGTCCAACGATGTTTGGAATCGTAATGCATACACCAGTCTACATCGGCAGGAAATTTCCCATTATACTCGGCTACAATAACCCTTGGCGAAAGACAATCTAATGCTTTTAATACGTAATAATCATTGCCGTCAATGTCTATGCTGAATAAATCAATCTCTCCTATCAAACCACTTTCTGTAAAGATTTGATTGATATTTTCTTGATCAACATAGTGTTCAACAATTTGAAGTTTATGGGTATGTAGCAACGAATGAAAACGTTTACGAATATCTTGTGCATTTTTATGAGACCCTTCAATCCATGCTCCTGTCCAACCTTTAAAAAATAAGAAATATGTATTGTTTTCTAGCCCATCTCCTACTCCAATTTCAACAAATTTTTTATTTGTTACTTTTATCCTTTTAAAAATTTCTTGAATAATTCCATCTTCATCATTCTGAGAATAAACCTTGTAGCCAAAAACTTCCAGCCTCTTTTGGTCTCTTAGCTTTATTTCCCTTGTCAATGCTTGAATCTGTTCTTGTGCTGACAGAACATATAAGTTCTGAATAATTAATCTATCTTTTGACTTTGAATTAAAAAGACGATTATATAGTTTTTGGGTTTTATTTACAAACCATTTAAACATAATGTATTACTACTTAATGAACTAATAAAAGAATGCAAAGATAATGAATTATTCGAAAAGTCTGTGCTGCTTAATAAAAGTAATTAAAATCTATCTATCTGATTACATTTTACTTAAAACGATATTTTTTTGATGTAAAAATAATTCTAACTCCTTTTGTGCCCTTTGGTAATCTTCAGGAATTCCTATATCAATAAAATAACCATCATAAACATTTCCGTGCATAGGTATTTCGTTAACTTTCATTTCTAAAATATCTTTTTCAAAAGAAAATTTGATTCCTAGATTTTTGTCCAAAAAAACATTTTTGGATATTACATATACTCCTCCGTTAATAAATCCTTCTGCAATTTCTGCTTTTTCATTAAACCGGATAATTTTACTATCCTGCAATTCTAAAGTACCATATCTATTTACATGTTGCATCTTTTTTAAAGAGAGTGTAATTGATGATTCTTTCTGAAAGTGAAAATCTGATAATTGCTGTAAATCTACATCAAAAAAACTATCGCCATTCAATAAGAAGAAATTGTCTTGTTTGATAAATTTCAAGGCATTCTTTATTCCTCCGCCTGTTCCCAAAGGTTCATTTTCTATAGCATAGTCCAACTTTATTCCCAAAAATTCATTCCCGAAATAATTGATAATAGACTCATACTTATACCCAACTGACAAAACACAATGCAGGCAGCCTTGCTTTTTTAAATACAAAAGTAAATATTCTAAAAAAGGCTTACCATTAATATCTGCCATAGGTTTAGGTAAATCGCTTACAACCGATTGCAGCCGTGTTCCAAAACCGCCTGCTAAAACCACAGCTTCTGTAATTTTTACCTGATTGTCCATGTTTCTAATCCATTTACTGTAAATTCAAAACGACGAACTGAACCGCCATATTTCTGCAAAGTATTTACCACTTTGTATCGGGCATTATCGGGACAATAAAAAAAGATAAAACCACCGCCACCTGCTCCTGATATTTTTCCGCCACTTGCACCGGCATTTATTCCTGCTTCATAGAGTTCTTCAAATAATCCGGTCGAAATACCTCTTGCCATCTGCTTTTTGTACAGCCAACCCAAATTAAGAATTTGTCCGATTTCATTCAAGTCTTCTTTCAGCAAAGCCTCTTTCATCATGATTGCCTGCTCTTTCAATTTATGCATAGCTTCGATGGATTGTGTATTTTTTTCTTTTACATTTTTCTGCTGTTCTTTAATAATATCCGCAGACTGCCTGCTTGTTTCTGTATAATATAATATAATATTACGAGACAATTCGTTGACTATCTTACTTTTTATACGCAAAGGATTAATAATAACCTTATCTTTTTCATAGAATTCCATAAAATTAAATCCACCGAAAGCTGCTGCATATTGATCTTGTTTCCCTCCTGCCATAGCCAAATCTTCGCGTTCAATAGAATAAGCCAAATGTGCCAAATCATATTCTCCCAAAGGTAAAGAAAGCCATTCGGCAAAAGCGCCTAATACAGAAACTACCAATGTTGAAGAAGTTCCTAAACCTGAACCGGGTGCAGCATCAACATAAGTTGAAATTTCAAATGCTAAAGGTTTCTTTGCATAATCTCTTACCACTCGGTTATAGATTGCTTTCAGCAAGTCTATTTCTCCATCAATCGGCAATTGTTCAACGGCATTATATGTATAAGTTTCATTTCTATCCTCCAAATTAAAAATAATTTTTCCATCAGTGCGAGGAGTTATCGTTGTGTAAGCATACAGACTAATAGTCGCATTTAATATCGCACCTCCATATAAATCGGAATAAGGCGACACATCGGTTCCTCCTCCTGCTAAACCCAATCTCAAAGGGGCTTTACTCTGAATCTTCATATTTTCTACAATTTAGTATATAAATTTTCTATAGCTGATATTAATTGCTCCCAACTGTATTTCTTCTTTTCTCTTTTAATTCCTTCAGAAAAATCAGGTTGAGTTTCCAAAAATTCAACCATTGCATCAGCAATCTCTTGTTTATCAGAATTTACCACATAACCCACTTTTCCATGTGGAATAATCTCTGCCAAACCGCCAACATTTGTTACCAGCATAGGCTTCTCAAAATGGTAACCGATTTGGGTCACTCCGCTTTGCGTTGCATCTTTATAGGGTTGCACTACCATGTCGGCAGCAGAAAAATAGTTTTTTACATCATCATTAGCAATAAAATGTGTATGTAAAATAATATCATTTTCCAATCCATGGGCTTTTATGGCATCTATGTATGGTTTACTATCTTCATAAAATTCGCCTGCTACTATTAATTTTACAGGAAAACGACGTAGACGTGCATCGGCAAAGGCATCAATTAGCAAATCCAAACCCTTGTATGCCCTAATAATACCGAAGAACAAAAAGTAAATACAATTGTTTTCTAACCCAATATTTTCAATAGCTTTTTCTTTTGAAATCATACTTCCAAAATTATCGAATAATGGATGCGGTGACAACTTTTTGGGCTTTCTTGTATCAAATTGTTCAATGTCATTATAAACCGATTGCGACATCGCAATAAATGCATCTATTGGTTTGATAAAGTATTTCGAAAGAATAGTGTCATGAAAACGCCTTTCGTGAGGAATCATATTATCAACAATTGTAATAATTTTCGTATGCTTGTTCTTTTTTACGATACGCGCAATGGTTCCAAAACATGGAGCCATAAAAGGCATCCAATATTTAAAAATCAAAATATCAGGCTTTTCCTTACGAATTTTCTTCCCTATTTTCCACCAGTTAAATGGATTGATTGAATTTACGCAGACTTTTATATCTAAATCAGGTTTAGCTGCTTCGGAAAACTGTGTTTTTCCCGGAAATAATATGGATGGATATTGTAAAGAAAATGTATATAATTGAGCCTTATCTCCATTGTCTATAAATGCTTGGCATAAACGTTCATTATACGATGCTAAACCGCCTCGTAACGGATGTGCTGTTCCTAAAATAATTACCTGTTTCATGCGTATAAATATCTCTTTATATCAAATGAATTTTTCTCAAATCAATTTTATTTCAGTTTAATGCCAACTTTTCCACAAACAAGTTTTATGGTTTTATTTATATCTTCTGATATTTTCAACACATATATGGCTATAACAAACAATCCTCCAAAAACAATTGTTCTGATAATACCGTCTATTATCGGATCCTTAATAAAAGGAAGGCAGTAATTCAAACCCAAAATAGCCAAAAGTACTAATAAAGCCTTGAATATTGGTAAAGAAAATGGTAAAACTTTTATTTTTCTATTTACCAAAATTATTTGGCAAGCATTATAAACAAAAAAAGAAATTGCTGTTGCCAAAGCAGAACCTATTATTCCATAGTGAGGTATTAATAAATTATTTGTCGTTATCGTAAGAAAGGATAAGAAAAATAGGAAAAACAATGTGTAATAGTAATATTTGGATATACTTAAAATAGAATATCCAAAGCTACAGCTACTATTCATTAAATAACTTATTCCCAAAAAAAAGACAACCCATTTTCCGGAATCATATCTTTCTCCATGAGGTCCTTCCGGAAATATCGCAAATACATTATCAATATTTATCCATAGCACCAAAAAAATCAGACTTCCTGTTATAAATTGATTTAAAGATACTTTTTTATACAATCCATCTATAATTGAAATATTTTTTTTCCTGTATGCTTCTGAGGCAATGGGCATAGCAACCATACTTAGCGACCGTGTAGGCATTTCAACAATAGCTGCCATAAAAAGGGCTATATTGTAAATTCCATTAGCTTGTAACCCAATCTGGCCACTAACCATAAATACATCAATTTTCAGGACTAAATTAGCTCCAATAGCAGCCGCTAACATATAAAACGTAAACCTAATAATACTTTTACGTAATGGTTTGCGAATAAATGAAAATTTCGGGACTAACGATATTTGTCCAAGACGCATTATGTACAATAAGTTTATTAAAGCTGCTAAAAAATAAATAAGTACATAAGAAATTATCAATCCATCCAAGCTAATCACATGAAAACCATACAGTAAATAAATACCTATCACTAATATTCTTACTAAAATTTCCCTGATAAATTTAGGTACCACTATACGAAGTAATACAGTTGAATAGGTCTCAAATACCGATTGGTAAATCATAAAAAAAGTCAGAGGGAAAAGCCAATAAAAATACTTGATAAATCCACCTGCATTTGGTGAATAATATGCTGTAATATACGATTGAAAAATCAAAACAGCAGCCGAAACTAATAAAAAGCCAATAAATGGTACAATCAATACATAAAAGAAAAATCCATTATGTCTATTTTCATGATTTTTGAAATACGGGAAAAACTTTATGATAGAGGCAGAAGTGCCTATTTGCCCAATAGCGCAAAATAAAACGGCAGTATCTGTAATCAAACGTAAAAGCCCGTAATTTTCCTGTCCAAGATATTTGGTTACAATAAAAATTGTTGTCAAAAACCCTATAAATGCACCTACATAGGTAACAATAGTTCCTTTTATGCTTTGACGAATAACAACTCCCATTTTAAAGACTAAATTTCTCTATCAATACTTTAAACAAATAATAACAATATGACCGACCTTTAAAAGTTTGCATCTCTGATAATCAAATTTCTTTTCTTCAACATTCTGCAAAAATTTATATATTTGCAAAATTACATTTTTGAAACCTATATTCAAAGACATATTATTTTATTATGGAAATCACAATTGACGGAAAAAAAAGAATCTCAGCTCATTTTGATGGGTTCGAAGTTAAAACCGATTTATCTGCTGAACATCAGGGAGAAAATACCGCTCCAAGTCCATATGATTTATTTTTAGCTTCTATGGGATGCTGTGCCGGAATTTTTATCAAAAATTATTGCGATCAACGGAATCTTTCAGCCGAAGGAATTAAATTGACACAAAATGTAGAATGGAGTGAAGAAGATGGTAGAATTGGAAAAATTATTACCCAAATTTTTGTTCCGAAAGATTTTCCTGAAAGTCACGATGCAGGCTTAATCCGTGTAACCAATTATTGTAAAGTAAAAAAACAATTGCATCCTGATATTGAAGCGGAAGTTAGCATTGTCAGGATTTAGAATTACATTCATCCTCTTCCGATGTATCTATTTCTCCTACATTCCTATCTAATGTTTTATAAGAAAGAATATGAATGGTTACACCAATGGCTATTCCTATAAGTAACAAACGCAACCAAAGCTTATCAACTGCAAAAAAAGCAGAAGATAGGATAGTAACCCAAAGCAAGAAAATAGAAGATATTTTTACTTGTTTAGAAATTGCTTTATATTTTCTGAAGTTTTCGATATATGAGCCTAAATACTTATGAGAAATCAGCCAGTTATAAAAACGCTTTGAACCTTTAAAATATAAGGCTGCTGTTAACAGTAAAAAAGGAGTTGTAGGTAGCAGAGGAAGGAAAATACCTAAAATACCTAATCCTAAAGAAATACTGCCAAGTATTATATACAAATATTTACGAAAAGTCCGCTGTTCTGACATGCTATTTTTATTTCTAGTTCTAGAAACCTATAAAACTTATTATTGATAAAAACTTCAAATGAGGCTATCTAATTTCCTAGATAGCCTCATTTGAAGTTTTTATCTAACAAATAAATTTTTCCTTACATTCCAAATGCCAAGCTGTTTACATAGTCATAAATTGGGCTGTACATACCAATTACAAATAAACCTATTATACAAATTAACAAAGCTATTCTTCCATAACAATCTGTTTTGATACGTTCAATAGGATTCTCTGATTTGGTTAAAAACATAGCTTTTACAGGCAATAAATAGTAGAACAATGAAATAATAGTGTTCAGCAATGCTATGAAAACCAATAAATACTGTCCTTGCGAAGCGGCTGCGGTAAAAATAAAGAATTTACTGAAAAATCCAGCCATAATAGGAATACCTCCTAATGAAAAAAGTGCCAGCATAAAAATCAATGCCAATTTAGGATTGGTAGAATAAAGTCCGTTATAATCTTTCAATTCCACTTTTCCGGTTTTGCTTTCAATAGCTTGGATAACACCAAATGCTGCAAAATTCGAGAAGATATAAACCAATGCATAATAAACTACTGAAGTCATTCCTGTTGCTGTGGCAGCTATAACCCCCAATACCAAATAACCGGCTTGCGAAACAGAAGAAAAAGCTAAGAAACGTTTCAAATTTTGTTGACGTAATGCAAAAAGGTTACCCACTGTAATGGTTATTATTATCATCCACCAAAGAATATTTTGCCATTCTGTAACAAAAGTTGCAAAAGCTTTGAATAATAGTATCATAAAAATGAAAACTACCGAAGTCTTAGAAACAGTGGATAAATAAGCTGTAACGGGTGTAGGCGCACCTTCATACACGTCGGCTGTCCAAAGGTGGAATGGTACCATCGACAATTTAAAAAATAATCCTGCCAAGAAAAATACCAACCCTAATAACGACATATAATTATGGGTAATAACAGTTGCCATATCGGAGAAATACATACTTCCCGCAACGCCATATAACAATGAAATACCATATAGCATAATGGCTGATGAAAATGCTGCTGATAATATGTATTTTGCACCGGCTTCTGCCGATTTGTGTTTGAATTTATCAAATGCAATCAAAGTAGCCAAAGGAATAGAAGCTGTTTCCAAACCGATGTAGAACATTAAAAAGTTTCCTGAAGAAATCATGAAATACATTCCTAATAATGTAAATAATGTAATTACATAAAATTCTCCACGTTTAGCAAATGTATCTTCGTGCTTCAACCAACTATTAGCTTGCAAAAACATTAACAAAACACCAATATTTAGTAGATTTTTTACCAACATAAACATGCTTCCGCTTATATACATTCCACCAAATACTTCACCTGCTTCATTGGGCAGAAAAAAGCTATGTACAGTATGTAATGCAAATAAAGCACACGCTATCCCCTGAAAATATTTTCTTTTGTGCTCGCCCGAAGCTATCAAATCATACATCAACAAGATAATAAATATCAGGGTCAATGATATTTCGTGGCGCATGAATAGAAAATCACTAAAGTTCATAATAGTTTTTATTTTTTATAATGATAATTATTTTTCGTTTTTATCAGCTTTCCGCTTAACCGTGTGTTTCAATTTCAACACGGCAAAATTCAATTCTATACTAGTTTCGGTATCGCTTACCTGCATTTCGCCGCCCAAAAGATCGGCAAATATTTCACCGCTCTTTTGCATCAATGATTTTTGTTTAGCTTCTTCCTGTGCATTTGATAATTCGGCTACTGTTCTTGATAATTCTCGCATTTTCGCAAAAGTTTCTACAATAGCAAGTGTAGTTTGTGTTGCAACCGGACTTTTCAAAATAGTCGCCAACATATAAAGCCCTTTTTCAGTAAAGGCATTTGGCAGTACCCGTGATTTCATTAAATTTGTAGTCGAAAATTTCGACCGCAAATTTGCAAATTCTTGTTTATTAAGCAATAAAACATATCCTTGTGGAAATTTATCAGGATTATTTTTTATGGCTTCATTAATACGTTTCGTTTCCACACCATACAAGGCAGCCACATCGCTATCTAAAATCACTTGCTGATTTCGAATAATGATAATTTTATTTTCAATATTATCAAATTTCACGATGTTGCTCATTTCTTTTACTTAGGTGGTCAAAATTTTTGACCAGTTCTATTTATTATTCCTTCCACAATATTTTACCCTCTGCCAAAAATCCATCTTCAACTTGAAAACTATCAAATGAATTAACTTTGTTTTGTATACATAATAATATCAGTGGCTGAGTAGAATTATTCCGATATATTCTTTTTCCATTTGGAGAAATACGTATTACAGAGCCTTCCGATACTTCAAAAAGTGAATCATCAACTTGAAATTGTCCAAAACCTTTTAAAACCAGATAAATCTCTTCATGGTTTTTATGTTGGTGCATAAATGGCATTTCAACATTTGGCGGTATTACAGTAAATGATAGCTCTGCACCAGTTGAATTAAGTAGCTCTCCAACAAATACTTTTCCTTTTACTTCCTGATGCCGCTTTGGGTGAATATAAGAATAATCCATCAATTGATTGAACTGCCCCATATCTATGGCTTTATGGTTAATTCCTCCTGATGTTACTTCTACTTCTTTCATTTTTTGCTTATTATAATCTTTAAGATTAAAATTTTGTCCTTAAAACTTTATTATTTTATCGCTAAAACCTGAATAACATGTGATAGACTATTGCTAATCATATCTGATAGCCAGAACGGAAAACTTCCCACACCTACAATACATAAAATCAAAGTTACAACCGAAATTTTTTCAAACCAAGTGGCATCTTTTAGACTTAAAAATTCTTTGTTTACTACCTCTCCATACAAGATTTTTCCAACTACGCGCAATATATAAACAGCTGTGATAACAATAGA
>JAVBQU010000149.1:0-7081 GCA_031548675.1 Bacteroidales bacterium
TGCTTAAATTAGGCGTAGATAAAATTATTCCTTTCGAAGAGGTAGACGATCAGAGCGGAAAACCTATACTTAAATCGCGATGGGCAGGAGCCTTTGACACTGCCGGAGGTAATGTTTTAAACACCTTAATAAAAGGATGCAGTAAATTAGGCAGTGTAGCCACTTGCGGAAATGTAGCCGGAACCAAATTAGACCTAACCGTATTCCCTTTTATATTAAATGGTGTAAATCTTTTGGGTATCAATTCGGCAGATGCTTTAATGGACATGCGTTTGAAAATATGGGAAAATTTAGGCGGAAAATGGAAACCCGCACAATTGAATAGCGTAGTGCAAAAAGTTTCATTAGAGGATATGAGTGCTGTTATTTCGCAAATGTTAGCCGGAAAACATACAGGACGGACTATTCTGCAACACCGCATATAATATAGTTTCATTTTAATTTTCATACTTCATGTAAAAAGTTCATTTACAAACGTAAATGAACTTTTTGTTTTTATATGCTCATCAAAATCCCTGATACAGCGAAACAAAATTTTCAAACCGTTGTTACTTTATAAAATTAACAACCATTTAAAAATAAAAGACATGAAACGAAAAATGAAATCTTTATGGTATTTGTTTCTTCCCATGTTGCTGCTTACAGCATGTTATCCAGAACCAAATGATTTAGATGTAGCGGAAGAACAATTAGTATCCATAACTAATGTACAAACCGATTTTAATTTTGGTACATTAAGTACTTTCGCTGTTTCCGACTCCTTGGTTATTTTATCTAACGATGGCAGCAAAACAGCAATTACAGAGCAAACTCCTCTTTTCAATACAATAAAAGATCGTATAGAAAAAGACCTTACGGCTAAAGGATTTACAGAAGTTGATTTACGCACAGGTAATCCTGATTTTGTTATCGGCTTATCTGCTTTGAAAGTAGTTAACATTACAACATATTATCCCGGCTGGTGGTGGGATTACTGGGATTATTATTATCCATGGTGGAGCGGTTACTACCCTTACTATCCTCTACCCTACTATCCATCTTATACCACAGCTTATTCAACAGGCACTTTAATTATGGAAATGTATGATTTGAAACACAAGGATGTTGCCGCCGAAAAAATACCGGTAAGATGGCTGGGACTTGTTCGGGGGCTATTAGATGTAAATCATTCTACATCCGATATTGTAACAGCTATTGATGATTGTTTTAATCAAACGCCGCAACTAAAGAAATAAGGTAATTTATAACATTAAAATGATTGTAAAATGAAAAAGATATTAATCATAACCTGCATAGCGATTATAGGATTTTTACCTACTACTCTTAAATCGCAAACCAAGCAATACTATTCTATCGACTGGAGCATTGGTATTCCCATTGGAAGCTCATCCGATTTTATTTCAGCAGTAAGCCCTGCCGGTTTTAATTTTGGCGGACAAATATATATGACCGACAACGTTGCTCTTGATTTTGGAGTAGGCTGGAATAATTTTTATGAATTAAAAGACAGGGAAACCTATACTAAAGGTGGTTTTGCCATTACAGCAGCACAATACCGCTACATCAGCTATATTCCATTTAAAGCAGGCGGAATGTATAATTTTATGCCATCGTCTAAAATACAACCTTATGCCGGCTTAAATATCGGATTTAATTATATGACAGAGAATGTTTTTATACAAGAAAATTTGATATGGACAGACCAATATGGTTTTATTATAAGTCCTGAAATAGGAGCCTTTTTGAGTTTCGATGAAGAATCTTCGATGGGGCTTCATGTATCAGCGGCTTATACTTACAATACCAATGAGTTTTCTTTTATGAAAAACTATAAGGGATTTCAAAACATTACGTTTAACGTAGGCTTAACATTTATGTTAGGCAGATAGTAAACTTTGTAAGTTTATATAATTTCGGAGACTGCTTGTGCAAGCAGTCTCTTTTGCTATTATCTACAAGGATGTGTACCTTTGCAAACAAAATAAATTCATATAATGAGTGACTTTTTAAAATATTCTTCTGATATTATTACAACATCTTCTTTGCAACAGGAGGATCAAGAATTATTGATACAAACCGGATTTCCCCAAATAAATTTTCCTTTTGGTACTTTTAATACTTATAAACCTTTAACGAAGGAAGCATCTACCATTAAATCAAAATACGGATTATTATTTACCCTTGCAGAAGATAAAGAAACCATGACCCAGATTGTAATTGATTTAGATAATAACAATATCTGCTTTTACGAATCGTGGGAAAATAGACTTTATGCTATAAATAGCTGTCTACAATATTTTATAGAATTCTATAGAATATGTGATGATTTTTTTACACATAATCCCGAATTTAATGAGGATGATTATACCATAGACGAATCTTGTTTGAAAAAAATAAAACATTTGGAAGCCCAGTTAAAAAGTATCGACGAAACTCCCTTTCAAGATAAAAGCAATGCTTGGAGTTATATGTTAGAAACGATGTATTACGCAGAATAATAAAACAATCTATATTTAAAACTCACAAGATTGGCAAAGCCAATCTTGCTCTATCAGGGTGGCGGTTGCTTCGGACTATAATCCCCGCAATGGCGGTTAAGCCTAAAATATACAATTTACCAATACAATGAATACGAAACTATATCTTCATGTAGAAACAGACTCTTCGGCAGGATTCTGCTTTGGAGTAACCAATGCCATAAAAAAGGCTGAAGAAGCTCTACAATCAGAAAATCCATTATATTGTTTAGGTGATATTGTACATAATGAAGAAGAAAATAACCGTTTGCAAACATCCGGTTTGCAAACCATCCAGCATAGCCAGCTTCCGGAATTAGAAAACCAAACTATTCTTTTCCGTGCCCACGGAGAACCCCCCGAAAGCTATGAAGCTGCCCGTAAAAACCAAAATCATATTATTGATGCTACCTGTCCTATTGTTACCGCTTTACAAAAACAGGTAGAATTATCCCATCAAAACGGAGAACATATTTATTTATATGGAAAAGCAACCCATCCCGAAGTAATCGGTATTGCCGGATATATCCGCAACGATTTGGTGGTGTTCAATGAAATAAGCGAACTAAATTTGAATGAACTCCCTAGACAGATTACGCTTTACAGCCAAACAACCCAATCTATCGATAAATTTATTCAAATCATTAACGAATTACAACAAGCCGGTATTTCTGTAAAAGTAAAAAACACCATCTGCCGTTCCGTTGCCAATCGCAAAGGAGTGTTGCAAGCATTTTGCAAACGTTTCGACAAAATAATTTTTGTAGCCGGAAAACATTCCTCCAATGGAAAATTTTTATATCATATCTGTCAAGAAAGCAACCCTCTCTCCTATTTTATTAGCAAAATTGAAGATATAGATATAAAATGGTTTTCTCCCAATGATACAATCGGAATCAGCGGTGCAACCTCAACCCCTATCTGGCTGCTAATGGATGTAAGGCATTATTTGGAAAAGTTATAAACGCATCATATTCTATTTTTTCAAAATCAAAATTTTTGGAGTAATAAACCTATGGTGGTTAAAGATTATTCAGACTATAAAATTTGATTATAATGATACTGCTTAGCCATTCCGACTTGCAGTCTCATGTATTTTTGCCCTTTTATACAACCTCTTTCGTAATACTTTATTTTAGAAAGCAGAATATCATGTAATCATTTTTTATCTAAAGAAACGCCTTGTATTTTTTCATATTACCATCCCAAACTTATTCAAAAAAATTGCATGAGGAATAAATCTTATATTTAATTCCCCAACCTTTCCTAAGCCAATTCAGAACGAATCGGAACGGCTAAAAATCCAAATAAAAAAGCAACTTCTTGCAAAATAATATTGCCTGAAAATAGAAATTTACACCTTCAATTCGCTGTTAATAATCTAAAATTCTAATCTAGAAAAAAAATTATTCAATTCTTAGAAATACCTATATAGGACTTATTGTGTTCATGATTTTACACACTGTAAAAAATGATAAAATATATTTATTAAATTAACTTTCAAATAACCACTCCATTTATAAACATGTCTATAATATGTAGTTAAGTAAAAATAAAACGTATTTAGATTTAAAGTTATGCCTCTATACATCATAGTAAGTAGCTTATATAAATGGCATAATAAATACAATAAAATATGGAATTAATACCTAAAGAAAAGAATCAGCTATGCAATAAATTCGAAAACAATGACAATCAGAGAATCGATTATATGTTTAAAATAAAAGGTTCTCCTGTTTCATTGTTCAATGAGACAAACAGAATAATATTTGTTATAAAAGGTTTTATATCAGTTTCTTTTGGCACTCATGTAAAAGAACACATACGTACAGGGCAGTTCTACTTTGTACCTGCCAAATGCCAATACTACAGTATAGCACATGAAAATACAGAAATTATAGGATTTCCCATAAAGATGGATCTTAACTTTTGCAATTATTTTTCTTTCGAAATGCTGCTGAACAAAGATGTAGTTCAAAAAAAAAGCTCAAAGCTTAAAGTATTAAAGATAAACCCTATTCTACAGGAATATATTAAAATACTAAGCCTTTATTTAAATGATGGACTCAAATGTCCCCATATGTTTGAAATAAAACGTAAAGAACTATTGCTGCTATTGAAAACGTACTATTCGAAAAAAGACTTATCTGATTTTTTCAATCCTATACTAAACGCTGATACCCAATTTGCCATTAAAGTCTATAATAATTATGAGAATGTAAAAACATCTGAAGAATTAGCAGGCATTATGAATTACAGTTTATCAGGATTTAAAAAACGTTTCAAACGAGTATTTGGAATTCCCATTTATGAATGGTTAAAAATGAGAAAAATAAGGAGTATATATCATGAAATTTGCTGTACCCAAAAAACTTTTTCAGAAATAGCATTTGAATATGGATTCTCATCTGCTTCTCACTTTAATGATTTTTGTAAAGTAAATCTTGAAAATACACCGGGCAAAATCCGGAATAAGGCTTTATCTTTCGGTATCCTGTAACCATTTCTATTTCGCCATTTACATTAATTAATCCATATATTAGTAAAATAGTATTTTAGCACGGACAATTGGTGTAATTCAAAAAAGTTTATTGATTTATTTCAATAAGCTTTTTTTGTTTAAAAAATCTACGATTATATGCTATTCAAAACCATATATTAGACTACTTCAAAAAATACCGGAAGGCATGAATTTCTCATTTTTATTTCCCAATCTTTCCTAAGCCATTTCATAAAAAATCAGAACGACTGAAAATCTGAATAAAAAAGAGATTTTTTGTAAAATAAGACTCCGTAAGAAGTAGGAATTTTGCAACCTGAAATTGCTATTCATAATTTAAAATTCTAGTTTATAAAAAAATTGTTTTACAATTTGAATATATCACTATAAAGCATCCATTATGAATGACTTTATTTATGATAAAAGATTATAAATCATGTTTTTTCAATTATCTACCCCATAACAGTTTTATTTTTAAACCTGTCTGAAATATGTAGTTAAGTAAAACACGTTGTGCGTTCAAAGTTATGTATTTATACATAGTGTTAAACAGCTTGTATAAATAACATAGCAAATACAATTAAATATATGGGATTAATGTATAAGGAAGAAAATTCGCCATGCTTCCAATATCAGAGCAATAATAATCAAGAAATTGAATATATAGTCAGGCAAAAAGGTTCGCAATTTTCTTTATTTAACGAGATAAATAAAATAGTTTTTGTAGTTAAAGGGTCTATATCTGTTTCTTTCGGCTCTCATGTAAAAGAACATATAAATACAGGATACTTCTTTTTTGTACCTGCCAAGTGCCAATACAACAGCATAGTACAGGAAGATACAGAAGCTATGGTGTTTCAAATGAATATGGACCTCCATTTCTGTGATTATTTTTCTTTTGAAATGCTGCTAAACCTAGAGGTAGTTCCTAAAAAAACATCGAAGCTTACAACTCTGAAAATTAATACTTTTCTAGAAAGATACATTGAAACACTAAACCATTATTTAAATGATGGACTTGGATGTTTCTATCTGTTGGAAATAAAACAAAAGGAACTGCTTTTTCTATTGAAAACTTATTATTCCAAAGAAGAATTATATCATTTTTTCGACCCTGTTTTAACCTCCGATATTCAGTTTTCAAGCAAAGTGTATGAGCATTGCGATAATGTAAAATCATCAACGGAACTGGCAGCAATAATGAATTACAGCTTATCGGGATTCGAAAAACGTTTTAAACGGGTATTTGGAATTCCTGCTTACCGATGGTTAAAAGCCCGGAAAGCAAGGAGTATATTTCATGAAATCAGCTGTACTAAAAAAACTTTTGCAGAAATAGCATTTGAATATGGGTTTTCATCTGCGTCCTACTTTAATGATTTCTGCAAGGCAAATTTTAATAGAACACCGGGCGAAATCCGTAACCAAATTGTATTTCCTTGTATTAAATAATAATGAATAGTAAATCCGGCATAATTTTCAAACTTCTCTTTTACTCCTGCTATTCATAAAAAGACATTCAACTTTCTTCCGCAGAATTACTTAGAAATTTCAGAAATTTACATTGATTAATCCATAAAAATTAGTAATTAGTATTTTAGCCCGGACAATTAGTGTAATTCGAAAAAGTTTATTGAATTTATTTCAATAGGCTTTTTTTGTTTTAATAAATCCTATAATTACCACCAATTAAAAACACATTTACATAATAATAAGGTGTAAACTATTAATCCTTTCCATTTGTTCTTCATATTATGCCTAATTTACCTAAACCGGAGCTTAAGATTGCATGTTTTCAAATGTAAAATAGGAACCAATTCCCAAACAATAATTTTTTCTTTGATTTTCCTTGATTTTTTTTGTCGAAAATTACTCCCAAAAAATTTCGTTACAATTTTGTCGCATTTTTTAGTTTTGCAAAAACCTAACATATAACACATTGCAAAAAAACATCGAATTTCGTTACAGCTTCGTTCCATTTTTAGGTAAAACGTAAAATCGAAATTACATTTGTAAGCACAAAATCATTTTATCCACCAAACAAATCAAGAAAAATGAAAAAGAA
>JAVBQU010000062.1:0-3827 GCA_031548675.1 Bacteroidales bacterium
ATAGAAACAATTAACACTATCTTTGCTTTGCTTTCGACAAATTCGCGTATCTTTTGTAAGTTTGTATTGTTTAAAACTCCTTCCGGCAAAACAATTCCCATGCGTCCTCCGGGTTTTAATAAGTTCAAACAGCGTTCAATAAACAGCACTTCGGTAAGCGTACTCATTGCCCCTGTTTTATAAAGGGATAGAAGAGATTTATTGATGTTATCATTGATTTGGCTTAACGCTTTTGTATAAGCTTCACCATATCTTTTGGTATATTCAGCTATACGAACAGTATCTTTATATTTGTCTGCCTCTGTTATTTTTAATGTTTTTTCAACCCGCGAGCCAAAAGGTGGATTGGTTAAAATTATGTCAAAACGATTTTCAAATATACCATTTACGTTTAATAGTCCGTCATTATGATGTACACCACCATGACCATCTCCGTGCATAATCATATTCATTTTTGCCGTGCGGCTCATACGAGGATTAGCGTCTGTACCAAAGATACAATCGTATGATAGGACACGAAGTCTGCTTTTAGGATTATTAATATCCAATTCAGCATTGAGCTTAACAAACAAATCATTTACCTGTAAATCAATTTCTTCTTTTTCTTTATCAGAAAGTTTCTCATAAGCATCTGTATAGAATTGGGTTTTAATACGTTCTTTTTCTATGTGAATTTCCTGTTCTATCTTTTCTCGAACATATTCGAATGCTTTAATCAAGAAACCACCGCTACCACAACAAGGGTCACAAATTTTTTCGCCTTCTTCTGGATCTAGTACCTTTGTCATAAAATTTACGATGGTACGTGGCGTGAAGAATTGTCCTAATTCCCCACGAAATGTTTTTCCCAAAAACTGTTCAAAAGCAATACCCTTCACATCATCCGAAGTAGTGGAAAGATTATAAATTTGTAACTCTTCTACAATTGCTTCAAAACTGTTTTCCCTTATTTTCAGTGTGTCGTTTTGGTCAAAAAGGTCATCATTTTTGAAATCAAGTTTGGTTTGCTCAAATAAGAATTGGTAAAACTCTGGACCATCTTTAGGTTTATATTGGTTATAACTATCTCTTGCTTTTTTAAATTCATCTTTTGAGAAAATCTGCGCTTCGCTATTACTACGTTCGTAACGAATCTTAATGAACAAGATTTTGCTTATTTCATCAAATGCCGCTTCAGGAGAAAGTTTGTCATTATTGCGAATAATATTGTGACACTTAAATAATAGCTTTGAAAATTCATCGCGTGTAAACGCTTTGGTTTGCTTCAATAGTTCATCTACTTTTTTGGCATTGTTGGCAATACCAGAATTAGGGATATCAACAATTTCCTCTAATCGCTTGGGCATTTTACCTTTAATTACCTTGAAGATACGAGTTTCTTTCAAGTTTGTAGTAACAAAAAAATCTGCACCTGCCCAAGAAGCATAGTTATATCCCTGAAAATAATCATCTTCATGAATAGTAATATGCTCAGCCTTACACTCAACTACAATGATCGGATTATTTTCTTCATTTTTATCTTTTGTATTACGCCAAACTACAATATCCGCCATTGCACGGCCTTGTCCACGTTGTGAGTTGCTCACTTGTATCTCCTGTGCCATTTGGTCAAGAGAGAAACCATAGTTATTCACCAATCGGCAAATGTATTCCTGTCGGACTCTTTCTTCAGGTTTCTCAATTAACCATTTATTTTTGAGTGGGGCAAAGACTTTATTATCTTTTATTTGAACATCCATAGCTATATTATCTTGTTTTTTTATTTTCATTCATTTAATCTGCCTATAACAACTGCCTTAACTGCTCCGCATCCGGCAAAATATTCTTATACTCATCGGGAAGCTCTGTCGCGACCTTGTAAGTAGCCACTCCCATAGGCTTTGTCATATCGCGAAAAGCATATTCTACAATATTTTGTTTTTGCGATTTGCAAAGGATAATACCAATGGAACGGTTTTCGTGCGGTAAGCGTACCAAATCGTCTAAGGCTGAAAGGTAGAAATTCATTTTTCCCAAGTATTCGGGCTTGAAATCGCCACGCTTCAATTCAATCGCCACTAAACATTGCAGTTGTCGATTGAAAAAGAGTAAATCGATGAAGTATTCCTGTTCTTCTATAATTAACCGATATTGGTTTCCGATAAAGGAAAAATCTTTCCCAAGCGACATGATGAATTTTCGGATGTTGCTTACAATCGCACTTTCCAATACACGTTCATCCGGTTCGTCATCGGGCGACTCTATATTGATATAATCCAATAGATACTCGTCTTTGAATGATAACAAGGCTTTTCTCTGAAGGTCTATGTCGGAAATAGTTGTTTTGAAATTATTGGGTAACTTTCCCTGTTTTGCGTATAAATCGCTTTTGAGGTGGTGTCTCAATGTTTCTTTGCTCCAAAACTCTGTGGCACAACGCTGAATATAAAACAGGCGTTCTTCCAATGAATCGGTTTTAGCTAATATTTCACAATGGTGTGTGAAGCCAATAGATGAAAATAATTGTAAATCAGATTGTTGTAAATCGTCCGCTGTTGGCGGACGATTTATGATTAGAAGGCCTATTTGAATTTCGTCCGCTGCTGGCGGACGATTTACAGTTAAAAGGTCTATTTCTATTTCGTCCGTTGATAACGGACGAATTTCAGCAGTTACTGGCTGACGATTTGCAAAAACAGGTCCCCACGCCTCATAAAACTGTCGCATTCGTTTTAGGTTTACCTGCGAAAAACCTCGTAATCCAGGCAACTCCTGTTGCAATTGTATCGAAATCGTTTCAATGGCATTGGTTCCCCAGAAATGATGCCGGGTATTTTCGGAAATATATTTCCCAATCCCATAATAAAGCGATAACAGTTCCCGATTCGCCAACGCTGCAGCACGATAACGGCTTTTGAGTATAGCGCCTTTAATTAACTGAATCGCTTTGGAATAATTAGGATTTACTTGCTGTTCCATATTGTCTCTATTTCTTTAAATCCTTTTTCGCAACCAACAAATCGGCCACTTCCACATCTAAAATATCTGCAATCTTATACAGGACCTCCATCGGCGGTTGATGACGGTTCTGTGCATAAGCATTCACCATATTGAAGCTTTTGCCTAATTGTTCTGCTAACCACGTTTGCTTTATGCCTTTTTGGTCAAGAACTTCTTTTATTCGATTCATTTGACTATTCATTATAAATCATGTTTTGCAAATATAGTGAAAATTGTAAGATATAGAGGTGTTTTACGCAGAATCATAAACGTTTTTGTTCAAGATACACCTCAGTTCAGTGCCAATGAACATGTAAATCGAATGAACATCGTTAGAATAGATGCAAAATCTTTCTTGTTTTTGCCCGTAAAAACAAGAATTTACAACTGACTAAAGTTATTCTCATGCTCCGGTTATTCTCGCGGGCTTCTGCTTCCCAAACGGCTGGGAAGCCATGAGCGGGAAATAACCGGGAAAGCAGGGGAAATAACTTCTGGCAAAATATAAATCGAAATCTTATCAACTTAATCTCGCTATAACTGCATTTCGTTGTTCTTCCTGTTTTTGCTGCATTTTCTTCTTGCGGTATGCCGCATTGCTACAGTTCTTGGAATAATAGACAGAGCTTACCGTCTTGGGAATAAAAGCCTCCCCACATACTGCACAATGTTTTTGAATCTTATCCATCGGTATCTTTATCGCTATTTAAGTGCTAATAAGTAGTCATAAGTGCTCATAAGTGCCACTTCATCTCTAATTAATTTCCGGCACAAATATGGTACAATTAATAAAAATCGACAATCAAACATCACAACCAATAATTCTTCAAAAATAAAAACCGCAGTAA